>CBFGWO010000122.1:0-10401 GCA_965652595.1 uncultured Cellvibrio sp. | reverse complement strand
CGAAAATCGGCAAACAGCTGGTCGCTGCTGCGGGTTTCGCAGGCGGAAAGATCCCACTCCACCTCCACCAGTTGCCGAGCCTTGTGTGCGGTCCAAAAATCCCGCGCCACCACCGCCACGCCGCGTGGGATTTTCACCACGGCCACCACGCCGGGCAGCGCCTCGGCTTTGGAGGCATCAAATTTTTTGGGCTTGCCCAACAGTTTGGGTGGAAAGATCACCAGGGCGGTGAGCATGCCCGGCAGTTGGATGTCTTGCGTGTACACCGCGCTACCGTTGGTTTTTTCCGGGCTGTCGATGCGCGGGATTTTCTTGCCGATCAGGGTGAAATCCTTGGGGTCTTTGAGGTTGGGGTTTTCCGGCACAGGCAGGAGTGCAGCCCTGGGCGTCATATCGCCAAAGCTGGCGCGCTTGCGACCGTGGGAGATAACCCCGTTTTTCACCTGAATCTCCTCGGCAGGCACCTTCCAGCTTTGAGCGGCTGCCTCTACCAGCATGGCGCGGGCGGCAGCGCCTGCCTTGCGCAGCTGCTCCCAGGAGTTGGGGATGGCGGTAGAACCGCCGGTGCCCTGGCTCGGGCCCCAGAGAGTGTTGTTGTAGATGCTGCCGTCGGCCGGGGACGGCTCCCAGGCCATTTGTTCCCAACTGGCATCCAGCTCTTCGGCTACCAGGGTTGTCAGGCCGGTACTCACGCCCTGGCCCATATCCAGGTGCTTGACCACCACGGTGACACGGCTGTCGGGTGAAATCTTGACGAAGGCGCTGAAGCTGAGTTGTTCGTCAGTGACCGAGGCACGGGGGCCTGAGGGCTTTATCGCCAGCGTGGGCAGAGACGCACAACCCAGCATCAGGCCGCCGCCAGCGGTAACGGATTTGAGGAAAAACCGGCGCGAAACCTCAGCGTTTTTGAGCGCATTGATGGATTCCGGCATCGAAGGGCGATTTTTTAAGAAATACATCAGGCTTTCCTCCCCGGTTGTTTGGCCAAGTGGTCAGCAGCCTGATGGATGGCGGCGCGAACCCGTTGATAGGTGGCACAGCGGCAGAGGTTGCCCTGCATGGCGGTGTCGATTTGTGCATCGCTGGGGTTGGGGGTTTGGCTCAGCAGCGCCGTGGCCGACATGATTTGGCCCGACTGGCAATAGCCGCACTGCACCACATCCAACTCTCGCCAGGCGGACTGCACCGCCTGACCCACCGGCGTCGCCAGACCTTCGATGGTGGTGACCTCAGCGTTTTGCGCTGCCGACAGCGGAATGCTGCACGCGCGCACTGGCGCACCGTTCATATGCACGGTACAGGCGCCGCAGAGCGCCATGCCGCAACCAAACTTGGTGCCCGTGAGCTGCAACTGGTCGCGCAGCGCCCAGAGCAGGGGGGTGTCAGGATCCAGATCCAGCGACCGTTTCTGACCATTAACTGTGAGCGAAATCATGGTGATGTCCCTGTGTGAGGTGGAGTAGGTCGGTGTGGGTGTCAATGTCGATACCCGCGGCCGCGAGAGGCAGGCTCAGGGTGTCAGGGGATTGCAGCAGTGCCTTGGCGCCCCTGTCACCATCCAGTTGGCGCAGTTGCGCCTTGAATCTGGACGGAAAAATCGCAGGTGGGCCCAGGGTTGACGCAAAGCTGGCGCAGACAATCTGCTCGGGATGGGATTGGGCTGTCTGGTAAAGAAGCTGCAAGTCAGCGGCGCTGATCAATGGCTGATCCGCCAGCAGCACCAGCAACGGGCGAGCGCCTGGCAAGAGGCTGGCCCCAAAGGCCAGGGAGGCACCCATACCCCGCTCCCAGTTGGCAAAGTAGACAGCGTCGGCCTCGGGCGCCTGGGTGGCGATCAGGGGTGCCAGGATCTCGTGGTAGGCGCCGGTGACCACCAGCAGCCGCCCCAGGGGGAGTTGGCGCGCATTGCCCAGTGCGTGGCTGATCAAGGCTTGCCCTTGCCACTCGGCGAGCAGCTTGCAATCGCCAAAGCGGCGCGAGGCGCCAGCTGCCAGCATCAGGCAATCCACGTCCATCTCAGTCGCCTCCCGCGCTTTGTCTGCCAGAGGGGATTTCCCCGTCCTCAGGGGCAATGTTCTTTAATGCGGAAATGGCAGGCGCATAGGCCGGGCTGAGCGCCAGGCCGGTGCTGCCGTGAAGTACCGCATGGGCTTCGGCCAATACCGAAAGGGCGATGCTTTCGGGCAGGTCGCCGCCCAGGGCCAGGCCCATGGGGCCGGAGACGGGAATGCGCAGTTCGGATTCCACCAAGCCCGCTTTTGTCAGCACTTCCTGCTTGCGTTGGGCTGGCCCCAGCAAGCCGATGTAGCTGGCGCCTGAGGCTTGCAGCGGCACCATGGCCGCCGCATCCAGCGCCACATTGTGGTGGGCGACCACCACCGCATCGGTGCGCGCCAGCATTTGTGTGCTCAGATCGGCGGCACTGGCCTGGTAGAGGGTTACCTGGGCGGGAAAACGGGCGCGCCCCTGGGGGCTGAGGCGCGGATCGGCCAGGTGCACCTGCCAGCCCAGGTTTAGCGCCAGCTGGCATAGTGGCACCATATCCACGCCACTGCCCAACACCAGCAACTCGGGTGGTGGATTGATCAGGGCGACCAGCTGCTGGCCCCTACTTGCCTGCTGCAGCTGGCCCGCCTGGCGTTGATCCAGCGCCTTGGCGGCAAGCTGAACCTCGGCGATGGGTGTGTCCAGGTGCAGCAGGTAACAAACAGCCTTGCCCGCCTCCAGTTGGAGGAGCGTCTGATCGAGTTGCAGGTAGGCATTGGCGGCGGAGCAGGGGTGAAGGAGTATCTCGGCGGCGCCGCCGCAACCTATGCCCAGTTGCCAGGCGATACTGCCTTCATCGGTGGCGTCATAGGTGAGGCGACGGCTTTTACCCAGGGCACCGACTTTGCGTGCTTGCAGTAGCAAGTCGGCCTCAAGGCAACCACCGCTTAGCAGCCCCAGCTGGTGACCGGCGTCGCTCAGCAGCATCAGCGCCCCGGTTTTGCGATAGACAGAACCGCGCGTTTGGATAACGGCACCCAAGACCCAGGCATGGGCGTCCCGCAAGGGGAGCCACTGCCGAAGTGCCTCGATAAAGTGACTGGACATGGTTTTCCACGGCGGCTAATCGTTATGGGCAGGTAACTTGGCACAGGGGCTGGCGCCTGGGGAGGGGGATTTACACTACTTTAGTGATCTTTGCGTGAAATAGGGGATTTGTATTCGGAAGCCGGAAAGCAAAACGGGAAATCTTTCGATTTCCCGTCGGAGGGCAGCACAAAAGGTGCCTGTGGCATTCAATGGGGTGCTTCCGTGCCCATCTCCAATTTGCTCGCTATCCCATCCTGTGCCTAGTCAGTGTTTCCGCTTTATTGTCGTTTTTTATCTTTATTTTCTTCTAGCGCTGGTCTTTCTTACCATCTGGCTTACCATCCGGACGAGCCATTTGGCTTGTTATTAGTCTTTTTATTTTTGTACATCTTCTGTTTTTATTGTTTCTTGTTGTTATGGCCTAGCTTTCTGTTGTTATTGTTTGTTGTTGTTATTCGAATTTTCAGTTTCTTATTGTTTGTTGTTGTTATTAGCGTTTTGGATATTTCTTATTCTTTGTTGTTGTTATCTTTGGCGCTTAAGAAGGCACTTCCTGTGCCAATGTTAAAAATTGTAAGAAATTCAGCTGCTTAGCTTTTTTGGGCCTTGGTATATTCCGAATTGTTATTTCGAAGAGTTACAGATCTACGGAACTTTTGTTACCCGGGCAGCTCGCGGTAACAAACCCCGGTGGGTAACAAGGTCGGGGTCGGGGGTAACGAGCTGGCGCAAAAAACAGCGGTTTGGCGGAAATTTGAGCAGATGTGTCACCGGTGACGGTGACACCTTGGGCTTGGAAAGGGTGGAAACAGGACTTTATTTGGCGGTCGAGGCGGCTTTGTTGCGCGGAATACCCAAGCGCTGGCGGCGCTCCCACAGGCACTTGCGGCTAACCCCCAGTTTGCGTGCCAGTTCTGTCTCACTCATGGTGTCCTGGTGTTCCAGCACAAAGCGCTGGAAGTAGTCTTCAAGTGACAGGTCTTCGGTGGGGTCCTGGGGTGCGGTGCGGCTGGGGCGATTGGTGGCTCGGTGCATGCCAAAGGTGGGCTCATCCTCTTCCTCGTCAAAGCGCACCAGATCCAGGTCGATAGACAGCAGCTCGTGGCCTATCTCTTTTTCGTCCTCACACAGAATCACCGCCCGCTGCATGGCGTTTTCCAGTTCGCGCACGTTGCCTGGCCAGGTATAGGTGGTAATGGCTTGAATCGCTTCGGGGGAGAGCGTCAGCTGGGGTTTGCCGAACTGACCGCAATAGCGCTGCAACAGCGACTCGGCCAGGGTGATGATGTCCTTACCCCGCTCCCGCAGCGGCGGCAGCTCCAGCTGAACCACGTTAAGTCGAAAGTAGAGATCCTCGCGGAATTTGCCCTCTTTGGTGAGCTTGCGCAGGTCGCGGTGGGTAGCGGCCACCAGGCGCACATCCACCTTGCGTGATTCCACCGAACCAATGGGGCGCACCTCGCCTTCCTGCAACACCCGCAGCAGCCGCGCCTGGGCTTCCAGGGGCAGTTCACCGATTTCGTCGAGGAAGAGGGTGCCGCCATCGGCAGCCGCTACCAGGCCTTCGCGATTGCTGGCGGCGCCGGTAAAAGCGCCTTTTTCATGGCCAAAGAGTTCGGATTCGATCAGGGTTTCGGGGATGGCGGCGCAGTTAACCGAAATCATTAATTGGCTGGCGCGGTTGCTCTCTTCGTGGAGGGCGCGGGCTACCAGCTCTTTGCCGGTACCCGTCTCGCCGTGAATCAGCACAGTGGCGTTGGTGGGCGCTACCTTGTGAATGCGGTTGTAGAGCTCCTGCATCACATCGCTGCTGCCGATCATGCCCGCAATGGCGTGGCTGGCAGTCTGGCTTACGTGGGCCGCCTCTTTGCTGGCGCGGGCCTTGCCAATCACCCGCTTGACGGCGGTGACCATCTCGTCATGGTCAAAGGGCTTGGCGATATAGTCCACCGCGCCCATGCGCATGGAATCCACCGCCGAGCGCAGGCTGGCATAGCTGGTCATGATGAGTACCGGAATTTCGCCAGCGAGCTTGATCAGGTCGGTACCCGGTGCGCCAGGCAGGCGCAGGTCGCTGATGATGAGGTCAAAATCCTTGAGCTGGTATTTGCTGGTGGCCTCTTTTACCGAAGGCGCTTCGCACACCTCGTACTGGTTGCGCTCCAGGAGTTTGCGCAGGGCGGTACGGATAATGGTTTCGTCTTCAACAATCAGGATCTTGCTCATAGCCGGCTTCGCTGTTCGCTGGTTAAATCGGCGCCTATCCTACCGCAGAATCAACTTAATGAATCCAGGTGGCGTGGCAATTTAATGGTGAATTTTGCGCCGCGCTTGCGGCGCGTATCGGCGGGGCTGACGATGTCCAGAAAGCCGCCGTGATCGTCCACAATGCTGTAGACCATGGCCAGTCCCAGGCCTGTACCCTCGCCCGGGTCCTTGGTGGTGAAAAAGGGCTCAAAGATCTTTTCGATGTGCTCGGGGGCTATTCCCGGCCCTTCATCAGTAACCGAAAAGATGATGCTGTACTCGTCCTCATCGCTGGCCAGCATAACACGGCCCTCGGGCGGGCTGGCGTCGCGGGCGTTGGAGAGCAGGTTGATAAACACCTGAATCATCTGCTGGGTATCGCCAGCGACTATGGCGCGCGCTGAAATGTCGTTGGTAAACACCACCGGGTTGCGATCCTTTTGCAGTGACAGCAGGTTGATGGCTTCCTGGGCGCAGTCGCGCAAACTCACCGCCTGAAAATCGCTCTTCTTGTTGTTGCCTGTGTGAGAAAAACTCATCAGCGATTGCACGATACGACTCACCCGGTCGGTTTGGCTCAGTATCTGCTCGGCGGTTTCGAGAATCTCCGGATCTTCGGAGTCGTAGCGCAGGTTTTGCGCCAGGCAGGCGATGCCGGTGATAGGGTTGCCGATCTCGTGAGCCACCCCCGCTGCCAGTCGGCCCACCGAGGCGAGCCGCTCGCTGTGTACCAACTCCTGCTCCAGCAGCTGGGTTTCGGTCACGTCTTCCAGCAGTATCACCTGGTCGTAGACGCCCACATTCATGGTGCCTTCAATAGCGGCCTTGTGCAGGCTCACCCAATGGGGACGGCCGTTGAGTTCGATTTCGCGCCGGTAGTAGTGAGCTTCGCTGCTCTGGCTAAAGTCCAGCAACAGGCCGCGCCAGGGCTCGGCGATGTCTTGCAGGTAGGAGCCGGTCACCTCCTCGCTGGGGGTGCTGGTCAAATCCGCCATCGCCCGGTTCCACATCAAAATCTCGCTGTCGCGCCCCAGGGAGCACACGGCCATCGGCAGCTCTTGCAGGGTTTTGCGGTGGTAGAGGCGCAGGTTGTTCAGTTCGGCGGCCATGCCGGTGAGGTGATCGCGGTACTGTGAGAGGCGGTTTTCGATCAGGTTAATGTCCACGCTCTCCATGGTCTGGGCGGCCTGGAAAGGCACGTGCTTGTCCATAATCTCGCTCGCCACATGGATACCCATCAGGCTGGAGAGGTTGCCTTCGATCTGGTCGCGCAGCCGACGCAAAGCGTAGGGGCGACGCTCATTAATGCTTAAACCCAGCTCCGCCAGGGCGATATCCACTTCACGTTTGGCGGTGACCTTGCCCAGGGGCTTGGCCAGACGGGTTTTGAATTCCGCTGCCGATTGCACTTCCAGCGCCTGACGCACCGGGTGGCTCAGCTCGTCGGCGGCGCAGAGATCGGCGTTGTACTCTTCGTCCTCGGTCTGGCGAGTGATCAGGGAAACCCCGACAAAAAACAGCGTATTCAGCCCCAGGGACAGCAGGGTGACCTGGCTCCAGTAATCGTTGCCCAGGGGGATCTGCCAGTCCCATCCGGGCAGGCTCAGGGTTTTGATGCCCGTTAGCGCCGGTACCAGCAGGCCGGTGGCCCAGATGAGGGTGCCCACCGCCAGGCCCAGGATCATGCCCCGACGGTTACCCTGGGTCCAAAAAACAATGGCAAAGGTGCCGGGCAGGAATTGCAGGGTAGCGATAAAGGCCATCAGCGCCAGGTTGGTCAGGCTATAGCGGCTGTCCAGCAGCCAGTAAAACAGGTAGCCACCAAAGAAGATGGCGGCGATGAGTACCCGCCGCAACCACAGCAGCTGGCGGTAGATATCGTGCCGGGCGCGCAGGTGAACGCTGGGCAGCAGCCAATGGTTGAGCACCATGGTGGCCAAGGCCAGGGTCATCACCACCATAGCGCCGGTGGCTGCTGAAAGGCCGCCTATAAACGCCAGTACCGTCAACCCCGGCGACTCGAAGAGTATGGGTACCCCCAGGGTGAAGTACTGGGCGGGCAGGGGCACCGCCAGTTCAAAACCGGCCCAAAGGATGGGGAAGATCGGTAGCGCCATCAGCAGCAGGAACAGGGGCACCGCCCAGGAAACCGTATGAGCGTTGCGCATCAGCGGGTTCTCTGCCAGCCCCAGCTGGAAGATGTGAGGCATGGTCACCGCCGTGGCCACAAACACCAGCAGTAAGGTGTGGGATGAGCCGTCGCGGATGGGGGTGTGCAGCAGCGTTAAGTTTTCCGGGTGCTCCATCAGCCAGGTGTCCAGGCCGTCCAGGCCACCAAAAATCCCAAACACCGCCACCAGGCCCACCGCGCAAAGCGCGCACACCTTGAGCAGGGATTCAAAGGCCATGGCGGTAACCAGCCCCCGATGCTGTTCGCGGTTGGAACCAAAGAGAATGGTAAACAGCGCCAGCATCACGCAGTAGCAGAGCGCCATTACATCCTTAAAGGTGAGGCCGGTGCCCGCCAGCGGCAGGGCCGGGTTACTGCTCACCGTCAGGATATGCATGGTGTCGGCAATGGCCTGAATCTGTAGCGCCATCAGCGGCAGTATGCCCAGCAACATACACAGGGTAGAGAGGGCGCCCACCATATGGCTGTGGTAGCGAAACACCAGCAGGTCGGCGAGGGAGTGCACCTGGTGACGTCGCGCCAGCTGCGCCAGGGGCGCCAGGGCCACAGGGGCAAACAAAAAGAGCGCGCCTGTGCCCAGGTAGTAGGCCAGGGCGCCGTAGCCGTAGGAAAAGGCCAGGTCGATTACGCCATAAAACGCCCAGGCGCTGGCAAAAATCCCCAGCGACAAAATATAGGTAATCGGGTGGGCGGTAACCCTTTCGGGAATCCAGCCGCGCTCGGTGATCCAGGCAATACCGAACAGCAACAACAGATAGCTGATTCCGATAAGGGCCACATGGTAAAGGTCAAAAGTCATTGGGTGTTGGCAGCTCGGCTAGGCGTTTTTTGGATTTAAGGAAGGTCTTGGGGCTTTTTGCGCCGCAGCTGCATCACAAAGGCAATGGCGATCACCAGCATCCAGATAATGTAGGGGCGATACCAGGCGCCCTCCGGGTTGATGATCCAGGTAAACAGGGTGGGCGAGAAAATATAGCCAATCAGCAGGAGCAGAATAACAAGGCGCTGGTTGTTCATGGGGCTGGGTTATCCGCTGAGGTTGGCTGGCGCCAGCCGGTTGCCCAGGCTGACCAGATGCTGAGGCTGCCAGTGGGCCAGTGCCCAGGCCAGTATCTCGCCCGGCCCGGCGGCGGCCAGCTCAGCAGGGGGATTCTGCCCTAAAAACCCCAAGGCCTGCCACAGGTTGTTACCCGCCTGGCGTTCATCCAACGCGGGGGCCAGATTCTGCTTACTGAGTTTTTGCCCCTGGGGATTGAGCGCCAGCGGCAGGTGGCCATAAACCGGTGCCTGGGCTCCCAGCAACTGAAAGAGCGCTATCTGGCGCGCGGTCACCTCCAGCAGATCCTGACCGCGAATCACATGGGTGATCTGCTGAAAAAGGTCGTCTACCACCACCGCCAACTGGTAAGCGTAGAGGCCATCCTTGCGCTTGAGAATGGGATCACCCACCGTCTGGCGCAGGTTTTGGCGCTGATGGCCCTGAAACACATCGTCAAATGCCAGCCAATCCGCCGCCGAGTCCTGATCCGGGTAGAGCTTCAGGCGCAGGGCGTGGGGTTGCTGGCGATCCACCTGCCGGTGGCGGCAGCGGCCTTGGTAGATACCGCCCATGACCTGGAGATCCTGACGGGTGCAGTCGCAGGCATAGAGCAGGCCTTGAGCATCCAGCTCGGCCAGGGCGGCTTCGTAGGCGTTGTGGCGCTGGCTTTGGTAAAGCACCTGGCCGTCCCAGTGGAGTTGGTGGGCCTCCAGGCAGCGAAGAATGACATCGGCGGCGCCGGGTTGTTCGCGCGGTGGGTCAATGTCCTCCATCCGCACCAGCCACTGGCCGCCTGGGCTACGCGCATGCAGAAAACTGCCCAGGGCGCTGACCAGGGAACCAAAATGCAAAGGGCCAGAGGGGGAAGGCGCAAAGCGGCCGATGTAGGTGGTGGGAATAGTGGACATGGGCCTGTCGCAGACGAGGGCCGGAGTTTAGCGGATGCCGGGCGCCGGGGCGCCCGTATCGAGGCAATCAGCCGCCGATTTGCTTTTCCTTGATTTCATCAAGGGTTTTGCAATCCACACACAGGGTGGCAGTGGGGCGAGCCTCCAGACGACGAATACCGATTTCAACGCCGCAGGCATTGCAGTAGCCGTAGTCGTCGTTTTCGATCAGCTCGATGGTACTGTCAATCTTCTTGATCAGCTTGCGCTCGCGATCGCGGGTGCGCAGCTCCAGGCTGAACTCTTCTTCCTGGCTGGCGCGGTCGGCGGGATCGGGAAAGTTGGCCGCTTCGTCTTTCATATGGCTAACGGTGCGATCCACTTCTTCCATCAACTCCATTTTCCAGTTGAGCAGCAGCTGCTTGAAATGCTCTTTCTGGTTGGCGTTCATGTACTCCTCGCCTTTCTTCTCTTTATAAGGAACAAAGGGGCGCAGGGCGAAGGTTTCGGTATTGGCTGAACTTTTGGGCATGATTTAACGCCTCGTCTGTCTTCCTGAATCTTGCACTTGGGCCAGAGCATAAGTGCTTATTAGGGGGTTGACTTGCCTTTTTCGCCCGGCGAAAAGAGGGCGAAAATCGAAGGGAACGCAAGCTACCAGATAACAAATGCCGGTGCCACTACTTTTTGGCAACCTGGGTTTTCCCCCGATTGCGCTGCCAACAGCGTCTAACTATAGCTGTTGGTGGCTGTCCGGCCAGTGAGGTTCCAGCCGCTGGCCGACGAGTGGCTGGGGGCTGTTACCATGGCGCCCCCAATCCCGCGGAGGTATTTATGCCCAACTGGCAAGAGGCGCGCCTGATTCGCCGCTACAAACGCTTTTTGGCCGATGTGCGCCTGCCCAATGGCGATGCCTTGACAATCCACTGCCCCAATACCGGCTCCATGAAAAACTGCCTGGT
>CBFGWO010000121.1:0-10410 GCA_965652595.1 uncultured Cellvibrio sp. | reverse complement strand
CCACAGCTGGCCACTGATGGGTGTGTAAAGCTGGTAGCTGCGCACCAGCAGGAGACCGAGGCCCGTAATGGCGCGGGCGATGGCCAGCGCTTGTGTTTTGCGCCCTTCTGGATTGCTGGTTGTTTGGGTCTGGCAAAGTTCGCGCACCACGGCCAGGTAGCCGTTGCTCATATGTTTTTGCAAGGCTTGAGCGATGGTGGCGGTTTTGCGCGCCGCTTCCGGCAGTATCAGCGGCTGGTTTAAAAAACTCTGGGATAAGCCCTGAATGGTTTGTTGGGTGGGAGAGCGCAAATGCTCCAGCATTGCCAGGCGGGTTTCCGGGGTGGTTTTTAAGCGAGCGATTTCCGGCAGTGCGCGATAGAGCTGGGTGCTGACAAAGTTCATTTGCGTCAGCGGCAGGGCATCCACCCAGGCTTTGATGGCGGCGGGGTTGGTTTTGCAAAAGCTCAGCTGCACCAAGTCCTGGGTCGGCGTGTGCAGGCGATTGAGAAGCTCTGTGATCCGGGGCGCTGAACTCATAGGGGCTGGCCGTTAAGGACTCCATCCTGCCTCAGCTGGGCGGGCCAAATGGTTGATATGACTGAATATAGATGAATTCTACTCAGATAGATAAAAAACCGCGACACAATGGCCGCTTTGTGTGACCTTGATTTCAGACCGACAGGCCCCACTTTGTGAACAACGACGTCTCTGCGTCGGCCCCATCACCGATTATTTCGAGGCATTTCTATGCGTATTGACCGTTTGACCAATCAGCTGCAGTTGGCGTTGTCTGATGCGCAGTCGTTGGCGCTGGGCCGCGACCATAGCCAGCTGGAACCTGTGCACCTGCTGGCCGCGATGCTCGAGCAAAAGGGCGCGGGTGCGGTGCGTTTGCTGTTGACCCAGGCGGGCTTTGATTTGACCGGGCTGCGTTCAGCGCTTACGCGCGCGCTGGACGAGTTGCCGAGCATCAAAAATCCCACGGGCGATGTGGGTATGTCACCGGAGCTGGGGCGGCTGCTCAATCTTGCGGATCGTTACGCGCAAAAGCAGGGTGACAAGTTTGTCTCCAGTGAGGCGGTGCTTTTATCTGCCATGCAGGAAGCCGACAATCGCCTAGGGAACTTGCTTAAACAATTCGGCAATCTCGCGCGCCTGGAGCAGGCAGTAGCCAAAATTCGCGGCGGCGAGGCGGTGGACGACGTCGATGCAGAAGGCAATCGTCAGGCGCTGGAAAAATACACGGTCGATCTGACCGCGCGCGCTGAGGCGGGCAAGTTGGATCCGGTAATCGGGCGCGATGATGAAATTCGCCGCACGATTCAGGTATTACAGCGCCGCAGCAAAAACAATCCGGTGTTGATTGGCGAGCCGGGCGTGGGAAAAACAGCCATTGTGGAGGGTTTGGCTCAGCGCATTGTCAACGGCGAGGTGCCCGAAGGTTTAAAAAACAAGCGGCTTTTGGCGCTGGACTTGGGTGCGCTCCTGGCAGGCGCCAAGTTTCGCGGTGATTTTGAGGAGCGGTTAAAAGCGGTGATCAAGGAGCTCACCAAAGACGAGGGGCGCACCATACTCTTCATTGATGAGCTGCACACCATGGTTGGCGCCGGTAAAGCCGAAGGCGCTATGGACGCGGGCAATATGCTCAAGCCCGCACTGGCGCGCGGCGAATTGCACTGCGTAGGCGCGACCACCCTGGATGAGTACCGCAAATTTATTGAGAAAGATGCAGCCCTGGAGCGCCGCTTCCAGAAAGTGCTGGTGGATGAACCCAATGAATCCGACACCATCGCCATTTTGCGCGGTTTGAAAGAACGTTACGAGGTTCACCATGGTGTAGATATCACCGACTCTGCAATTATCGCTGCCGCAAAATTGTCCCAGCGCTACATCACGGATCGCCAACTGCCGGACAAGGCTATCGATTTGATCGATGAGGCGGCCAGTCGTATCCGTATGGAAATTGATTCCAAACCGGAAGAGATGGACCGTTTGGAGCGGCGTTTGATTCAGCTGAAAATCGAGCGCGAAGCGGTAAAAAAAGACGAGGATGAGGCCAGTAAAAAGCGCTTGGAAAAAATCGACCAGGACATTGTGAAATACGAGCGCGATTATGCGCATCTGGAGGAAATCTGGCGCACCGAAAAGGCGGCCTTGCAGGGCTCACACGAAATTAAAAGTAATTTGGAGCAAGCGCGCATTGATTTGGAATCTGCCCGTCGTGCTGGCGACCTGGCGCGCATGTCGGAATTGCAGTACGGCATTATTCCCCAGTTGGAAAAGCAGCTGGATATGGCTGCTCAAGCTGAAATGATGGAAATGAAACTGCTGCGCAACAAAGTGACCGATGAGGAAATCGCTGAGGTGGTTTCCAAGTGGACCGGTATTCCCGTGTCCAAAATGCTCGAAGGTGAGCGTGAAAAGCTACTGCGTATGGAAGAGGCTTTGCACAAGCGTGTGATAGGGCAGCACGAAGCTGTGGTGGCTGTGTCCAACGCCGTGCGTCGCTCCCGCGCCGGTTTGTCCGATGCCAATCGTCCCAATGGCTCTTTTTTGTTTCTCGGCCCAACCGGTGTGGGCAAAACGGAGCTGTGTAAATCCCTGGCGGAGTTTTTGTTCGATACCTCTGATGCCATGGTGCGTATCGATATGTCCGAGTTTATGGAGAAGCACTCGGTTGCGCGCTTGATAGGTGCGCCCCCAGGTTACGTGGGCTACGAAGAGGGCGGCTATCTGACGGAGACTGTTCGCCGTAAGCCCTATTCTGTGATTCTACTCGACGAGGTGGAAAAGGCTCACCCGGACGTGTTCAACATCTTGCTGCAAGTGTTGGAAGATGGCCGGCTGACCGATGGTCAGGGCCGCACCGTGGATTTTCGCAATACGGTGATAGTCATGACCTCCAACCTGGGGTCCGATCGCATTCAGGAGCTGGCGGAAGATAAATCATTCGATACCGTCAGTTTCGACGGGCTGGTGGGTGAAGACGCCAATAATTCGATTAACAACGAAAATCGCTACAACGCCATGAAGGAGGCGGTGATGGAGGTAGTGGGTGGCCACTTTCGTCCGGAGTTTATTAACCGTATCGATGAGGTGGTGGTGTTCCATCCGCTGGGGCGCGAACAGATTCGCGGTATCGCCGATATTCAGTTGGGTTTGCTGCGCAAGCGTCTGGCGGATCGGGAGCTGAGTTTGGAGCTGGGGGATGCGGTGATGGACAGGCTGGTTCGGATTGGATTTGATCCTGTCTACGGTGCTCGCCCGTTAAAAAGGGCCATCCAGCAACAAATCGAAAACCCGTTGGCGCAAGAGATTCTGGCGGGCAAATTTATGCCTGGCGATACCATCTACGGTGGTTTGCAGGGGGATAGGTTGGCTTTTGCGCGGGACGCATCGGTTATCTTGGGGGAGCAAAAGGTGCATTGATCTTTGTGGATAGTTACAGCGGCCACCAACAAAAAAGCCCCTCGTTATAACGAGGGGCTTTTTTGTTTTCAGTCCGCCGATGTCAGCAGGCCTCGTCGATAATTTTTTGCGTTTCTTCCAGTCTTGTGCGCTGATCTTCTTCAGTGAGGTAGCGGAAAGTGCCGTCTTCGTTTTGTACCCTGACGCGGCCAAAGTTCTGCAGTACTTCAAGGTTTTTGCGTGCCTGCTCGCAGCGCTCCGGATTTTTACGCGACGTTTGCGCTTGGGGCTGCGCCTGCGCAGCAGCGGGAGCCGACTCAGCGGTGGTGGTTTCCGCGGCCCCGCCATAATTGACCGGTTCACTGTGGCCCGTCTTCAGCTCTACCGCCGAAGCCTTGACATTTTTGGGGGGGCGCTCGCTGTAATGAGTAACGCCATCAGCGTCTACCCAGGTATATACCTTGGCAGCCTGGATGCCGGTGGTTATCAGGAGTCCAGCCAGGCTCAGCGCGATAACAAAAGCGGTTTTCATAGGTGGATTGCTCCAGGATTTCACTAACTGACGAGATTCAGATGCTTAACACTATAGCCCCATTTGTCAGATCTGCGGAATAGCATTTGGTCAAAGTGTGATTGGCATAGGAATCTGGCGCCTTGGGGGATTGTCCGCCATAGCGCACCAAATTCCCTTATTCCCTTGACTTTGACGCCTATCTTGCCAAAATTGCCCCTTCGCAAGATGGCTTGTAGATCCAGTCGATAACCTCGGCACACAGTCTGCTCCCGGTAAGTCACCCGCTTATCGAACCATTCGCAAGCGCGTAGGCGCGTCCACCGACGCCGTCTACCCTGTAGGCCTCCGCAACTGCTACCCGCGCGGCGGCTGGGGAATCTGGTTAATCACACTGTCGATGATGCACAGGGCGACCTCCTATTAATAAGGATGAAGTCGGGCCTGTGCCTTGCCTATTTCTGTTATCGCGCATCCTTCTGGCCTGCGCTCAGTATTAAGGGGAAACAACGTGGAAATGCTTTCTGGCGGTGATATGTTGATCCGCGCCTTGCGAGACGAGGGTGTTGAATACATCTTCGGCTACCCGGGCGGTGCTGCACTTCATATCTACGACGCTATTTTCCGGCAGCAAGATGTCAAACACATTCTGGTGCGCCATGAGCAGGCCGCCACCCATATGGCTGATGCCTATTCTCGCTCAACCGGTCGCGTGGGCACTGTGCTGGTCACCTCCGGCCCAGGGGCGACCAATGCCATCACCGGTATTGCCACTGCTTATATGGACTCGATTCCCATGGTAGTGATTTCCGGCCAGGTGCAAAGCCATCTGATCGGTGAAGATGCCTTCCAGGAAACCGACATGGTGGGTATCTCTCGTCCCATCGTGAAGCACAGCTTCATGGTCAAGCACGCCAGCGAAATTCCCGAAATCGTGAAGAAGGCCTACTACATCGCTGCTACCGGCCGCCCCGGCCCGGTAGTTATTGACGTGCCCAAAGATATTACGCATCCAGCTTTTGCCTTTCCCTATGAGTACCCGGACAAGGTCAAGATCCGCTCCTATACCCCTGCTACCCGCGGGCACTCAGGCCAGATTAAAAAGGCGGTGCAATTGCTGCTGGGCGCCAAACGCCCGGTCATCTACACCGGCGGCGGTGTGGTGCAGGGCAATGCCTCTGAGTTGCTCGCCCAACTGGTCCAGCTGCTGGATTTCCCTTGCACCAATACTCTGATGGGGCTGGGTGCCTACCCGGCGACCGACCGCCGCTTCCTCGGTATGCTCGGCATGCACGGTACTTTTGAAGCCAATACCGCCATGCACCATAGCGATGTGATTCTCGCGATAGGCGCGCGCTTTGATGATCGGGTCACTAACACCATCAGCAAATTTTGCCCCAATGCAAAAATTATTCACGTGGATATAGACCCTGCGTCTATTTCCAAGACAGTGGTAGCTGATGTACCCATCGTAGGCGCAGTGGACAGCGTGTTAAGCGAGATGTTGGCCTTGATTCAGGAATCGGACGAGCGCCCGGATAAAGACGCTATTGCTGCCTGGTGGAAGCAGATTGACGAATGGCGCGAGCGCCATGGTCTCTACACCAAGCCGCGCTACGACACCAGCAGCGACCTGATCAAGCCTCAGGATGTCATCAAGGCCATCTGGGAAGTGACCAAAGGCGATGCCTTTGTGACCTCGGATGTGGGTCAGCACCAGATGTTTACCGCCCAGTACTACCTGTTTGATAAGCCACGCCGCTGGATCAATTCCGGTGGTCTGGGCACCATGGGCTTCGGTCTGCCTGCCGCCATGGGGGTGCAGATTGCCCATCGTGATGCCACGGTCGTCTGTGTGACTGGCGAGGGCTCGATTCAGATGTGTATTCAGGAGCTATCTACCTGCACGCAATACCATCTGCCTGTAAAAGTTATTTGTTTGAACAACCAGGCACTGGGCATGGTGCGCCAGTGGCAGGATATGCAGTACTCCAGTCGCTACGCAGAAAGTCTTTACGAGGATTCGCTGCCGGATTTCGTCAAGTTGGCGGAGGCCTACGGCCACGTGGGTATGCGTGTGACCAAAAAAGACGAGCTCAAGGCCAAGCTGGAAGAGTGCTTCGCGTTGAAAGATCGGGTGGTGTTTATGGACATTATGGTTGATCAGTCCGAGCACGTTTATCCCATGCAGGTGGCCCCCAACGGCTCCATGCGCGACATGTATCTGAGCAAGACGGAGCGTACCTAAGATGAGACGTATTATTTCGGTATTAATGGAAAACGCTCCCGGTGCTCTATCGCGCGTGGTCGGCCTTTTTTCGCAGCGCGGTTATAACATCGAGAGTTTGACAGTCGCGCCAACAGAGGATCCAACCCTGTCGCGCCTCACGCTCACCACTATTGGTGACGACCACAAGATTGAGCAGATTACCAAGCATCTGAACAAATTGATTGATGTGGTTAAGTTGGTAGATCTGACTGAGGGTGCGCATATAGAGCGCGAACTCATGCTGATCAAAGTTAAAGCGTCTGGCGCCCAGCGCGCTGAAGTCAAACGCTGTGTGGATATTTTTCGTGGCCAAATCGTGGATGTGACCAGTTCGCTTTATATTATCCAGATCACCGGCACCAGCGACAAACTGGATGCGTTTATCCAGGCCGTTGGCGATGCGGCGGTGCTTGAGGTGGTTCGCTCGGGTGTGAGTGGTATCTCCCGTGGAGAAAAGGTGTTGAGCCTCTAGCCTTTCACGTGTGGCGAGTAAAACAAAGCCGAAATCCACAAGGATTTCGGCTTTTTCATGTGGGAGATTTTTATCTTGTCTCTGAATTTTTCGCTACCGGATTTCTCTCTGCCCCCGCAAAAGCTTGCGCCTCTGCTGATTGGTTGTGAATTTTACATCCGTGATGTGGGTGGAATAATTGTTGAAGTTGAAGCCTACGATCAATCTGAACCTGCTGCCCATAGCTTCACGGGTATCAGCGCGCGCAATGCCTCAATGTTTGGCCCTCCTGGCCGCGCTTACGTTTATCGCTCTTACGGTATTCACTGGTGTTTGAATTTTGTGTGCGCCCCTGAGCATTGGGGTGCCGGTGTGTTGATTCGCGCGCTTGAGCCTGTGCGCGGCATAGATGTCATGTGTGAACGTCGCGGTATTATGGATGAGCGCTTGTTGTGTTCTGGCCCAGGCAGGGTGGGGCAGGCGCTTGCTGTAGCGCACGAGATGAATGGTCACTCGTTAACGCAAGAACCGTTTCAGTTGGTGCCGCCCACCCGGAAACATCCGGTGATCTCCGGGCAGAGGATTGGCATTTCCAAAGCAGTGGATTTGCCTTGGCGCTTTGGTTTGTTGGGGTCGCGTTTTTTGAGCAAACCTTTCCGTTAGCGATTGGCTTTGGTGGGTTCGCGTAGCTGATTCCAAAAGGCATTGACTATGGGGCTTTTTAGCCGCCTTTCCATGACACAAATCCCGGTGTTGTAAGGCCCCAGGTTCGGTTGGGGGTCAAAACGCCGTACCTTGTCAGCAAGCGGGCTGTTATCCACCACAATTTGGGGGGCGACGCCCACACCAAAGCCCAGGCTCACCATGCTGACGATGGCCTCGTTGCCTTTCACTTCTGCATAGATATTGGGTTTGATCCCGAGCGAGTTAAACCAGATGTCCAGTCGTTCTCGCGCCAAGCCTTCCTCTGGAATAATAACCGGGATTTCGTCCCAGCCTTTTCCTTGCCAGTCGGCGCTATTGGCTGTGATAAAAATCAGCGGTGAGCTGTTGATGGGTTTAAAACTCACGCCTGCGGGCAATTTATCCGGCTTCGCGGCAATAGCTATGTCCTCCTCGCCAGCGAGAATCCTTTCTATGGATTGCGCCGCATCCCCGGTGTGGAGCTTGATCGCGATACCCGGATGCTGGACGCGGAATTCGGTAAGAATTTCGTACAGAAAGCTGTAACTGGCGGTCACCGAGCAATAAATACTGAGTTGGCCACGCAACTGATCCGCCTGGGCGACCAGCGATTCCTGATAGGTTTCCCACTGCCGAATTACCTCCTTGGCGAAGCCGAGAAATTGCTCGCCTTCATGGGTGAGTAACACTGAGCGGTTGTTGCGCACGAATAACTGGACGCCCAGGTCGTCCTCCAGCTGCTTGATATTGCGACTTAGCGTGGATGGACTGACATGACAGCTGCTGGCCGCGCGGCCAAAGTGCAGGCTGCTGGCCAGGGTGGTAAAAAGGCGGAGTTTGGCGATATCCATAACGATGTTTCACAAAATGAAATATTGAGTTTCGAATATATCATTTTACGCGATGATCGTCGTTAACTACACTGGAGGCCTTTGTTTATCCATCGTTCTCTATTCAAGGAGTCAGCTATGCACGTTTATTACGATAAAGATTGTGATCTTTCGATTATCCAGTCCAAGAAAGTGGCCATCATCGGCTACGGCTCCCAGGGGCATGCCCATGCTTGCAATCTGAAAGATTCAGGTGTTGATGTAGTGGTCGGCTTGCGTCCCGGCTCTGCCACGGTGAAAAAAGCCGAGGCCCACGGTTTGAAAGTGACTGACGTGAAAACCGCTGTTGCCTCTGCTGATCTGGTCATGATCCTGACCCCGGACGAATTCCAGTCCAGGCTCTATAAAGAGGAAATCGAACCCAACATCAAACAGGGTGCGGCTCTGGCCTTTGCTCATGGCTTCGCGATCCACTACAACCAAGTGGTTCCTCGCGCAGACCTGGATGTGATCATGATTGCGCCGAAGGCACCAGGTCACACTGTGCGCTCTGAGTTCGTTAAGGGCGGCGGTATTCCGGATTTGATTGCGGTTTATCAGGATGCTTCAGGCAAGGCAAAAGATCTGGCGCTGTCCTATGCCTCTGGTGTGGGCGGTGGTCGTACCGGCATCATCGAAACCACTTTCAAAGACGAAACCGAAACCGACCTCTTCGGTGAGCAGGCCGTTCTCTGCGGTGGCGCCGTTGAGCTGGTAAAAATGGGTTTCGAAACTCTGGTTGAAGCCGGCTATGAGCCGGAGATGGCCTACTTCGAGTGTTTACATGAGTTGAAGTTGATTGTTGATCTGATGTTCGAAGGCGGCATTGCCAACATGAACTACTCAATCTCCAATAACGCTGAATATGGCGAATACGTTACTGGCCCCAAAGTGATTAACGAAGAGTCGCGTAAAGCGATGCGTCAGGCACTGAAGGATATCCAGGATGGTGAATACGCCAAGAAGTTTATTCTTGAAGGTCAAACCAACTACGCATCAATGACAGCCTACCGCCGCAACAATGCTGCGCACGGTATTGAAGTGGTTGGCGCCAAGTTGCGTGCAATGATGCCTTGGATTCAGGCGAATAAAATTGTCGACAAGGCTAAGAACTAAGTTGAACCATGCACAAAAAACGCGGCTTCGGCCGCGTTTTTTGTCTCTGTTGCGCGCATGCCATGTGGGTCTGATACGAAGCCTATCTAAAGCGTGTAAAATGCCCGCCATCTTTCTGTTTGAGATTGCTATTTATCCGAGGTTGCCATGAGCAATAAAGAGCCTGAGTCCCCCAAGTCAGAGCATTCCGAGCAGGAAGGTCCTTTGCCATTTGGTGAGCATGTTGAGGAGGTGTCTGAGAATGGCCGCAAAGTGCGTCACAAGGGCGTCCATTTGTTGCCTAACCTGTTTACAACGGGCGCCTTGTTCAGTGGCTTCTACGCCATAGTCTCCGCTATGCATGGCAATTTCGAAAATGCTGCTGTGGCGATTTTTGTTGCCATGTTGCTCGACGGGATGGATGGCCGGGTTGCTCGTCTCACCAATACTCAAAGTGCGTTTGGTGAGCAATACGATAGCCTTGCGGATGTTGTTTCTTTCGGTGTTGCGCCAGCTTTGGTGATGTTTAGTTGGGCGTTACATGACTTGGGAAAATGGGGTTGGGCGGCAGCGTTCATTTATACTTCCTGTGCCGCTTTGCGATTGGCCAGGTTTAACACGCAGATCGGGGTGGTAGATAAAAAGTTCTTTGTTGGTTTGGCGAGCCCGCCGGCTGCAGCTGTGTTGGCCTCCATTGTCTGGACTTGGCACAGGTCGGATATTGGCGAGTTTGGTGCGATCCCTGCTGCCATTATTACCGCTGTTGTGGGGTTGCTAATGGTTTCCAATCTCCGTTACCCCAGCTTCAAGGGTTTTGATTTTCGTGGTCGGGTGCCTTTTGTGATGATGTTGGCGGTGGTTTTTATTTTTGCAGTTCTGCTGGTTGATCAGTCGCGTACCCTTCTTGTTATGTCCGTTACCTATGCTCTTTCGGCGCCGCTTATCTGGTGCTGGAAAATGCTCTTCTCTCGTGGTGAGCGAGACCCTGGCCAATAGCTGTTCGATCCTGGTCAATAGATGGGCGATTTTGGTTAATGGCTGATCGGTTTTTCGGTGAGTCATCCGGATTTTCTTTGTCGGTTCAAAAAACCGCTTGCCAGTCGTTAGGTTGGGTCGTATAGTGCGCGCCCTTGCCAAGGTG
>CBFGWO010000120.1:0-10469 GCA_965652595.1 uncultured Cellvibrio sp. | reverse complement strand
AACTGACGCCCCGCAATCACCCGCAGCCCCACAATCACCCCAACCGCTATTCCCAAAACCACCATCAACGGATTTAACAAAAGCGCATCCAGTGGACGGCCGTCGAGCAGAGCGAGAAAGGCACGGGTTGTGCCGCAGGTGGGACAGGGAATACCGGTAAATAAACGCAGGTGGCAAATAATCGGCGCCTCGGCGAGCCGCTGGCCGAGCCACTGGATCAATCCCACCAGGGCCAACCAGAGGGCCACTAATGCAAATGCCCAGAGGGGCACTCTGGGCATTCGCGGGCGTGGTTCAAACAACAAGATCATGGCAATCAGAGTTCGGACATCACCGCACCACCGACTGCCAGCATGATAAACACCAACCACAACAAACCCAGTATCAAAAATACTGTGCCGATGATGCCGCAGATCATTCCCGCCTGGGTGGTGCCGCGCCCCATGGGGTCCATTTGGCCAGCATCAATACGCGCCAGGTCACCCTTGCCCATCACCCAGGCAAAAGGCCCGAGAATGGCGCAGATAACCAAACTGAGAATACCCAACACGAGGATGAGCGTACCGCGATGAGGCGCAAGGCCTGGTTGTTGATTCATGTGTTTATTCCTTCTATTAATTATAAAAATTGCATTGTCGACCAAGGCTGGTCGCGCTTGGGTAAAGAGCACCAACCAGCCCTAACGAAAGCGAGTCGCCATTCTCAGAGAACAGCTGGCAAGTGTCAACGAAACCTTTACGGCAGGGTTAACACAAACTCGGCATCGCCCCCAGGCAAGAGCTGCAATGTGTGGCTAGTAGTTTGGCCATTGTGGCTGAGCGTTACTTCATAGCTGCCGTAAAAACCGCGCCCAGCAAACTCGCCCGCGCTATTGGTGGCGCCGTCAAAGTTATTCCACCAAACGTTGTAAATCTGATTCTTCCACGCCACGGCGTTGGGTTTTTCTCGCCAATCGCTGGTGTACATGGCGCCGCGCGGCAACCAGTGGGCGTTTTCCCAAAAGCCCCATTTTTGTACGCCGACCGTGGCGGGATGACTAAAGAAAATAGTCAGAAAGTCGCGAGTAAAATCCGCCTGCATCTCTTCGTCGGCGGTGTTCACATCAAATTCCGTCACGCGAATAGCCAGATCGGGAAAGAGCGTGTGAAATTCATCGACAATGTCGTAAATACGCTCTATGGCTGTCGGTGTACCACCAAAATGCCCCTGCATGCCTATGGCATCAATGGGTGCATTGTTATCAAGCAGGTATTGGATAGTTTCCTTGTAATGGTTTTGGTGCGCAAAATCGCGGCCACCGGCCGACAAAATCGAATAGTCGTTGATATAGAGTTTGTGCTGCGGCAAGTTGAGACGCGCTCGCTCAAACCAATCCACCATGACCTCATTACCAAAGGCATCCATCAAATAATGATTGTCATAGGGTTCGTTCATCACGTCCCACTCGTCCAGCAGATCGGCGGTAGCGCTGGTGATATCGTCGATATGATCAAGCACCATTTGTTTTGCGGCAGGATCAGCGGCAGCAGGGTTATTTTCAGGTAAATAGGGCCGGATGAGATTGGGCAGGTTATTGCGCCCCGGCCACACCAGCACATGGCCGCGCGTGTAAAAATCGCGATCTTTTAACCACTGTAGGGCGTTGAGTGTGGTGGCTTGATTAAAAGAGTTACCCCATTCGCCAATCCAGGGCGCCCATTTAAGATCGTTTTCGGTGCCGCTTTGATTAAATAATTCAAGGACTTTTTCGCGGTAGTTTTCGCTGTCTTGATTGTTGCCCATCAAAATAGAACTGACGATTACCGAGCCAAAATGGTAGTGATGGCGTTTGAACTGCATATCCACTGCCACACCCTCCAGCACATCGCCCTCGGCATTTTTTACCAGTAAAGTAAAATCACCTTTGCGGTGTTGCTCGATACGCGCCGCGGCGGCGGCGCGCCAGGGTGCGTCTTCTGCGCGGCCGATATAGGTTTCGCGCGTAACGGGTAAATCACCCAAGGTAACGCGGCGCTGGTAATTCAACACTTCGAACCCGCCAATCTCAAAAATTTGTGGCTTGGCGCCGGCACCAAAGCCAATTTTTAAAATCAGCTCGTCAGAGGCCGCCTTGCCCGCCAACTCAAAGGGAATATTGTATTCCTCCCAATCGCCGGTGCTATTGAGATCCCGCTGCACAAATTTTTTAAATTCCGGCCCCTGGTCTTCAATAAACAGGGTGGCAAAACCTGCACCTGATTCGTCGCTGGTTTCTATGCTGCGAAACCACACGCGAATAAACAGAATGTCGGTATTTTGGGTATCGCCTTGTAGGGTAAATTGCAGCTGTCCATTCCAGAATTGGCCTGCCGGGTTGGTGACGTTCACCCTGACGGCTTGATTGAATGATGGATGATCCGCACTCACCAATGAGTGACTGGCAACCGGGCCGTTGTTGTCTCCGGTCCACACATTCATGCTGTTGAGGTAATTGGCCGGTAAGAGGCTATCGCCTTGAGGCAAGTCCGATGACTGACTGCTTGAAGAACTTGTCTCGCTCGAACTCAGACTCGAACTCTGACTGGACTCTTGGCTACTGACGTCGGAGCTGCTTTGCGAGCTGCTTTGGCTGCTTACAACAGCACTGCTGAACGAAGAGCTTTTGCCGCTGCTGGAGCCGCCAGAGCAGCCAAGCAACCAGGGGGTAAGGCACAGAAGTAAAAAAGTAACAAAGCGGGGAAAACTGATCATTGTGATTATTCTCTTGGGGCCGATGGTGTAAACGCGCTTAACCACGCCCAAACACTATAGAGTCGCCAGCTGCGAACGCCAACCCTAAAGTGAACTGGTGTGGTTATTGCTTAGGTTATGGCTTAGGTTATGGCTTAGGTCCTTACCAAAAACGCATCTTACTGTCGGTGATCAAAGCCTGCTAAGGTGTGCTCAACCCGTTATGCACACAAAGGATTTTCGTTATGGCCATACGCGTGGCAATTCACCACAAGACCCACTACCAGTTCGACCGATTGACCACGCTCTTTCCTCATGTGCTGCGCCT
This sequence comes from uncultured Cellvibrio sp., assembly GCA_965652595.1. Taxonomy (GTDB): domain Bacteria; phylum Pseudomonadota; class Gammaproteobacteria; order Pseudomonadales; family Cellvibrionaceae; genus Cellvibrio. Next base: position 7,432 of record CBFGWO010000120.1, on the reverse strand, counting down.
GCGCCCGGCCCCCCACAGCCGCACCAAAATCCACGCCTACTCCCTAAAAATTGAACCGGAAGGCCACTTTATCAACTGGCAGCAAGACCCTTTCGGCAACTACCAGGCGCGGCTGGTGTTTCCGGAAAAAACCACCCACCTCAGCTTTGAGGTGGAGCTGATTGCCGAGATGACCTCCATTAATCCCTTTGATTTTTTTGTGGAGGACTACGCCCAGCATTTTCCGTTTGAGTATGACGAACAGTCGCGCAAGGAGCTGGTGCCCTACCTGGAGATACGCGAATCCGGCCCTAAACTGATGGCGCTGGTCGAAGAATTTAAACGCCAGATGGCGGCCAAAACCAAGGCTAAAACGCCCTGGCCGATCAACGACTTTATGGTGTCCATTAACCAGCAGCTGCAACAGGCCATCGGCTACGGCGTGCGCCTGGAGCCGGGCATCCAAACCTGTGAAGAAACCCTGACCCTGGCCAAAGGCTCCTGCCGCGACACCGCCTGGCTGCTAGTGCAACTGCTGCGCCACCTGGGCCTGGCGGCGCGCTTTGCCTCCGGCTATCTGGTGCAGCTGACTGCCGATATCAAAGCCCTGGATGGCCCCAGCGGGCCGGAGGAAGACTTTACCGACCTCCACGCCTGGACCGAGGTCTACATCCCCGGCGCTGGCTGGATCGGCCTGGATCCCACCTCGGGCCTTTTGGCCACCGAAGGCCACATTCCTTTGGCCTGCACCCCGGACCCCATCTCTGCCGCACCCATCACCGGCGCCACCAGCAAGTGCGAAGTGGAATTCAGCTACAGCAACGAAGTCTTCCGCATCCTCGAAGACCCGCGCGTCACCAAGCCCTACACCGAGGAGCAGTGGCAAACCATTAACGCTCTCGGCGCCATGATCGACGACAAACTCCAGCAGCAGGATGTGCGCCTCACCACCGGCGGTGAGCCCACGTTTGTGTCCATCGACGATATGGAATCCGAGCAGTGGAACACCGAGGCCCTGGGCGCCGACAAGCTGCGCCTGGCCAAGGACTTGCTGCTGCGCATGCGCAATACCTTTGCCCCCGGCAGCCTGCTGCACTACGGACAGGGCAAGTGGTACCCCGGCGAAGAAATTCCCCGCTGGGCCCTGGGCTGCTTTTGGCGCACCGATGGCGAGCCCCTGTGGCGGCAGGACAAATATCTGGCGCGGGTCGACAAAAGCTACGGCTTTAACCACACCCACGCCAAGCGCTTTGCCGAGGCCCTTTGTGCGCGCTTGCAGGTCAACGCCCGGCACCTGATGCCCGCTTATGAAGACACCCTTTACTACCTCTGGGCCGAGCAGCAGTTGCCCCCGGAGGTAGATCCCACCAAAGCCGACCTCAAAGACAGCCTCGAACGCCGCCGCCTGGCCAAGCTGCTCACCCGTGGCCTGAATGTGGAAACCGGCTATGTGCTGCCACTGGAGTGGTATTACCCGCGCCAGCACTGGATCAGTGGCCGCTGGTCGCTCAAGCGCGAGCAATTGCTGCTGATTCCCGGCGATTCACCCCTGGGCCTGCGCCTGCCGCTCGGCGCCGTATCCGCCCCGCGCTACGATGACGACCTATACCAACCCGAAGCTGATCCACTGGCAGACCGCTCGCCCCTGGGGCCTGCGGGCCAGGCCTATCTCCACGCCCATAACCAGCCGGTGGCCACTGGCCAGGCGAGCCCCCAAAGTGCCCGGCCCCAATCCGGCAAAAAAATCCTCACCAACCCCTTTTTGGAGGCGGGTTACGCCATACGTACCGCGCTCTGCTTTGAAGCCCGCGACGGGCGCCTGCACCTGTTCCTGCCGCCGCTGACCTACCTGGAACACTATGTGGCCCTGATCGAAGCCATCGAAGACACAGCCGCAGAATTGGATATGCCGGTGGTACTGGAAGGCTACGAGCCGCCCAAGGACTACCGCTTGAAAAAATTCCTCATCACCCCTGACCCAGGAGTGATAGAGGTAAATATCCACCCCGCCAGCAGCTGGCCAGAGCTGGTACGCAACACCCAGGCGCTCTATGAAGACGCCCGCCAGTCGCGCCTGGGCACCGAAAAATTTATGCTCGATGGCCGCCACTCAGGCACCGGCGGCGGCAACCACGTGACTTTTGGCGGCCCCACCCCCGCCGACAGCCCCTTTTTGCGCCGCCCCGACCTGCTGCGCAGCCTGGTGACCTATTGGCAACACCATCCGGGCCTCTCCTACCTGTTTTCCGGCCTGTTTATTGGCCCCACCAGCCAATCGCCACGGGTGGACGAGGGCCGTGACCAAGCCCTCTACGAGCTGGAAATTGCCTTTAGCCAAATGCCCGAGGGCCTGGTGGACCAGCCCTGGCTGGTAGACCGACTGATGCGCAACCTGCTGGTGGATATCACCGGCAACACCCACCGCGCCGAGTTCTGTATCGACAAACTCTACGCCGCAGGCAGCGCCAGTGGCCGCCAGGGTTTACTGGAGTTTCGCGGTTTTGAAATGCCACCCCATGCGCGCATGTCGCTGGTGCAGATCCTGCTGCTGCGCGCCCTGATCAGCCGCTTCTGGGAAAAGCCCTACCGCAAGCCGCTGATTCGCTGGGGCACGCTGCTGCACGACAAATTCATGCTGCCCCACTATGTATGGGAAGACCTGCGCGATGTGGTACGCGACCTCAACGAAGCTGGCTACCCCTTCCAACTGGAATGGCTGGCACCCTTTGAAGAGTTCCGCTTCCCCCACTATGGGCGGGTGCAGCTGGACGATATCGGCATAGAACTGCGCTGGGCTATAGAGCCCTGGCATGTGCTGGGGGAGGAAATCACCAGCTTTGGCACCGCCCGCTATGTGGATTCCTCGTTGGAGCGGTTGCAGGTAAAAGTCACCGGCCTGACGCCGGGACGCTATATCCTTGCCTGCAATGGCCGCCGGGTGGCACTTAACCCCACCGGCAAACAGGGCGAATTTGTCGGCGGTGTGCGCTACCGCGCCTGGGCCCCGCCCTCGGCCCTGCACCCCACCATCGGCATTCACTCCCCGCTGGTGTTCGACCTGATCGACACCTGGAACGGCAAGAGCATCGGCGGTTGCAGCTACCACGTCAGCCACCCAGGGGGGCGCAGCTACGAGCGTTTTCCGGTCAATGCCAACGAGGCCGAATCCCGCCGGGGCAACCGTTTTTTCGACTTTGGCCACACCCCCGGCCCACTGCCCACTACGCCAGCGGGCAAGATATTGCGGGAATTTTTCCCCCACACGCACGCGCCCAGGCCCATGGCACCACCGCCGGAAGAGCCAGCAGGGGAATACCCCAACACCCTGGATTTGCGGCGACCGCCCATGCCAGGTTGAGTGAATAAAGATGGCGGCGATAGCAACAGGCTGTGGCACAATGGCGCCCTGCCGCGAGGGATGGCAGGGCCAGAGCCCAGTGTCTACACTCACTAGAACGCTAATAAATGCGCCAGATTCCCATGCTTATGAGCCAATCCGAAGCCATGCCCCTGCCCGGCGCTGATATCGAATACACCCAGAGTCCCTCGGGTGTCGATGAGGTTTTTGCCGCCGATGGTGAGATGCGCGCCCACTGGCGCTACCTGCTCGAAAGCCTGCAAACCCTGGGCAAAGCCGGTATCGACGAGCGCCAGCAAAAGGCCCAGCGCATACTGCGCGACGATGGCGCAACCTACAAAATCTACGCCGACCCCGGCAGCAGCCAAACCTGGCAGCTCAACCCCATCCCCCTGCTGATCGACAGCGAAGAGTGGAGCCAAATTGAAGGCTCGCTGGTGGAGCGGGCCGAACTGTTCAACCTGATCCTCGAAGATGTTTACGGCCCCCGCCGCCTGATCAAGCAGCGCATTATTCCCCCGGAGCTGGTGTTTTCCCACGGCGGCTTTTTGCGTCCCTGCCAGGGCGTCAAACTGCGCGGCGACCAGCAGCTGATCCTCCATGGCGTGGATCTGGTGCGCGGCCCCGATGGCGCCATGAAAATCATGGCCGACCGCACCCAGGCCCCTTCGGGCGCGGGCTACGCGCTGGAAAACCGCATAGTGATGAGCCGGGTGTTCCCCAGCCTCTTCCGCGACAGCCATGTGCACCGGTTGTCGCTGTTCTTTGCCCGCCTGCGCCAAAAGCTGCAAGACCTCAACCCCAACGGTGGCATCGCCCGCATCGTGGTGCTCACCCCCGGCGCCTATAACGAGGCCTATTTCGAACACGCCTACCTGGCCAACTACCTGGGCTTTAACCTGGTGCAGGGCAGCGACCTGACGGTGCGCGACGGCTATGTGTGGATGAAATCCCTCGACGGCCTCAAGCGGGTGGATGTGATTTTGCGGCGGGTAGACGACATCTACTGCGACCCGGTGGAGCTGAAGGGTGAGTCCCAGCTGGGCGTGCCCGGCCTGCTCGAAGTGGCCCGCCTGGGGCGGGTGGCCATCGCCAACCCGCTCGGTTCCAGCCTGCTGGAAAACCCCGTGTGGCTGCGCTATCTACCGGAAATTTCCCGCTATTTTCTCGGGCGCGAACCGCAAATGGCCTCGGTGCAAACCTGGTGGTGCGGCAACCCCCAGGAACTGGACTATGTGTGCGACAACCTGGATAAGCTGCTGATCAAACCCTGCTACCGCCGCCCCGGCCTCTACGAGGTCTACGGCGCCGAGCTGGACGAGAAAAAACGCCAGGCCTGGATCAATCGCATCCGCAAAAACCCGCTGCAATACGTCGCCCAGGAATATATTCCCTGCGCCCAAACCCCCACCTGGTATCAGGGCAGCATCCAGCCCCGCGCCGCCATTTTGCGCACCTTCGCGGTAGCCAGCGAATCCTCCTACGCGGTACTGCCCGGCGGCCTCACCCGGGTTAACCTGCGCGAAGACGAAAAAATTATTTCCAACCAGCGCGGATCTGTATCCAAAGACACCTGGGTGCTGGCCTCGGAGCCGGAAAAACTCGTCAGCCTGCGCAGCCTGGATCACCAGCCGCAGCAGGAAGCGGCGAGCGAACTGCCCAGCCGCGTGATCGAAAACCTCTTCTGGCTCGGGCGTTATGCCGAGCGCGCCGAATCCGCCCTGCGGCTGTTGCGCACTGTCTTTGTGCAGCTGAACAAGGCCGATGCCCTACCACCGGCCATCTACCGCTGCCTGCTGGGCGCGGTGACCCATGTCACCTACACCTATCCCGGCTTTGCCGCTGACAACACCAGTGCCCTGGCGGATCCGGAACCGGAAATGCTCTCCATACTGCTGGATCTGCACAGGCCCGGCAGTGTGGCCCACAGCCTCACCGCCATGATGGGTGCCGCCGAGCAGGTAAAAGAGCAGCTGTCCAGCGATACCCAGCGGGTCATCAACGATGTGGGCGACCAGTTGCAGGCGCTCAGCGATCAGTTGCAGCCCGGCGCCCTCTCGGCACCCGAAGAAGCGCTGGACCCGCTGGTCACCACCCTGCTCGCCCTCGCCGGTTTGATTCAGGAATCCATGCTGCGCGGCCACGGCTGGCACTTTATCCAGATGGGCCGACGTATGGAGCGCGCCCTGCAAACCGCCAGCCTGATGCGTGCGCTCCTGGTGCCGCGCTACGAGGATTCACAACAGGAAGCCCTGATCGAAGCCGCACTGCAATGTGGCGAGGCACTGATTCCCTATCGCCGCCGCTACCAGGCAGGTATTAACCTGCACAACGGCCTGGAAATGCTCCTGCTCAACGGCAACAACCCGCGTTCACTGCTCTATCAACTGGAGCAACTCGAACACCACTTTGCCGAGCTGCCTAACACCAGCGGCACACTCAGCGCCGAAAGCAAATTGCTGCTCGAAGCCACCACCAGCCTCAAGCTCTGCCAACTGCCCAAACTCACCAGTGGTGAAAGCGGCGTGCGCCAGGATCTGGATCAGCTGCTGGCGCGCACCCATTACCTGGTCAGCGCCTCGGCGCGGGAAATAAGCCAGCGCTACTTTGATCACACCCAAAGCCCGCAACTGCTGGTTAAAACCAGCGAGTGGCAGGAGCAGCAGTGAAATACCTGATCAGCCACACCACCGCCTACGACTACGAACTGCCCGTGGGCAGTTGTTACAACCTCGCCTATATGCTGCCGCGCAACACCCCGCAGCAAAGGCTCAAGTCCGTCAAAATTGACGTGCAGCCGCCACTGGCCATGAGCAACCGGCGCCGTGATTATTTTGGCAATGAGGTGTTTCAATTTTCGATAGAGCAGGATCACACGCAACTGCAAGTGACTGTCACCAGCCAGGTGGATATCGAAGAAGTGCCACTCAACCGCAACCTGGATTTTGGCAACACCTGCGCCTACGCCCGCGAGCGGTTGCGCAGCAGCAGCGATGAGGAATGCCTGAACGCACGCGAATTTTTACTCGACTCGCCCATGATCCAACAGCACCCGGAACTCGCCGCCTATGCCGCCCCCAGCTTTGCGGATGACCGGCCATTTTTATCGGCGGTGATGGAACTCACCGAGCGCATTTATCGCGATTTTATTTACGACCCGGAATTTTCCGATGTGGCCACGCCCCTGAGCGAAGTGTTCAAACACAAACGCGGCGTGTGCCAGGATTTTGCTCACTTCGCCATCGGCTGCCTGCGCAGCCTCGGCTACCCGGCGCGCTATGTCAGCGGCTACCTCGAAACCCTGCCACCACCCGGCGAAGAAAAACTGGTTGGCGCCGACGCCACCCACGCCTGGTTTGCGGTTTATTCCTCCGGCGAAGGCTGGTTTGAATTTGATCCTACCAACAACAAAATGACCAGCGAGCAGCACATCACCACCGCCTGGGGAAGGGATTATTCGGATGTTACGCCGTTAAAGGGTGTGATTTTTGGTGGTGGGCAAACACACCAGCTGAGCGTGTCTGTGGATGTGCGGCGGGTAGGCAACTAGTTTTTATTCTGAAAGGTCGAGCACCATCAGCACATCACTGATACTCACGCCGTCGATTCTGAACCTGTCTTTTACCTCGCCAATCTCAACAAAGCCCAACGACTGATACAAACGGCGTGCGCGGGTGTTACTCGCAAATACACGAATATCTATCCACTGCAAACCTGGCTCAGCTCTGGCAAATTCGATAGCTGTGAGCATCAACTGCCGCCCCAAACCAGCACCGCGATACGCGGCTTCGATACCAATGCCCAACTCACACCTATGCAGCGCCGCTCTCAGTCCATCCTGCTTTAGATTGACGTGCCCAACAATCTCGCCGGTGGATTCATCTTCTGCATAAAACCAACGCTGCCAACCCGGCTCACTGAGCGGCAAGCGCGCGTTTACCACAGAAATGCCCTTGGCGCCCTCGGGGTCATTGGGCGAGAAAGGCATAAAGTAATTGCCATCCACACCCGACTCACGTTTATGGCGATCGAAATGCGCAATCAGTACGGCAGCAACGTCTTGGTTGAAGGGTTTGATGAGGATCTGGGTCATGG
>CBFGWO010000119.1:0-10601 GCA_965652595.1 uncultured Cellvibrio sp. | reverse complement strand
TGCGCGAGTTTTTGTAACGCCTGTTCGCGCGTGGGCTGATGCACTATCACCTTGGCCAGCATCGGGTCGAAAAACGCGGGCACTTCTATGCCGCTATCGATCCAATGATCTATGCGTACACCGACACCTGCCTCCGGCCAGCGCACCTGGCTTAACAAACCAGCACAGGGTTGAAAATCTTTTGCTGGATCTTCGGCGTAAACCCGCACCTGAATGGCGTGGCCCTGAGGTGTGAGTGCGTGGCGCAGCGTGTGAATATCTCCCAGCTCGCCTGCGGCCAGGCGCAGCATCCACGCCACCAGATCGACTCCCCAGACTTCTTCGGTTACGCCATGCTCAACTTGCAGGCGGGTATTCACTTCGAGGAAATAAAATTGTTGTTCCTGGGCGTCGTAAATAAATTCCACGGTACCCGCGTTGCGGTAATTTACCGAGGCCAGGAGTTGCTCGGCGGTGGCTTGCATTTGCGTGCGCAAGTGGTCAGGCAGGTTGGGCGCAGGGCATTCCTCCACCACTTTTTGGTTGCGCCTCTGGCTGGAGCAATCCCGCTCCCCCAGCGCAACCGCGGTGCCGCGACCATCGCCAAACACCTGCACTTCTATATGGCGCGCTGCGGCGATAAATTTTTCGAGAAACACGCCATCGTCAGCAAAATTGTTGGCGCCCAGACGTTTGACACTATCAAAGGCCGCAACCAGTTCGGCTTCGCTATGACATAGCTGCATACCAATACCACCGCCGCCCGCTGTGCTTTTTAGCATCACCGGGTAACCAATACGCGTAGCGGCCGCACAGGCATCTTGCAAACTGATCAGCAGGTCTGTGCCGGGGCACAGAGGCACGCCTGCAGCCTGGGCCAGTTCCCGCGCTTTGTGTTTGAGGCCGAAGGTTTGCATCTGCTCTGCGGTGGGGCCGATAAACACCAGGCCTGCTGCTTCGCACTCGGCGACAAAGCTGGCGTTCTCACTCAAAAAGCCGTAGCCGGGGTGAATGGCCTCGGCGCCGGTTTGCCGCGCTATGGCGAGAATTTTTTGGCGATTTAGGTAAGTTTGCGCTGCCGCGCCTTCGCCCAAGCTAAATGCTTCATCAGCGAGATGCACATGACGCGAGTCCGCATCGGATTCGGCGTACACCGCCACCGATTGAATGCCGAGCTTTTTCAGCGTACGAATAATTCGAGTGGCAATAGCGCCGCGATTGGCGATCAGTACCTTGGTAAACATGGAGGTCTCCGGCGGGTCGTCCCGCTGGGAATTTGGTACGACAGTGGCCGTCCACTGAAGGCGGGTTTAATTCCAGACGATGACTTCAATCGGTGTTGGGTTGTAGCCGTTGCAGGGATTGTTGAGCTGCGGGCAGTTGGAAATCAGCATCACAATATCCATTTTTGCGGTCAGCTCCACATACTTGCCCGGCGCTGATATACCGTCCGCAAAGGTCAAGCCGCCCTCGGCGGTGACAGGCACATTCATAAAAAAATTAATGTTGTGGGTGATATCTCTTTTGCCGATACCAAACTCCGGGTGCTCGGCAATCGCCAGCATCCAGCTGTCGCGGCACGCATGCATGCAACGCTTTTCCAGGCTGTAGCGCACGGTGTTGCTTTCGGTGGCACAGGCACCACCCAAGGTGTCGTGGCGGCCACAGGTGTCGGCGACAATTTCCAACATTTCGCGGTTTTGATTGGATATTAATTTGGTGCCGCCGCTAAGATACAGATTGCCCTGGGTGCGAATGGTATCCATGGCGCTGTAGCGTTCGCTGGGGTTGTGCGCGTTATAAAACAACACATCCGCCGCTTGGTTACCCTCAAGATCCACAATGCGAAATGTCTGGCCCTGCTTAATTTCACCCAAAAAATAATCGCCTGCACCGACCCAATGTTTCGCGCAGGCTTCCTCGGTTTTTTTTTGGCTTTCGATTAATGACATTTATCTTGCTCCCGCCAAATGATACAAATCGTTATTCATAAATCCGCGTTGATTTTCCGGGCGGAAATTTTTGCAGTAATCGTCCTCGCTCACCGGATCGGCTTCGCCCAATTCGATTTGCACCGGCTTGAACGGATAACGCTCTGCGGTGTTTAACGGGTGAGGGCAGGCATGCAGCACCACAAGGGTATCCATTTCAAAACGCAGGCTGAGGCTGTTGCCAGCGCTCGCCTGGCTGCCGTCGAGCGCGATATTACCCGCATCATCGCTCACCACTTTGCTAAACCAATTGATGCAGGCGGCCATATCGGCAGCGCCCAGACCGTATTTGGCCAGCTCTACTAGAAAGGCGTCGTAGCCATTTTGCAGCCACTGGTTGCGCTGGGTTTGGTAGTCGCGCTTGCCCCAGCGCGCTTCGATCATAGCGGCGTTGCTGGTGCCGCACACTGTGTCGTGCCAGTTAAGATCGTCCTCGACAATGGATGCAAAAATACGGCCCATATCGGAATACAGGCAATTGCCGCGCTGCAATTTAAACGTGTGCTGGCACTTGAGGGTGTCGGGTGCGTTGTAGCGCTCTAACAAGTTGCGCGGGTTATAAAACAACATGCCGACATTGGCGCCGCCTTCGAGGTCGGTGAGACGTAGCAGGCTGCCGCGTCTCAGCTCCAGCGACCAGTGGCCGTTGCCGGGAATCTGGGTGGTGTAAATCATCTTGCTCATGGAGATTATTGTTCCTCTTGCACAGCGGCTTGCAGTGCATCCGGTATTTGGGTTTTGTTGCGGGTAATGGGTAAGTCATAGGTGATGTTGGCGCCGTAGGCCGTGGGCGCCTGATTGTCGCGCCGCAATTTATCGAACACCCACAGGCGCGTGCCCAGGTAAAAACCCTCACTTAAATCGTGGGTAACCATAAACACGGTAAGCTGGTGATCGCGCCAGAGTTGTAAAACCAGTTGATGCATATCGGCGCGAATGCCCGGGTCGAGTGCGCCAAAGGGTTCGTCTAACAACAGAATGCGCGGCTGGCGAATCAGTGCCTGGGCGATAGCCAGGCGCTGCTTCATGCCGCCGGATAATTCGTGGGGGTAGCGTTTGAGTGCGGGGCTGAGGCCCACGCTGTCGATCAAGGCTTTGGCCTCGTCAATCACCCGCCGCTTGGCGCCGCCGAATAATTTTCCTAGCAAAGGCGAGCGTTCAAATTCCCGCGCGAGTATGACGTTTTCCAACACATTTAAATGAGGGAATACCGAATACTGTTGGAAGACAATACCGCGCGATTGATCCGGCTCATCGGGAATGGGTTTGCCATCGAGCAAGAGTTCGCCACTGGAGGGCGACTCCATACCCAACAGCATTTTTAAAAAGGTACTTTTGCCGCAGCCAGAGGTACCCACCATGGTGATAAATTCACCGGCTTTGACACTCAGGTTCATGCGCTCCAGCACCACATTGTCGCCGTATTGTTTCCACAGATTTTTTGCCTGAATCAGCGTTTGTGTCATTTGCCGGCCTCCTGATGGTGCCAGGCAAAACATTTTTTGCTGAGCAGGTTGAGTAGCCAGTCAACCACAAAGGCGAGCAGAGTAATCCAGGCTACGTAGGGCAGTATCACATCCATGGACATATAGCGGCGCACCAGAAAAATGCGATAGCCCAGGCCATCGGTAGAGGCTATGGCTTCGGCTGCAATCAAAAACAGCCAGGCCGCACCCAGCGACAGGCGCACAGAATTAATCAGGCGCGGCAATTGTTGCGGAATTAAAATTCGCCACACCAATTGCCAGGTGGATGCGCCCAGAGTTTGCGCTTTTACCAATTGCTCCAGTGGAATTTCCTGGGTGCTGCGCTGAATATCCCGCGCGATAAAAGGCGCAACACCAATCACGATTAAAGCCACTTTCGATAGTTCTCCCAGACCGAATACGATAAATAAAATCGGTAGTAGCGCCATGGGTGGAATGAGCGAAATGACGGTGAGCAATGGCGAGAGTGGCGCGCGCAGTAAGGGTAGAGCACCAGTGACCATGCCGAGTGAAAAGCCGATCAAGGCGGCAATGCTGATGCCCAGACCGAGTCGCTGTAAGCTGCTGAGGCTGTCTTGCCAAAACAGATACTCACCCGTGCGTTTGCTGGGCTCGAAGGCCAGGTTGTGCATGGCGCTGCCCATTTGCGCAAAGCTGGGTAGCAGTTTGTCGTTGGGGTTTTCTGCCAGGCGCGCATCCGAAGCGATCATATAGATCACCAGAATCAGCACAAAGGGCAGCAAGCCCAGCAAGAGTTTTGCCGGCTTGCCGGGCTTGAGATTGATCAGGCGTTTCATAAATGATGTTTTACAGTTTTCCGTCGGCAGCCATCTGCATATAGGTGGTATCAAAGCGCAGTTTGGTATTGGCAGCGTTGCCGTAGGTGCCTTTTGGGCCTGTGATACCGATAAAGCCAGCGTCGGGTGCGTTGTCGCCCAAGAGGCCGTGCTCGTGGGAAAACTCAGCCACTTTTTTCATGGTGGCCAAGAGCGCATCGCTGTTCACCAGCGCCAGTGCTTCGGCTGGGGTGTAGAACATTTTGGTGCTGGCAAGTTGGGCCTCATAGCCAGCCAAATCCGTGCCCGAGGCCACCGCCATGGCGGTGCGCGCGTCTATAGCCGCTTTATCGGGGCCACTCATGACGCCCATGATTTCGTACCAAGCGCCGACCAGTGCCTTGCCCAGAGCGGGATTTTTTTGCAGGGTTTCGCTATTGATCACCAACAGATCCATGATCTCGCCGGGAATTTTTGACGAATCGAACACCAAATGGCTATCGGGTTGGCTGAGGATTTCGTTGAGCAGAGGGTTCCAGGTGGTTACTGCAGTGACATCGCTGTTGCCGTAAATGGCCACCATATCCGCGTCGGAAGTATTTACGACTTTGACGTCGCTCTCGCGCATGCCCACAGATTCCAGCGCCCGCGCCAGCAAATAGTGGGAAACACTCAGCTCCACGAGATTCACCCGCTGGCCTTTGATGTCCCTCAGGCTTTTTTTGCCTTTGAGCACCACGCCATCGTTACCGCTGGAAAAATCCCCCACAATCAGTGCCGTGGAATCCACCCCACCAGCGGCGGGGATGGTGAGCGCATCCATGTTGGTCATGGTGCAGGCGTCAAACTGGCCGGTGGTGTACTGGTTGATGGATTCGATGTAGTCGTTGATCTGCACGACTTCGATTTCGATGCCGTATTTCTTGGCCCACTTATCGACGATCTTTTGCTCGGCGCCATAGCCCCAGGGCATCCAGCCAACGTAAATAGACCAGCAGATTTTGAAGGGTTGGGCGGCGGCAGTCGAAGAGAGCAGCAGGGCAATGAGTAGAGCGGTCAGGCGCGACATGGCAAACCTCCGGGTTTACATCGGTTTATTGGAGCACTCTGGCGGTGGCTGCTAGCAGCTCATCAGGCCATGCGTCTCCCGGGCTTTTGTCCCGCCGTGTAACCCCAGCTTCGGCGTCTGAATCGTCGAAGATTTTTACATCGAGGTCGAAAGCTCTCGGACCAGTCACTGTGAAATCAGTCGGAACCCTAGCTCTCTATTGCAAATTGTCTATCGTCCTGAACACCCAGAGTGCGGACAAGTGGTTCACCAGTGACAAAGCAAATGTGATACCAACATCGGCAAGCCCGCCGTTTGCCCGTCTTTTCACGGGGTGTTTAGCGGATTTTGGCGGCATTTTGCATCAGATGTGTGCGGCTTGGATGAGGCTGTGCGCCAAGGTGGTGCAATTTTGTTCCAGCGTTAATCGAAAAATCAGGAGAGACTCTTGGGGTTTCCGTCGGATTCTGGCGCAAAATTCTTCCAAGTATGGGAATCTTGGAGTGAAATTTGCTGCCAAATTGTGATTCGCTCAACAATAACCGCCCGAATTTTTGTCGGCGTCGCCAGATGTGCTCTGTTTTGGCCTGCGAAATGGGTCACATTTGGCAGGTGTCGGCGATGGGAAGTGCTAATCTAAACGGGTTGTCTAGGTCAAAAAGTGATCAGCAGCGTGAGGACGGCTTTAGGCCATGAACACAATGGATAAATATGTCAGGAAGCCCATGAGAGACAATAATTCAACACCGGGTGGGGGCGTGCACCGGCCTGATGAACCCCAGAGCTTTCCTTTGTCAGAACAGCAGGTTATTCAGCATCTGAAATTCTGTCGCGATGCGACGCGTACCTTTGCCTATCGCGTTTTTTCCCAGTTCTGGCGCCAATGGTGCAAGCACATCGTCGAATACGCCGAAAGGGCGCGCTCGAACAAGGATCAGGCAGCACTGTTTGAAGTGCAGAATCTGTTGGTGGCTGTTCAGCAAGCGGCCGAACACGAGTTTGGCCAGCACCTGGCCAATGGCTTCGTCAAATTCAAAAATAAGGCCCTGCACACTTTGACCGGTGAAGAGCGCTTTAGCGGTGACATGCTGTCGCTGGTGGAGCATTCCGATCTGGAAGAAACCATTGCAATTACCTCCATCACTCACCGTGCCGATGCCCTTTACGCCGAGCCGCTCTGGGCCTTGCAGCAGCGTTTGGCGCTATTAAATGATGGCGAAAAACTGGATGAGCGCAGCAACCCCCTGAGCCCGGTGCAATTTTGCGAATCCTTGCGCAAGGTGCTGTCGAGTATGGAGGTGGATGTCAAAACCAAAATACTCGGCTACAAAACCTTTGAGCAGGATGTGATTGGCGCGCTGGATGGTCTCTACGATGAGGTGAATCATTACCTGATTTCCCAGCAGTTGTTGCCCAACCTTAAATTCACCGCCGTTAACCCCGATGAGGGGCACGCTGCTGACCATCCTGATGCGCAAGCTGAAGCTAAATCCGATGCGGAACCTCGCCAGCGGCGCGCCAGTGATCGCCTCTTGTCCGGTGAGCTCAGCCCCAGTGACGCCCAATATCAATCAAGCTTGTTGAATGCCATTCGCCTGCTCCAGGCCCACGTTAACCAGCAGATGATTGCGGCCAACCCGGCGATGGGGCAGGCCATTACCGCGCGCCAGCTGCTCCACGCCACCGGCTCCCTTGCGCCTGACGACAGTTTCCGCCCCGAAGACGCGGTGGTGCAGCCGTCGCAGATTTATACCAACGACCAGTTGGTCACCGTGCTCCAGGGCCTGCAAGCGCAAACCATGGCATTGACACGCCAGGCGGCCCATCAGGGTATGGTGGCCATGGATACTATTCAGCCGCAATCCATCGCTGAAATCAGTCGCGACATGTTGTTGCAAATCGCGAGTGAAAATAAGCAGGGCGCTGTGGCCAACGACGATATGCAAACCATTGATTTGGTGGGCATGTTGTTCGAGTACATGCTCTCCGACGACCATTTGCCCGATTCCATCAAGGCGCTGCTGAGCTACTTGCACACACCCTTCCTGAAAATTGCCTTTATCGACAAAGGCTTTTTTGAGCAGCCGGAGCATCCGGCGCGGGTACTGCTTAACAGCCTCGCTGAGGCAGGCGTGCGCTGGGTGGGCAACGACGGCAGTGAGCAGCACGATATCTACAACAAAATCAAAACTACGGTGTTTCGGTTGTTGGAAGAATTCAAAAACGACGTGCGCATTTTTGCCGAGTTGTTGCTGGAATTTAACGCCTATACTCACAATGTGGCGCGTCGCCAGGAACTGATGGAGCGTCGCGCGCTGGAAAAAGTGCAGGGCGAAGAAAAACTGCGCGAAGCCAAGATGCAGGTAAACGACGAGGTGCGTAAACGCACCGATGGTCATGAGATTCCATCAGCGGTGCTTTTGTTGTTGCTGCAACCCTGGTCGGACTACTTGTCGTTTGTTCTTTTGCGCTACGGCGAGCATTCCGACAGTTGGAAGCGGGCGCTGAGAGTGGTGGACGAGCTTCTGTGGACTATCCAGCCTAAAACCCTGCAAGCTGACAAGGCGCGCCAGCTAGAAATTCACGGGCCGCTGATGGCCAGCCTGGAGCGGGGTTTCGAAACCATCGGCTACGAGCAAGGCAAAGGGCGCAAGTTGCTGGAGGCGATTGTCTCTCTGCAAAAAATGGCGCTGCAAAGTCGCAAGGCCGAACCGGCACCCGCACCCATGCGCACCAAGCTCGAGAGCATGGCCGCCGAGAAGGCTGGTCAGCGGGTGGCGGCCAATGATCCGGTTAGCCCGGAAGAGGCGCGCATTGTCGATAGCCTGAAGATGATTGAATTTGGTACCTGGTTTGAGTTTGAGGGCGGTAAACGCCTCAAAGTGGCCTGGTACAACAAGAAAACCCAGCATTATATGTTGGTGGATCAACAGGGCCGTAAGGTATCACTGAGCCCCGGTCTTGATTTGGCACGCGATATGATTGCGGGCCGGGCCAAGGTGATTGCAGGTAGCACCAAACCCTTCTTTGAACGGGCGCTGGAAAACATCTATCAAACCCTGAACGAGCGCGCCGATGCGCTCAAGGCCGAGGTAGCCAATGGCTGAATTCGCTCCCCAGGATTATGACCGTGCCCTTGAAAGGCACGGTATAGACGGCGATGTGGATGTCTACGACAGCCTGCGCGACGTCTACCTGGGGCGCCTGGTTAATATTCACAACCAGGGTTTGATGATTATTGGCGACCTGCCGCTGGAAGAAGACAAGCTCTATAAGCTGGATCTGCACCTGCCCAGGCCTCTGGGCGGCCATACCAGTATTCACCTGGGTGTGGACTGCCTCTGGACACGCAACGCCGACTACAACGGCAAGCACTGGGCTGGCTTTTCCATCATCGACCTCTCCCCTCAAGCCGCAGAAGATATTCGCCAGCTGGTGCGACAGCTGGGCCAACCCGCCGATAGTCAATAGATATTGCGTCTATATCTTTAATTATCTTTATCTGAATTTGAGAATCATTATTATTGGTTCCATGAGCGATTAACCCTGGAGGTTGCATCATGGCCAAGACAATGAGTTTCGCCGCTGTTCACTTCACTGTGGCTTTTAGCGTGACCTATGCGTTGACAGGTGATTTACTAATCGGCAGCGCCGTGGCGTTGATTGAGCCCACGATCAATACCGTCGCTTACTACTTTCACGAAATGATCTGGAAAAAGCTGGAGGCCCACAAGCTGACCTTGCGGGCTTTTTTTGCGGATACCGTCTAGGGTGATGCGGGAGATGCAGGCGTCTCCATAGGCTCACAGGAAGAGATAATTGTTAAAGGCTCCGCCACTGGGTGTAGGCGAATAACCGGATCATTGGTTTCAAAATTAAGGCTATCGGTAGTTAGATCGAGATTCCATTGAACGGTGGTGAGCGCACCTTCACACACTTCAACATCACCGAAGAATTTGAGGCCGTCACTTTCGCTATCCTGGTCGGCCGGCAGTTGCAGAGTCAGGGTGCGACCTTCAGTGTCGGTGATGATTAAGGGTTGCAGGTGCAGCCGTATCTGCGACAGAGAGCCGGATGGCACTTCTACAGGGGGAATTAACAGGGTATAGCCAGCGTCATTCGCCGTTTCGCCAGCTATTTGACGGTCAGCTTCCAGCAGGTCGATATTATAGGTCTCCGCCAGGACGCTGACCTGTCCGATACCGGATTTGTGCACACGAATATCATCAAGACTGGTGACCAGACTATCAAAGGTCTCTGTATCTACGGCGGGCACGACAAGGGATAACCAGCCTGTTGGGCCTTCATAGTTGCCGCTCTCGTCCTCTGGGTTGGTATCGGTATTTTCGCCAGGGCATTGCTCGCTAACATCTGCCAAATTGACCACCGGTTGTAGCCGGAATTGATTCAGGCCAGGGTTGAAGCGCAGAGATTTTTCCGCATCGAAATCCAACAGAATTTCTACCTCGCCATCGGCACAGATATCCAGGGGACGGTTGATGCGCACCACGCCTGAGGGTACGAACACCGCAAAGCCCTCGCCTTCACTTTCAACCCAGCCTTCACTGACTTCCAGGCGAATCTGGGTATAGCGTCCGGCTTCCAGAGTGATATCACCTAGCAGGGTGGAAACGCCGTTTTGAAAATCCAGCAGGTTGAGCGTTCGCGCTTCGTTCAATATTGAGTAAGGTGCGCCACCTGCTCGGTGTACGCTGACATCGGTAATGGTGACCTCGGCAACATCAATTTGGCGGTTAGGAGCGTCAGTGAGTAGTACTTTCAACTGTCCGCTACCGGACTTGGGTGTGTCGCTGGCCGATAGAATTTCCAGACGGGTGTTGGGTGAGCTGACGCTGTTCTGGTCAATGTTGTTGGCGGGGGGATTGTTGGTGGGTGGAGTGTTGCTGCCGGGGGATGAAGGCGATGATGAGGAGCCGCCGCAGGCAGTCAGCGTCAACAGGGACGAAAGAGCAATAAAAAGTGGTGTGCGCATAATAACCTCGTCGACAAATTAACTCAAAGAGTCAGTGGGGCTATTGTAGATCCGCTCTTTAGCGATGTTGATGCGAGTGACAAGTTGAGTGCCAGATTTGTGACTGTCGTGCGACTAAAAAAAAGCGGATTAGAATTTTATGGCATATTGCTCTGGATTTTTGACTGGCGCTTTACGGATCTAATGGAAGAGACTAAATTTCCTTAGCCTCTTCTTCCGCTTCCCTTGCCTTTTTGTTTTTATCCACTATCCGGCCAAAAAATACACCGACTTCAAACAGCATCCACATGGGGATGGCCAAGAGTATTTGTGAAAATACATCTGGCG
>CBFGWO010000118.1:0-10683 GCA_965652595.1 uncultured Cellvibrio sp. | reverse complement strand
GCTAGCAGTATGAGCAGGAGCGCCAGGCGCTGAATCCCGTAACCTTGGATCACAGGGCCTTGGATAACAGAGCCTTGGATCACAGCGGGGCTACTCCCAGGCGCTCCAGGGTGTCCAGCAGTATCTCGGCGTCAGGGTCCGTGGCCAGGGATTCGCGCCAGACTTTGCGCGCCTGTTCCTGCTCCCCAATCATCCAGAGCACTTCGCCCAGGTGGGCGGCAATCTCCGGATCCGGGTGGGCAGCGTAGGCGCGACGCAGATAGGTCAGGGCTTCGGGGTAATTGCCGGTGCGGAAGTAAAGCCAGCCAATACTGTCGAGGATGGCGGGGTCTTCCGGGTTTAGGGCGATGGCTTTCAGTAGCAGTTCGCGCGCTTCGTCCAGGCGAATATTGTGGTCGGCAAAGATGTAACCCAAGGCATTGAGGGCGGCGCTGTTATCGGGTTCGCGCGCGAGTATGTTGCGCAGGTCTTGCTCCGCTAGCGGTAGTTGCCCTTGTTGTTCGTGCAGGAGCGCGCGACTAAACAGCAGGCGATTGCTGTTGGGTGACTGGCCCAGCGCCTTGTTTAATTGTTGTAGCGCAGCATCCGGGTGGCCGTAGTGAATAAACGACTGGGCCAGCAGTTGCTCAAGGGATTCCCGCTGGTCTGGCGCCTCCTGCCCCAGGCGGGTGATGTGGGCGCGGGCACTGTCCAGATCCCCCTTGCCAACCAGCAGGGTGAGCAGGCGTTGATTGGCAGGCAGCAGGTCGCGGCCCGGCTCGACTTGCAGGTAATGCATGATGGCGCGAGGAATATCTTCCTGTTGCTCGGCAATCTGGGCGATATAAAAGTGGGCGGAAGACAAATGCTGGTCGCTGTCCAGCAGTTGTTCGAAGGCTTGGCTGGCGGTTTCCAGGTCACCTGCTTCAAGGGCTACCAGTCCGAGGGACAGGCGCAGGTCGGCGTCGCCCGGTGATTGCTCGGTCAGAATGGCAAATTCCCGCTGTGCCAGCTTAAGGTCGTGGCGGGTGAGGATGCGCGCATATTGCAAACGCAGGCGCGGGTTGTCTGGGTGGTATTCCAGTAGCTTGGCCATGCGCGCCAGGGCTTCTTCGTCCTTGCCCAGCTGTTGCAGCAGGTTGGCCTCCAGCAGCCCGGCGCCTGCGCTTTTGGGGTGATGCTTCAGCGCGCGCCTGGCCATGTCCAGTGCCTGGTTTGTATCCCCATTCATTTGTAATAGCAGGCCAGCGCCCACCAGCAGTTGTTCGTCTTCGGGGGTGAGGGCGAGTTGCTGCTCATAGGCGGACAGCAGCTCCAGCCGCTCATCCTCGGCCAGGGTTGCGGCACTGGCGGCGATGGACTGAAACAGGGTTTCCTTGCCCAGGGCTTGTAAGCGCCGCGACATCTCAAAGGCTTGGGGGAGCTGATCGTTTTGCATCAGCGCCACGGCGGCGTTGGTCAGTGCCTCCACATTCTCGGGCTGGGCTTCTACCCAGATGCTGGCGACCTCCGCTGCCGCCTCAGGATTATTCAGGTAGCGCGCTATCAGGGTAGCGCGCTCGGCAACACCGGCATCGCGGGTTTCCCGGGCTTGCTGGGCGTAGTTGCTGAGGGCGATATCAAAGGCCTGGCGACTGCCGGCAATTTCAGCGGCGAGCAGCGAATAGAGGGTGTCCACCGGAAAGGGGCTCTCCGGTTGCTTGGCAAAGGTAGTGGGAACCTCGGGTTCAGCAGCTGCTTCAACAACAGGGGCGGCTTCATTGGCGGGTGTTGTTTTCTGCAGGGCGCAACCACTGCTCAAGGCGGCCAGTACCAGGGCAGTGGCAAGCGGGGGAACAGCAATTTTCATAACGACTGACTACTCTTGGAGCCCAAGCGGTTGGCCATGATAAACAGGGCGCCAACTTATCTCCAGTGGCGCCGGTCCATCCTGCGGCACTGAGCCAGCGCCTTGGGTATGAGCAGTACCAGAAGTGCCCATACCCATGCACTGGTTGGACTTCCCCCGCTTTTCTTGCCGCCGGAGATGCCTGTGGCCGCTGAACTGCTGGCAGCCGCGGTGACATTGACGCTCACCTCCTGGTGGCTGCTGGCCCCAAAGTCGTCAGTGACCTCCAGCCGGAAACCCAGCTCGCCTGCCTGAGCGGGACTGGTAAAGCTGAGTGTTGGGGTTTGAGCGCCGCCGAGGCTTACCTGGGTGCCGGAAACCTGGGTCCATTGGTAGGTCAGGGGGAAACCTTCGGGATCACTGGCCTGGGCTTGAAGGCTGAGTTGGCTCCCGGCGATGGCGTTGCGGCTGGCCAGGGGCGTTATGGCGGGTGGCAGGTTGCTCTCTTTATCGCGCAGGGTGATAGGCAGTTGCGCGGAGAGCGCTGTTCCGGGTTCACCTGCCAGGCTGAGGGTGTAGAGACGATCACCGCTGGCCTGGGGGTCATAGCTGGGGGTGATCAGAATGGTTTGTGGGGTTCTGTCGTCGGCCTCCCAGGTCAGGGTGTTTTTATCGAGGCTCAAAGGTGCGTCACCGGGCAGCAGCAGCTCCGCCTGTATGTTGGTTTCGGCACCGCCTACACGGTTCAGGCTCAGGCTGACTGGCCCCTGATCCTCACGCAGCGAGAGGGTTGCGGGAGAGAAGACCAGACGGCCCGAGTCTGGCCTGCCTTCAATGGTCACTTGCACCAGGTTGGGCGCGGCCAGGGTGGCGCCCCCCTGGGGGTCGTAGAGGCGCACAAAAAACCTTTCATCGAATTCATCCAGATCATCGCTGGCAATAGCGATGTTGATGGCTTTGCTCCAGCTTTCGCCCGCCGCCCAGTGAATGCGCCCTTGGGCGCTGGTGAAGTCGCCCGTGCCGGCGGAGCCCACCTGGGTTTCGTAGGCGACACTGATGGCATCTTGGGTGCCGCCGGTGCGCGCTATCCCCAGGCTGATCTGCCCGCCTTCCTCCGCTGAGTAGCTTGGGCTGGTGAAGCTCAGTTTGCCCTGGGGTACATCCAGGGTTTGATCGCGCAGTATGTAAAGCCCCGAGTTGATATCACTTACCAGAATCAAACCCGAGGGCAGAAAAGGGTAGACGCCCCAGGCACCATTAAACGCCGCCAGGTTGCTGAGCGGATAGGTGTCGAAAAAGCCCGCCTCGGTGGGTTGGGTGGGATCGGTAATGTCGAGTATCACCAGGCCCCGCTCGTAGTTGGAAACGTAGTAGCGATTACCGCGCGCATAGCCATTGTGGTCTATGGCGCGGGTAGGGCCTGTGTAGGTGCCGAGCAGTTGCGGGTTGCGCAGGTCCGAAATATCAAAAAAGCGCACCGTGGTGTTGATACCAAAAAACTGTTCGTCCAGCTCGTCGTGGACACTCATAAACTGCTTGTCTTCTGTCCACCAGCCGGAGTGAACATAGGCCATGTTGGGGTAGATGGTGCGTGAGAGTTCTACCGGATTTTGGTTGAGGGTTTTGTCCCACAGGCGAATGTCGTCCTCGTTGTAATCCAGCAGGATTTCGCAGTGGTTGCTGCCGTTGACGCATTGGGTGCTCTTGCGCTCATCGGTAATTACCAGCGAGGCCACATCATGGCTGTAGTTGGCGCGGGCGTCGCTGCTGTGGCGGTAAACGGGGGCCGGGTCCAGCGGGTTGTCGAGGCTGTAGCTATTAAAAGCACCACCGTTTTTGTCGCTGCCGGCGATGTGCAAATAGGGTGTCATTCCCGTGAGTGGCACCCCGGTGCTGTAATCCACATTGCTCATATAAACATTGTGTGCGCTCAGGTCGGTGGTGTCGGTGGCCGCCAGGCTGGCGCGCTCGGGCAGCTCGTTAAGGTCAATAATCTGCAAGCCGAGGCTGGCATTGTCGGCGGTGACATAGGCCCAGGCTTTCCAGCGCTGCTCGCTCGCCGACCAGGTTTGCAGCACCTTGATATCGCGCCAGGTGGTGTTTTGGCCGGGAATGTGACTTATCAGTCGGGGTTGGTCGGGAATGCTGATGTCAACAATGGCCGTGCCGTTTACCAGTCCCATAAGTGCGTATTCGCGGCCGGTATTGAGGTCGTAGTGGCCCCAGATGTCGTTGCCCTGGGTGCTGCTCATGGCTGATAGCGGCAGGTGGGCAACCAGATCAACGCGGTGACAGGGGAATTGGTCGGCCCGGCCATTCTGGCAATCGATGCGCCGCTGTTTTTGTGCCAGCGCGTTGCGGATCTCCAGCTTTTCCGCCAACTGGGTTTCCAGTTCGGGCCTGATGCCCTTGCGATCCGCTATCACCAAAAAGCCTCGCGCCGCCAGATCTTCGGCGTATTCTGGCGGAACACCCAGGAGTCGGCTGGGGTGATTCTCCTGATCCTGTTTGAAACTGCCGGGCGCATGACCGCCCTTGACCGGCACCAGATTGCCCACCAGATAAAAGAGGGTGTCCACATCCTCGATGGTGTAGCTGCCGCCCGCGACCAGAATCCGGTCGCCCTTGCTCGCCTGGGAGGCGGCGTAGCCGATGGTTTTGCAGGGTTGATCTGGCTTGTCACAACGGCCTTCGTCCTGGCCTGTATCGGCGACGTAGCGGGGTTTGTCGTGCTCGGCGTGGCCCAGGCTAAGGCCGGGCAGGAGCAAGAGGCTGGCGCCCCAGAGTGTGATAAGTAGATGTTTGGCGTGTGAAATGCGCATAGGGTCCTTTCCAAGAGTCGTTGATATCAGGTGTTGTCGATAGCCGATATAAGCGTTGCCGAGAAATGGCGTCAGCATACCCGAGTGTATCCAGGCAGACTGTGAAAAGCGGTTAAACCCGAGCTGCCCCTTGTCACCGTCTGCGCCGGGCCGGACAATACCGCCCTTTGTTCGCCGACACTCACTCATGACCCTACTCGCCTTTGGCATTAACCACACCACAGCACCCCTCGCCTTGCGCGAGCGTGTGGCCTTTGCGCCCGAACGCCTGCAGCTGGCGCTGCAAGAGGCGCGGGATCAGGGTGGCCTGCTGGAAGTGAGTATTCTCTCGACCTGTAATCGCACGGAAATTTACGCCAGCGCCGAGTTGGACCCGAGTGCCGTTTTTGACTGGCTGGTGAGCCACACCACCATCAGCGCCGACGAGTTGCACAACTGCTACTACTGCTACCGTGACGAGGAAGCCGTGCGCCATATGATGAAAGTGGCCGGTGGTTTGGATTCCCTGGTGTTGGGCGAGCCGCAAATCCTCGGGCAAATGAAGTCTGCCTATGCGGTGGCGCAAGCGGCAGGCACCGTCGGCAGCCAGCTGCACGGCGCTTTTCAGCAGGTGTTCAATATCGCCAAGCGGGTGCGCAGTGAAACCGCCATTGGTGAAAACCCCGTATCTGTTGCCTATGCGGCAGTGAACCTGGCGCAACAAATTTTTTCGGATTTAAAACAGGATACGGCGCTGCTGATTGGTGCGGGCGAAACCATCGAGCTGGTGGCGCGCCATCTGGCGGAGCAGGGGATAGCGCGCATGATTGTCGCCAACCGCACCCTGGATCGCGCGCAAAAACTGGCGCAGGAATTTGGTGGTCAGGCAATTTTGCTGGCGGATATTCCCCAGCATTTGCACCGTGCCGATATTGTGATTTCCTCCACCGCCAGCCAGCTGCCGATCCTCGGCAAAGGCGCGGTGGAAACGGCGCTTAAACAGCGCAAGCACAAGCCCATGTTTATGGTGGATATCGCCGTACCGCGCGATATCGAAGCCCAGGTGGGCGAGCTGGACGATGTTTATCTCTACACGGTGGACGATTTGCACGCGGTCATCGATGAGAGCAAAAAATCTCGCCAGGCCGCGGCCGATAAAGCTCAGGTGATTATTGGTGAAGGGGTGGAGCAGTATCGCCGCCAGCTGCGCGAGATGAATGCGGTAGATACCCTCAAGGCCTATCGCCAACAAGCGGAAGCGCTGCGCGATGCCGAGTTGAACAAGGCGCTACGCGCGCTGGAGGCGGGCGGCGACCCTGAGTTGTTAATGCAACAACTGGCGCGCAACCTGACCGCCAAATGGATACACACACCCACGCGGGTATTAAAAGAAGCCAGTGCCAGCGGTCGCCTGCAAGTGGTGCAGGCTGCGCGTGAGCTGTTTGATTTAACCAACGACGACAGCGATAACAACGAATCGCTTTAAGTGAGACCGAATGAAAGCATCGATTCTTGAAAAACTGGAACGCCTGGGCGAGCGCTATGAAGAAGTGGGCGCACTCCTGTCCGAGCCGGACGTAATTAACAACCAGAATAAATTTCGCGATCTCTCCAAAGAATACGCTGAACTCGAACCTGTGGTGCAGGCCCACCAGGAATACCAGCGGTTGCTCGACAATATGCGCGAGGCAAAACAATGGTTGGTGGACGGCGACGCTGATATGAGAGCCATGGCCGAAGAAGAGTTGGCCGATGGCGAATCCCGGCAGGAAGCGATGGAGCTGGAGTTGCAGCGCTTGCTGTTGCCCAAAGACCCGAAAGACGAAAAAAACTGCTACCTCGAAATTCGCGCGGGCACCGGTGGCGACGAGGCGGCGATTTTTTCCGGCGATTTATTTCGCATGTATTCGCGCTATGCCGAAAAGCGCGGCTGGCGTATCGAGGTGCTGAGCGAAAGCGAAGGCGAACATGGCGGCTACAAGGAAATTATTACGCTGGTCAGTGGCGCCAATGTTTATGCCAGTTTGAAATTTGAATCCGGTGCTCATCGCGTGCAGCGTGTGCCCGAAACCGAATCTCAGGGGCGCATTCACACCTCGGCCTGCACGGTAGCGGTGATGCCCGAAGCGGATGAGCTGGAAGAGGTGAATATCAACAAAGCGGATTTGCGTATTGATACCTATCGCTCATCCGGTGCCGGTGGTCAGCACGTTAACAAAACCGACTCGGCGATTCGTATTGTGCATCTTCCCACCGGCCTGGTGGTGGAGTGTCAGGACGAACGCTCGCAACACAAAAACCGCGCCCGCGCCATGTCGCTGTTGGCAACCAAGCTTGCCAGCATGCAGGAAGAAGCTGCGCACAAATCCATGTCGGATGAACGGCGCAACCTGGTGGGCTCGGGCGACAGATCCGAGCGCATTCGCACCTACAATTATCCGCAGGGGCGAGTGACGGATCACCGCATTAACCTCACGCTTTATTCTCTTGATGCCGTGATGCAGGGTGACTTGGATAGCATTATCCAGCCGCTGGTGAATGAGTATCAGGCGGATCAATTGGCGGCGCTGGCAGATTGATGAGCCAGCTGCCGACCATTGCTGAGTGTTTGCAGCAAGCAGCGCAGCTGCACGAGAGCGATTCGGCGCGCCTGGATGTGGAATTGCTGCTCGCCCATGTGCTGCAAGAATCGCGCACTTATTTGTATACCTGGCCGGAAAAAGTGCTGAGTGAATCGGCGGCGCGTCATTTTTATCAGCTGTTTGAACGGCGCTTGCGGGGTGAGCCAGTGGCCCATATTCTGGGTCGGCGCGAATTTTGGTCGCTGCCGCTGTGGGTAAATAAGTCCACACTGATTCCACGCCCGGATACCGAATTGCTTGTTGAAACCGCTTTGGATTTATTTGCGGCCGACACCCATCAGCAGCCGCGCAGCATGCTGGACCTGGGCACAGGCACTGGCGCCATTGCGCTGGCGCTGGCCAGCGAAAAAAAACACTGGCAATGCCTGGGCGTGGATAAATTTCCCGAGGCGGTAGCGCTGGCCGAAAAAAATCGTCTGCACCTGCGTCTGATAAATGCGCGCTTTATGCAAAGCGATTGGTTTGCAGCTTTGGAGCCCGCGCACTTTGATGTGATTGTCAGCAATCCGCCCTATATCGACCCGCAGGACCCACACCTGCATCAGGGCGACCTGCGCTTTGAACCCAAGTCAGCTTTGGTTGCTGGCAATCACGGCCTGGCGGATTTGCAACAGATTATTGCGCAGGCTCCCACCTGGCTGCGCACAGGTGGCTGGTTGCTGTTGGAGCACGGCTACAATCAGGCGCAGGCGGTGCGCGATTTATTGGCGGCGGCGAATTTTACGTCGGTGAATAGCCGCCGCGATCTGGGTGGTCATGAGCGGATAAGCTACGGGCAAATGCCAGCCAAATAACCAGAGGTGTTGCCATGCTCAACGATGATCAGCTGTTGCGCTATTCGCGCCAGATTATGTTGCCGGAAGTCGACCTGGAGGGGCAGGAAAAATTACTTGCTGCAAAAGTGCTGGTGCTTGGCCTGGGGGGATTGGGCTCACCAGTGGCCATGTACCTGGCGGCGGCGGGTGTGGGTAATCTGGCGCTGGCCGATTTCGACACCGTGGACCTGTCCAATTTGCAGCGCCAAATTGTGCACACCCAGGCGCGCATCGGTGTAAACAAAGCCGAATCTGCCGCCCAGACCTTGCGCGCGCTCAATCCTGAAGTGCACATTGAGTGCATCGCTCATCTTCTCGATGCGGATTCACTTGACGCATTGGTGCAAGACATGACGCTGGTGGTGGATTGCACCGATAACTTCGCCACCCGCTTTGCGCTCAACGCTGCCTGCGCCAAGGCCAAAGTACCGCTGGTATCCGGCGCTGCCATTCGCCTTGAAGGCCAGGTGGCGGTGTTTGATTTTCGCCAACAAGATGCGCCCTGCTATCGCTGCCTGTACGAAGAAAGCGAAGAGGATTTAACCTGCGCCGCCAACGGCGTGCTGGCGCCCTTGGTGGGGGTGATTGGCAGCATGCAAGCGCTGGAGGCGATCAAACTGATCGTCGGCTTTGGTGCCAGCCTCGCGGGCAAACTGTTGGTGTTTGATGCTCGCTACAGCCAATGGCGGGAGTTGCGGTTGAGTCGTGACCCCGAATGCCCGGTATGTGCTAATTCATCAGGAAGGTGCTAGTGATTAAACATTTTTTCAAAGTCAATTTGCTGGCAATTTTTGGATTTTATCTTCTGATAGCTGGTCTGTTTTATTTCAGAGCCAGTTATATTGATCGGGTGTTTGGCAATTTGGTTGGCTGCGATGGTTGTTTTTATGGGGATTTATTTATCCATGACGCCTTTTTCCTGGCCGCACTTTCAATTGCTTATTTGGTGAGTTTCTGTATTAAGCGCTTGTTCATCGTTTTACTTGTGCGTGCGGTGATTTTTCTGGCCATTATTTTGTATTTGGTTGATGTGCTGGTAATGCAGAATTTCTTCGTAAGATTTAATGTTTCCCACATAAAAATTTATGCCGACGACTTGGGATTGGTGTGGAGATACATGGAGAGTGCGGGCTGGTTTGCTGGCTCTTGGTGGGTGTGGGGTTTGGGTGTCTCGGGTTTGCTTTTTCTCTTTATGTGGCGAGGAGTGGAATCTCCTGCTTCGCCACGGTTAACCATTCCCCTGGCTTTATCGGTAGTGTGTATGGCGGGCGGCGTGATAGCGCAGCCCAATGTTTATGTTCACGATTGGGCGTTGCGCAATTTTCTTTTGAATAATATTCATGTGGGAGAGAAAAAGGCATACAGTCAGGCGTATCAGAACGAATTATTTTCCCGCTTGCCGAACGCTGAAACCTGTGAGCCAGGCAGGGAAGGCCAGCGCGACCTGGTGCTGTTGATTTTGGAGTCCTGGTCTCCTTATCAAAGCCGGCTCTGGCGGGGGCAGCAGGATTGGACGCCAAGATTGGATGAGCTTGCGACCAAAAACACCTACTTTACTAATTTCTACGCGGCGGGTTTTACTACTAACGAAGGGCTTATGGCGCTACTCACGGGGATGGAGTTTTTGTCCCCAGTGAAGAGCTTTTTTGCTATCACGCCCTTCGAGGGAGCATGGGGTGGAGAAAATCTTGCTGCGTTAAAAGAGGCTCATGGATATCACACCGCTTTTTTAACGTCAGGAAATCTTAAATTTAGCAAAAAAGAGGATTGGCTAAAGCATCTGGGTTTTGCGTTCTGGGAGGGCCACGACTATCCAGGTTATAAGGGGATAAGCAGATCGCATTTTGATTCGGTTCCCGATGATAAGCTCTATCAGCGATCCCTGGAGTATCTCCGACAGCAAAAAGCAAAGGTCGATCAGCCGGTTTTTCTGGTAGTGGAATCTGTGTCAACCCATCACCCTTATATTCACCCCTACACAAAAGTAAGAAGCGAGGAGGCCGCTTTCAGGTACATGGATCAAGCCGCCTACGATTTTTACCAGGGGCTAGTTGATCAGGATTTTTTTGAGCAAGGTGGTCGTTTGCTTATTGTGAGTGACCATCGCGCCATGATCCCTGTGTCACGCTATGAACTGGAAACCTATGGCAGAAGCGCCGTGTCGCTTATTCCCGCGATGCTTGTTTCAAAGGATTCGGCGCAGGGAGCTGTGGACAGCTTGTTGCATCAGGCTGATTTGCTTTACAGCCTGAAAAAAGACCTTCAGCAACAAGTTTGCGCCAATCGCCCTCGACGCGATATCTACGATCCTCAATCACTGGTCAGCCGCAGCTGCGTTTTTCACGCTCGCGGCGATAGAAGAGATAGGATCGATGTGTTTTGTGATGCAGGCGAGGGAACAGTTGCTCTTTCCGGCGACGCTACGCACTTTATAGATGCAGAAGCTCTGTCAGCGGATGAGCAGCAACAACTCCTGGATCAGATAAATTGGCTTCGCCTGGAGGCTGATCGCTCGCAAGAGTCCTGGTTGTCACAGTAAGGCTAAAAAACGCTTTTTGAGAGCCTGATGCTCCTCCGCACTCAACCTCGGCCCAAACTGCGACACCACTTTCGCCGCC
>CBFGWO010000117.1:0-10775 GCA_965652595.1 uncultured Cellvibrio sp. | reverse complement strand
ACGGTGAACGCCGTCAGTTGTGAGACCATAACGCCTGCGAAGATTGCCAGTAAGCTGATGTTCTTCATGGGTGATCAATCCTCGAAAAATATCGCATGGTCGGGTATTGAAAATTGATTTTAGTTGGTAAAAGAAATTAATGCTGAAGGCTTTTCCACTTTGCCAAATTCAATAGCAGGGTTTTGATCGCAAAGTGTTGTCCAGCCACCTCGCCAATCAATTCAAAGCCCACGCGCTCCAACAATTTTGCCGACGCCAGATTCGGCTCATCACATACAGCAGCAAGCTCCTGTACCTCCAGTTGGTTAAAGGCATAGTCCACTAGCGTTTGCATTGCCTCCAGCGCAAATCCCTGTTGCCAATAGTCGGGGTGCAGTGCGGCTATGGGTTCGAGCAGGCCGGCAATGCGGATTTCCTCCTCTGGCGACAAACGCACCGGCACCAAACCCGCACAACCGATAACTTGTTGTTGGTGGTGTACCAACCACAACCCGGAACCGGCGGAGGCTCCCACCAGGCAGCTGTCGAGGGCATCGCGGGCGAGACCGAGTGTGACTTTGTTACCGTTAAATAAATACTGGCCTACCTCGGGCAGACTCCAGAGTTGGTGGAGATAGTCCAGATCCTTGAGTGTTGCCGGGCGCAGCTGCAAGCGTGCTGTTATCAAAGGCGGTTGGCTTTTTATTTTCATGGATGTCCTGATTTTTTATGTCCAGCTTTTGTATGCCACTTAGACCTCGACCAATTTCTCTCCCTCAATCAGCGGAAAATAAAGCGCCGTGCGTATTTCCACCTTGCTGATGGCGCCTAGCCGCTCGCGATAGCGCTGCAACTGCGCGCGGTAGCTGTCAACTTCGCCTGCGATAAAATCCTCAAGACTTTGGCCGGGAAAAGGCTCGCTGCTTTTGTAGTCCACAATCCAGTGTAGCCCCTCTGCAGCAAAACACCGGTCAATGCTGAGTTCGCGTAGGCGCTCGCCGTCGCTGTGGCACAGGCGAAGCTCGCAGGCGCTTTGGGCGTGACGGTGATCCAGCAGCCAGCGGCCGCGTGGGTCATGCAGTGTGTGGGTGAGCCCGCGCGCTATTTTTGCGATTGCATCCTGCTGCTCCTGACCCAGCCAACCCTGGCGGCGCAGTTGCAGCGACCAGAAGGGTTTTTGTGTGGCGATATAAGCCTCAATTTGCTCGCCGGTCAGGCTATCAAGTAATTTTCGCTCCACAACAACTTGCAGCGCACGGTGCAGCAATGTGCCTGTGTGGCGGGCCAGGCGATTGCCGCGGCTTTCGGCTTCCGGTTGGTTGTCCTCATCATCCTGATATTCGTGGCCGCGATAATGTGTGAGCGGGCTGGGGTCACTAAACGCAGGCCGCTGCCAATCCGGGTGGAGTCGCAAGAGCGGATTGGTGGTGGGCAGTGGTTGCTCATTCGCGTAGCTGCTGCGGTTGGGTACAGGCACAGGCGAGAGCTGATCTTTTACGCTCGGCCAGATACTGGCGAGCAGGGAATCGTTGCGGGGCGATTGGATCTCGCCCTCTTTGCTGGCCAGGCACGCCAGCAGGTGCAGGCGTTTGATGGCGCGCGTGCAACCCACATAAAGCAAACGTGTGGCTTCATAGCGCGAGCGTTTGCTCGCTTCGTGTTGCAAAAATTGGTAGATGGGGCTTTTGTCTTCGCCTGTGGCCGAAAGTGGGCCAAGTAGCAGCTGGCGTTCCCCTTCCTGATTGAGTCTTTCTTGCCAGAGCAGCAGCTGTTTGTCTTCGTTGCGGGTGCCGCGATCCAGGCCGGGAATAATCACCGTATCAAATTCCAGCCCCTTGGATTTGTGAATGGTCATCACTTGCAGGCGCGGGTCGGCATCGGCGCTGGGTTTGGCGTAGAGCCTTTTCAAGGCGCTGGTAAACGCGGGCCAATCGCGAATATCACCGGCCTGTTGATGGGCGTCGAGCAGGGCAAAAAAACTTTGCACATTGTCACTGTCGCTTGGGTCCAGCAGACACCCAGGGCCACCCAGCGCCAGCCAGGTGCCTTCGATCCATTGCCTTAAGGGTTTGCGGTAACGTTGTTCCAGGGCCAGTTGCAGATTGCTGCGCAAACGCTCAAGGCAGCGGCGGCCTTCCGCGCTGATGCCCGCAATCTTTTGGTGGTGTTGGATTTGCGGCCAGAGCGGCGGTAGTTGTGAATTTTCTTCTTGTTCTGTCAGGGGTGCGGTGGTGAGCCGATGCAGGTCGTGTAAATCCAGGCCGCACCAGGGCGCGCGCAGAACCGATAACCAAGCGATGCGATCATCCGGGTTGAGCAGCGCACGGGTGAGCGAATGAAGGTCGGTAATCGCCATGCGACTGGCGAGGCTGTCGATTTCTGTCGCCTGCCATTTGAGTCCGGCGGCGCGCAGGCTGGCGAGGATCTCGGTTAAATGGCTGCGGTTGCGCACCAGTATGGCGATAACGCCGTCCGGGTCTTGCGCGCGGCTTTGTTCTATTAACGCCAGCACCGCATTGGCTTCGCATTGCATCGCTGCCTGCTTGCCTTCGGTGATCTCGTCTTCGTCATCGCTTTTGTGTTTTTCGTTGGTGACATAGGTGCACGCATAGGTGTGCACGGCGGTGTTTTCCAGTGGTGGGTTAAAAGCGGTGGAGGGCGAGTAGCGCACTGCGCCTCGGCCTATGTCATCGAGCGGTGGAAACGCGTTATAAAAAGTGCGATTCACCCAATCTACTATGCCGGTTTGTGAGCGAAAGTTAACGCTCAGGTCCAGCGCTTGCAGCGGCACATCGCCAATACCCTGACGACGTGCATCAAGAAACAGGCCGACGTTGGCATCGCGAAAACCGTAACAGGATTGCATGCCATCGCCGACGATAAACAGCGTGCGGCCATCGCCTGCTTGCCAACCGGCGGTGAGTTTTTGCAGCAGTTGCAATTGCGGGCTGGCGGTGTCTTGAAATTCGTCCACCAGAATATGGCGAATGCGGTAATCCAGTTGCAGCGCCAGGTCGCTGGGGTTGTCTTCATCGCCCAAGGCGGTGAGTGCCGCTTGCGTAATCGCGGTGTAATCGGTGGCGCCCAGCTGTTGAAACACCAGATCCAATTGCGCCACCAACAAGGGCAATAAGCGGGTGAGGCTATCGAGCAGTTGCCACTGATCATTTTCATAAGTGGGTGAGGGTAGCAGGCGCACTTCCTGTAGCAGTTCTTTGACTTGGGGCGCGTTGGCTTTGAGATCCTCAAGCAGCTCGGTCATGGCTTTTTTGTGTTCGACATGCTCGGCATTTTTTCCAGCGGGAAAGCCCTCGGCTTTTGTCAGGCGCGAGCGCCAATCGCCACCGCCGGTTAACAATAAATCGCTTAGCGCTTGCCACTGGCTGAGTTGCGAATAATCCTCCTCGGGTAAAGCCTTGATCCCAAGTAGCTGGCCTATGCGATTTTTTTGTTCGCTTTCTTGTTGCAAATAACGTGCAGCGCGTTGCAAATAACGTGCAGCGCGGTCGGCGATTTCGCAGATCGGGGCGGTGTAAATCGCCAGTTGATCGCCGAGTTCGCGCAGATGATCTTCAATCACCGCTTGCAGATTTTGTTCGAGTAGTTGACGTGCATCCTGATGGCGGCTTTGCAACAAATAACCCAACCACTGCTCGCGCCTGGCGAGCAGTGCAATTAACAGGTTTTCGACGCTGGCGAGGTTGTTGTCCAGGTGGCGCAGCAGTTGCGCCAGGTCATCGCGCAGAGGCGACTCTTTTTCCAGCAGTTGCAGGCATTCGCGCACCGCCTGGCGATAGGCGGGCTCTGTGTCTTCGAGTGTATCGGGTTGCGCGCCCAGCCCGCTGGCCAGGGGCATTTGCCGCGTCAGGGCGCGGCACAGGCTATCGATGGTTTGCACGCGCAGCCGCTGGGGGCTGAGCAGCAGTTGCCAGCCCAGCGCCTTGTCCCGGTCGAGCACTGCGCGCGCCAGTTCCCAGGTAAAGCGCCCGTGGGGATTTTCGGGGGCTGGCTGGCTTTCAGCCTGCCACAGGGCTTGCACGATGCGGTCCTGCATTTCGCCCGCCGCCTTGCGCGTAAAGGTGATGGCGAGAATTTCTTCGGGCGCGTCGCAGCGGGTGAGGAGTGTGAGTAGCCGCTGGGTGAGCAGGCCGGTTTTGCCGGAGCCCGCCGGTGCCGCCACCGCGAAGGAGCTATCGGGGTCGAGGG
Source organism: uncultured Cellvibrio sp. (assembly GCA_965652595.1). Classification (GTDB taxonomy): domain Bacteria; phylum Pseudomonadota; class Gammaproteobacteria; order Pseudomonadales; family Cellvibrionaceae; genus Cellvibrio. The sequence continues at coordinate 6,590 of CBFGWO010000117.1, read as the reverse complement.
CGGCGCGGCGCTGATTTTTATCCGGCGGTTGCTGCGCGGGGAAAGCGGCATGAGGCAGATCGGGGAGCATCAGTGCTGGGCCTCCGGTGTGAGTGTGAGGCCAAGGCTTGGCAGAGTTTGGGTGAGGTCAGGCTGTTCCAGCAGGCGGTTCAGCGGCAACAACTCCGTTGCGTAATTGCGCGCATCCGTGTTGGCAAAGTCGAGCCGTGCATCGCCAGCGATAAATTCCTGGGCAAGTCGGTTCAGGGTGGCGCGCCAGCTGTCGAGTTGCTGCGGCCAGTTCTCAGGCGAAGGTTTGAGTCCCGGCAAGGGAGACTGGGGGTTGCCGCTGCTGAGCCAGGCCTGGTTGTGGGCATTGATTTGCGCAAATGCGATGGCGGCGACAGGTTGATTGTAGGTGACGGCGTAGAGCGGCAGTTGTGGCTCCTGCGGGCGCTCGCCCCACCAGTGTTTGATGTTGGGGGAGCCGGTTTTGTAGTCGATCAGCAGGTACTCGTCGTCGCCAATGCGATCCACCCGATCCAGGCGCAGCTTTAGGGGTAGGCCTGCAAAGGTGATCTGTTGCTCGGCTTCCACCGACACCACGCTAAAAGGCGCGCGGGTTTTTTCGTTACTGAGCCAGGTGTGCAGCAGGCGGCAGAGGCGCTCCTGTTCCAGCTGGCAATAGTAATGGCCCAGTTCGGCGGGGCGGCGCTGGCGGGCTTTTTCGATCACCTCGCCGGTGATGTCGTGCAGCAGTTTGTCCAGCGTGGTGTCGTCCAGTGCTTGCAGGCCTGCCCAATCCTTGGTGCGTGTCCAAAAATCGGCCAGGCTGTCGTGCAGTAAGTTACCTCGCGCCAGGGCCGAGAAGCCGGGTTGGGCGGTGTCAGGCTCATTGGCCCCTAGTCGCAAACGGGCAAAGGCGTTGAAGGGGCAGGCAGCCTGTTCTTTAAAAATGCCGCTGCCGCCGCGCACCTTGTTCTGCTCGGTGAGCGCCGGGCCACGAGCGTCGTCGAGCAATTGATAGCGGCGGCTTGCAGCCAGGGTTTGGCGCAGCGCTTGATCCGGGTTCGGGGCATCGGCCAACAGTTGCGTCAAGGGCGTGAGCGGCAGGTCGCGAATCAAGGGACTGGGATTGAGGTGGCTCTCGGCGTCGCTTTCCGGCGAGCTGAAAATCACCTCGCCCGCACACTGGCGATAATTTTGGGTCAAGGCCTGGGCGTAGCTCAGCTCCCGCTCCAGGCTGGCGTGGGGCATGGCCAGGCGGCGTTGCAAGTGAATGGGCAGCAGCGGATTGGGGCTGGGCAGGGGCGGCCACTGGCGATGATGCAGGCCCATGACCCAGGCGTGGGTGAAGCACAGGCCTGCGCCTTCGAGGGCGCCCAGAATCTGGATGGGTGAGTCCGGCGTTTGCGCCTGAAAAGGGGTGGAGGCCGCCAGTTGTCGCAGCCAGCTCAGGGCCTGCCCCTGGCTAAAGCGCAGCCCGGCGCCGTCGAGGGCGGCAAAGTCGCCGAGCAGCTGTTGCCAGAGCCTGAGCTGTTGGTATTCCTGGCTGTCCAGCCGGCGCTGGCCGGGCCAACCCAGGCAGGCGAGCCGGGAGGCAAAGGCCTCGGCCCAGTCGCTGGCGGTGTGCGCACCTTTCATGCGCGCCTCCTGGCTGGCGAGGTCAATCAAGCGGTTTATCAGCTGGGGTTTTTCCTGTTGCTTGCACACGCGCTCGGCGTAATAGCGCAGGTCGGCGGCGCTGAAACTCAGCCGATCAGCTCGGCGCAGGGCCTGGGTGAGTTGGTAGCGCAGACGGTAGTCGGTGTCATCATCACCCCAAAAAGGCGAGTGAATCAGTGCGCAGAGCGGCTCCAGCTCCCAGCGCTGGTGGCCGAGGCCCAGCAGTGCCAGGGCGCTGTGGATCAGCGGGGTTTCTGCCAGGGGTGTGCCCGCCGAAAAGTTAAACGGCAGTGTGTAACGGCGGGTGTCGGGCAAGGCGGCGAGCGGCTCGAACACCTGGGTAAAAATGCGTTCCACCAGGGCGCGGCACTGGCCGAGGTCGGGCACCAGCACGCCGATAATTGCCTGGGGATCTTGTTGCAGGCGCGCCAGGCACCAGCGGGCGGCGGCGGTGATTTCTGCTTCCTGATTGCCTGCCTGGGTGCGGGCCAGGGTCGGCTTGGGGTGGAGCACCGGCTCGAGTTGGATCACCTCCCTGGCCGCCTGCTGTAGCAGGCGTTTGTAGAGCGGGGCCAGATCGTCAAAGCCCTGCAGATAGAGGCGGTCCTGCTTGGGCAACACGCCTTCGGCAAAGGCCTGGGCTACCAGCGCCTGGGCGGCCTCCAGGGTGATAAGCCCGCTGGCGGTCAGGGCGGCATCAAAGGCTTGCCACCAGCCGATAAAGGCCTGGGTATTCGGGTTGGCTTCGTCGGCCAGGGTGGCTGGGTTGAGATCCCAGAGTTGCAGACTGCGCAGGGCCTCGTCGGCGGTGCGCGCCAGCTCCCGGCCTTGCAGCAGTTGTTGGCCGAGTTCCGAGGCGTCGATGACCTCTTGCCAGAGAATTTGCCGTTGCAGCGGGCTGGCAATCAGGCGCGCGGCCGGGGGCCAGGCCAGGTCTTGCAGCTGCTGCCAGGCCTCATCCAGCCAGCTGCGAAAGGCGGTGAGCCTGGGGGCCTGCCAGGTGGATTGGCCTTCGGCGGCTCTGGCCTGGGCCCAGGCGCGCAGAATTTGATTGCGCAGGCGATTGTTGGCGGTCAGTACCTGTTCGCCGCGGGCCAGCGGCGCCTCCAGCAAATCCAAACGGATACAGGGCGCAATCATCGTTCAGCCTCCGGTTGCTGATGGGTTTGGCCCGTAGGGCAGGGCTATGACCTGAGTTTGGGTAATAGCAAAGGCGGCCAGGGGTTGATGCAGGGCATCGACATCCGGCCCAGCGCGGGTAAACAGCGCGAGGTGATCCTTGGAGGGTGTGTCGGTCAGCTCCGCCTGGCGCAGGCCAAAGTGTTCGCCCAGCAGAAACTCCACCCGCCGGGCGATGGCCTCGCCCGAGTCGATCAGGTCGATACCCGGCAGCAGCGGCGCCAAAGAAGCGCGTAGCAGTGGAAAGTGGGTGCAGGCCAGCACCAGGGTATCCAGCCCCTGAGCTTCCGCACCGGTAAAAGGCGCGAGTATGTGGGCCAGCTGGGTTGGGTCGGGCGCTTGCCCGCGCAATTGCGCCTCGGCCATGCGCACCAGATCGCTGGAGCCGACGCGAATTACCCGGCAGTCGGCGGCGTGTTCGTCGATCAGGGCTTGCGTGTAGGGGCGTGCGATGGTGGCGGGGGTGGCGAGCAGGCCGATAATCCGGCTGCGGGAGCGGGCGGCCGCCGGTTTAATGGCGGGCACCACACCCACAATGGGCTGGCTAAAGTGGCTGCGGATATGGGGCAGGGTGAGGGTGCTGGCGGTATTGCAGGCCACCACAATAATATCCACCGGGTGGCGGGCGAGCAGGGCGTGAAGCACCTCATCCACCCGGGCGACCAGTTCGGCTTCGCTTTTCAACCCGTAGGGAAAGGCGGCGTTGTCTGAGGCATAGATAAGATGGCAGGCAGGCAGCCGCTGGCGAATTTCGGCCAGCACGCTCAGGCCACCCACGCCGGAATCGAACACCAGAATACGGGGGGCGCTGGTCAGTGGGCTCATTGAGCGCCCCCCTGCTGAGCTGACGCATTTAATCTGTGGGGAGACGAGCGGGAGTGCGTATAATTCCCCACCCAGTGGTGCCCGAGGCGGCACTTGATCAAATCCAGCATGGCAATCCCGGTCTTATAAAGATGCCGAAATTGTAGCACTCAAAGGAAACCGCTTTTGAACCCGTCCGTAGAATCTTTCGCCCCTGCCTTGCCTCTGGTCGCAGCCTTGGTTGTTGGCTTGCTGGTAGGTGTACTTATCGCTTGGTTAATCAATCGCCGTTTACTGGCCAATCGCCTGGAATTGTTTGCTCGCGAACAGGAGGCGCAACAACAGGCCGCCACCCACGCGTGGCAGTTGCGCGAACAACAGGCACAACACCAGTTGGCACAGTTGCAAGCCCAGCTGAGTGATGCGCGTGCGGTGCTGGAGCGAGTTCAGCAACAGAGCGAGCAGCAGCGCCAGCAGCTGGATGAAGCCCGCCGCGCCCTGGCAGCCGCCCAGGAAAAAAATGAGCAGCTGGATGAAACCAAACTCGCGCTGCAAACCAGCCGTGAGGACAATGCGCGTTTGCGCAGCCAGCAGGCGGAGCTGAATACGCGCCTGGAAGGCGAGCGCAAGAATTTTGAAGAACAATTGAGCCTGTTAAAAACGGCCAAGGCTGAACTCACACGCGAATTTGAAAACCTGGCCAATAAAATCTTTGAACAAAAGCAGCAGCAGTTTTCGCAAAACAGCAAAAGCCTGCTGGAGACCACTCTCGATCCACTCAAACTGCAACTCAGCGATTTTCGTCGCAAGGTGGAAGAGGTCTATGTGCAGGAAAACGCCGATCGCAACAAGTTGGCGGGCCAAATTGTGGAACTGCAAAAGCAGGCGCAAAAAATTGGTGAAGATGCGGTGAATCTCGCCCAGGCGCTCAAGGGCAACAGCAAAACCCAGGGCAATTGGGGCGAGGTGGTGCTGGAGCGTTTACTGGAGGAATCCGGCCTACAAAAAGGGCGCGAATATGACACCCAGCTCAGTCTGGTGGGCGAGGATGGTAGTCGCCGTATGCCAGATGTGGTGGTGCGCTTGCCCGAGGGCAAGGACTTGGTGATTGATGCCAAGGTATCCCTGCTCGATTACGAAAAATTCTGCAACGCCGAGGAGGAGGCCGAACGCAATCGTCACTTGGCCGCCCATGTGAATTCACTGCGTACCCACATTAAAGGCCTGAGCGTCAAGGAATACGAAAAGCTTGAGGGCATAAGGGCGCTGGACTTTATTTTTATTTTCATTCCCATCGAAGCGGCGTTTATGCTGGCTTTGCAGCAAGAGCCAGGCCTTTACCGCGAAGCCTATGACAAGCACATTATTCTGGTAAGTCCCACGACCCTGTTGGCGACTTTGCGTACGGTAGAAAATATTTGGCGCTACGAAAAGCAAAATAAAAATGCCGAGAAAATTGCCGATGAAGCAGGCAAGCTCCACGATCAGTTTGTGATGTTGTTGGGTGAGCTGGATGCTGTGGAAAAACATCTGGATAAAACCCGCGAGGCATTTTCAGCGGCGCGTTCGCGCCTGAGCAGCGGGCGGGGCAACCTGGTCAAAAAAGTGGGCGACATTCGTAAGCTCGGCGCCAAAACCAAACGAGCAATTGATGGCCAATGGCTCGACACCGATGAGGATGATCTGCCCGAATCCGATACCCCGTCGCTCGCTGCACCTGATAGCGCTATTCAAGAGGACTAACCCATGACCCTGAACACCCTTTTGCTGTTGGTGGGAAGTCTTGTGATTTTGGTCCTGGTGGGCATTGCGATGTATTTGCATTGGCAATTACACCAACGCCGCAAGCTGCAAGCTGTCCAGGCAGCAGAGTTGGCGCAAATCGCCAGTGAAAAGCGTGAGAAAGTCAATACAAGTATTCAAATCATTGCCCAGGCGACGCTGGGTGATGAATTGACACTCACCGAGGCCAGTATTCGCATCGCGTTTTTGATGGACAGCCTTGAAGTAAGCGAATCGGTACGCGAGGAATTTTCGGCGTTTTACCAGCTGCGTGAAGCAACGTCTCATATTCCCTATCTGGATGCCTGGAAACAACTTAGCCGGAAAGAACAGGCCAAATTCGACCTGCAACGCATGCAGCATGAAGCCACTTACGGGGATTTTGTGTTAGATGCCGCCAAGCGGATTCGCGGGCGGGCGTTTTGACAGGCTTGCGCGCTAAAGCACGCCCACTTCGCCAAGGAGCTGCACCACCAACGCCTGCCGCTTGCTCGGCTCACCCCATTCACCCCAGGCGCTTTTGCCCTCGAGGTTGAGTGCGTAAAACCAAACCCCGTCGTCTTGCTCCAGATAACCTACCAGCCACAAAAGTGTGTTTGAGTTGGACAGGTCGGCTGTGCCGGTTTTGCCACTGAGCTGGTAGTTGTCGGTAGTGCGCAGCCGCATAATATCTTTCACAACTTGGGTTGATTCCTCATCCAAACCCAATTGGTTGTAATAGAACCTTGCCAAAAAACGCACCTGCTCATCCGCTGAAATTCGCAAGTCACCACTCAACCAAAACTGGTCGATACCACCACCGAGATTATGGTTGCCGTAATCAAACTGATTGAGGTAAGCCTGCATCCTCTGCGCACCGATTTCCCGTGCAACCGCCTGGTAATACCACACCACCGAACGCCCAAACGCCGAGTGCAAACTATGATCTCGCGACCAACTCGGCGGCCAAAAATCCGCATCCTCCGGCACTCGCCCAGACCAGACAAGCACATGCTCTGACCCGGACACAACGCCCGCCTCCAGCGCAATTAACGAATTGGGAATTTTAAACGTCGACGCCGGCAAAAAACGCTGCGCCGCCCGCTCCGGATTATGGCGTATGACCTTATTCTGCACAGGATTAAATACCACAAAAGTCGCCTCAGTCGCAGCAACTGACCCCAGCAAATGCGACAGATCTA
>CBFGWO010000116.1:0-10792 GCA_965652595.1 uncultured Cellvibrio sp. | reverse complement strand
GGGCCAGTGTTGCTATAGGTTTGACGAGTACCGGGAGCCCAACGTGATACACGCGCATCAGTATGCAGATTTAAACCGTCCTTCAATGAAATCTTATCGTCCACATCAACAGCGTATTCGCCCGTATGTACATCCCAACCCGTGGTATGTTCCAACAAGTGAGCCACACGCAGAGGGTGAGTCTCTTTCCAAGGGTTTTCGTGAACCAGGTCGGGCAAGTGATCATCAACCTTATCATTCAGATCCAGCTTGCCTTGTTCAACCAGCTGCATAACCGCAATGCCGGCAAACATTTTGGATACCGAGCCCATACGAAACAGCGTTTCAGCTGTTGCAGGTGTTGAAGCTTCTCGATCCGCAAACCCCAAGCCATCAACCCAAATTGCGCCATTTTTATCCACCAGCGCAATGGCCATACCCGGTACGCCCGTGCTCACGCGGATATTTTCAATATCTTGTTTTAGCGTTTGAAGATCGTCTTTGGGTGGCGCTTCAGCCGACAAAACCGGCGCAAATAGCGCGCAGAGACAACCAGTGATGAAATACAGCAGGAAGGCGAGTGTCGTACGAATCTTGGTATGCATAGTGAGCCCCTTTCGGCTTGCCAGTGAATGTTGGACGCAGTGTGAGCCAACAAACTTCACTTAAGCCTCAAAGGTGCTAACTGGTAATAACAGGGTACAAGTGGCAAAAATGGGGGACAGAAAATAGGGCGCCAGCCCTCAAAAACCTGGCAGTCTGTTGAAAAACGACAGCATACCTCTGCAATTTCCAGTCTCCAGCCGCATTATTGGCTATTTTTTGATCAGACCGCCTGCAAATTTCAACAGCCTGCTAGAGGCTGACCTGCTAAAGGCTAAGAAGATCTTTGAGAACCACCGCATTTCGCCTTGAAACTTCTATCAGGGTTCCGTCCTGCATGGTGAGCGTGTATCCGTCGCTGATGCTTTCGTCGATTCGCGAGATACTTTGCAAATTCACAATAAACTGCCTGCTTGCTCGAAAAAACACTTGTGTTGGCAGTCTTTCTTCAACGCTATTCAGTGACTTCTTAATGAAGGCCTTTTTTCCATTAAAAAATAGCTGAACATAGTTTTTACAACTTTCGATATATTGAATATCGGTTAATTTAATCAGGTGACAATGATCACCATCTTTGACAAAAATTTGACTATCACTTTTCAATGGAGGCACAGATTCTTCACCTGAAGCCTTTTCATCCGAAGCGGTTGATTGAGCAGGCGCTGGCTGCACAACCGATTTTTCTAATTTTGAAATCGCCGCTGCCAACCGTTCTTCACTAATCGGCTTAAGTAAATAATCTACCGTGTTATATTCAAAGGACTCCACGGCGTAATTAGCATAGGCAGTGGTGAAGATCACTTTGGGTGTATAAGACAAAGACGCCAACAACTCAAACCCAGTTTCACCCGGCATGTGAATGTCCAAAAATAGCAAATCCGGCTCTTCTGCTGCGATAAGCTCTCTCGCCTGTTCTGGATGCTCAGCATCACCCACAACGCTAATACTCTTGAATTGGCTTAACATCCTAATTAAGCCTTGGCGCGCCAAGCGAGAATCCTCAATCACTACTGCCCTCATTAATTTACCTCTCTCGGCATAATTAACTTAGCCATAAACATTCCTTCTTCTTTAACTGTCTCTAATCTTGCACGTGGACCAAACAGCAAGCCAATTCTATGGCGAATATTACTCAGGCCGGTTCCCGTGTTCTGATCGTCATTACATTTAACAACTGATTCATCGGGAACAGGATTAGTTACCGTAATTTGCCAAGCATTGGATTCGCCTGCATTATCTACCTCAAGCCTTATGAGTCCGCCTTTAGGCAAATATTCCAATCCATGTTTTACCGAGTTTTCAACTAAGGTTTGGATACACATAGGAGGCAACATCAATTCAGACACAGAAATTTTATTCGTGACTGAAAATTGCAATTTATCTTCATACTGCAACTTCACTAAATCAACAAACTTTTGTGTCATAGCCAGCTCTTGCTCAAACGGAACCAAGGTTTTATTGGATGAATTTAATGTGTAGCGCAACAATTCAGACAAGACAGTTAACATCCGATCTGCGGTGCGCGCATCTTCATAGACCACAAAACGAATATTATTTAGAGCGTTAAATAAAAAATGGGGATTAAGTTGGTTGCTCAGCGTAGCAAGCTGAGCCCCTTTAAGAGAACTTTGGAGCTTCTCGTTATTTAATTCTTGTGCCCGTGCGCTTCGATTTTGCACTATAGATACATAAATAAATATCCAAGCGACAATAAACAACTGGCCCGACAAGGCAGCACCCACAATAATTTGTGTACCCAGCTTTACCAAACTGATCTGACCACTCACCACCAGCTCCGGAGAAACAAAACTTTGCCAGTAAAACGGCAATAAAATGGTGGTAATAATTGTTGTAGCTATAGCTGACACTATAGTCGCATACCCAACTATAGTCGGAATCAATTTCGTAATAGGTTTTTGAAAAAAATTAAAATGACGATGATACAGCCATCGAAAAGTCAAAACGGCAAATGTGAACAATGGCGGCCAAAGCACCCATGAATACCAAAGTTTAAACCCAGCCATTTGCGGCGCCATAAAAATGGTAAGCGAATCAATAATTGCCAAGGCAAGCAACCCGGATCCGTGATACAGCCAGAACATTTTGTCTTTTGGAAAAAAGAATTTTTTATTCATCTTCACTTTTCAATTCAATAACTGGTCGCTCATGGGTAAGCAACAAGTTGAGTGTGATTGCAGTTAGTCGCCAGATTGAACAACCTGGCCACCTTAAACAGCAAGCTCGCTTACTCCACCTCCACCCAAAACCCACGACTGCGCGCGTGAATGCGCTCGTCATACATAGCGCTCACCTGCCAGCCCGGCAGATAAAAACGCCCGGCGTAGCTGGCATTTAAACGCAGGCGCAGGGTGACGCTGGTTTGGTGTTTATCCTGGTAACGCCAGCGCCAGGGGTTGTCGCGCCACAGGCTGAAGTAGGCCAGCAGCCGGTCGTCGCGAATATCCAAATAGTCCACTCCCTTGGGTGCCTCGACTTCTTCCAACCGCTCATTGCGAATCTGCCAGCCGCTGGGCACTACCAGGGTGGCCGCGAGATCCTCCACACCCTTGCCGGGCAAGCGATCAAAGTCGCCACTGATGGTGACCTCGGCAATAAAGTCGGTGCCTTGCGGCAAGCGCTCCACCGCCAAGGGCTGGTTGTTGAGGTCGAGGAAGTCCACTTGCAGGCGCAATCCGTACGCCGAGGCGGTTTCGCTGAGATTGGGCGGCAGGCCGCGATTACTGAGCAGCAACCGCAGCGACTGCTGGCCCTGGTTGGTGAGGCTAACTTGGGTGCTGCCCAGCGCCTGTTGATAGAGGGGCTGGACCGAGCCCAGGTTTTGCCAGGGGCCATCGGCCTCGCGCAGGGCAAAGGCCATGGGTTCACCGGCATTGCGCGCACGGCTGAACTCCGCCATGGCCATCAGTGCCCAGGCGGTGGTTTGGGTGGAGAACCAGGTGTCGCTGGCCAGCTCGGCGGCGACCAGTTCGGCCTGATCCCAGGCGAACTGGCCCTCGGCGGCACCCGCCTTGACCAGGGTGAGCAGCAGCAGGCTGCGGTCGCGCAGGGGCGAGCCGTAGGTGTAAGCCTGGTGCTCATCAGTAACCACCGCTTGCGCCAGCGCGGGGGCTATGGGGCCGAGCAGTTCATCGGCCACATCGGTAAGCCCCAGCTGACGGTAGGCCAGGCTCAGCAGCCAGCGGGCCGCCGAGGGGTCGCGGTTGCGCAGCTGTTCGCGCAAGCGGTTCATGGCGGGCAATTCCGCCTGCTGGGCCAGTGCCAGGGTGTAGAGGCGGTAGGCGGCGGTCAGAGGGTCGCTGTTGGCCGCGTCGCTGCGTCTGGCCTGGGCGCGCTGATAATCGATCCATTTATCCAGCAGGCTGGCGGGCAGAGCGTAGCCCGCCTGCTTGGCTTCCAGCAGCAGATGGCCCGCATAGCTGGAGGCCCAGTCGTTAACGTAGTTGTCGCCCGGCCAGTAGCTAAACCCGCCCTGGGTGGTTTGCATGCTACGCAGGCGGGTAATGGCGGCGTTGATGTGGCGATCGATATCCGCCTTGCGCGTGTCGTCCAGCGCCAGCAGGCTGCCCAAATAGAGTTGAGGAAAGGCCGAGGAAGTGAGCTGTTCCACGCAGCCGTGAGGATAGGTCACCAGGTATTCCAGCCGCTTTTCGAGATTGAGGGGCGGCAGGCTGCTGACTTCGATACTGGCCTGGTTGGTGCCCGCCAGCCCGTGGGGCTGAAGGCTGGAGGTCCAGGTTTCGCCGGGGGCCAGCAGATGGCTTTGCTGCACCAGGCTGGGCGGGTTGGCGGCGCGGCTGTCGATGTAGATTTCCTGGCTGGCGACTTCATTGCCACTGCGCGCCGTGACCTTAATCCAGGCCTTGCCCTGGGCATCAGCCACCTTGAGGCGCAGCGGCGCTATAGCATCGCCCGGTTGGCTAAAACTGAGGCGGGCGCTGGGTTCAAGGGCGGTGAGCAGTTCGTTGGTTTCCACGCTGATCTCGACCTCGCGCAGGCTGGGGTCGCTGACAAATACATTCACCGGCAAGGCCACTTCCTCGCCCGGCCCGAGTACGCGCGGCAGGCTGGCGAGCAATACCAGCGGCTGGGTGACAGTGACACTGGCCTCGGCCTTGCCGTAGGCGGGGCTGGTGCCCGTATCGCCCGCCACCAGCATGACACGCACTGCACCCATATAAGGCGGCAACTCGACGCTGTGCTCACGGGTTTCCCCCGCTTGCAGTTGGAAGGCACCGAGGAATTTCACAATGGGCGGAAAGCGGCGCTCGCGCCGGTTGCGCTCGGTATCGGCGTCGGCATCACTGCCGCCGATGGTGAGCACCCGCTCCAGGGTGGCGCCATAGGCACCCACCACCTGATCGAACAGATCCCAGGTGCTGACCCCCAGGGCTTCGCGCCGGTAAAAGTGGCGGTGGGGGTCGGGCGCCGAAAAACCGGTTAAGCCCAACAGCCCCTCGTCTACCACCGCCAATGTGTAGGTCATGGCGCGCCCCTGTTGCTCGCTGACCTTAATGCTGAACGCCGTTTCGGGGCGCACCTGCTCGGGCACCTGAAGTTGCGGCTGAAGACGGGTTTGCGGGTCTTCCACCAGCAGCGGCACTATGCCGTAAAGGCGCATGGGCGCATCCGAATCCCGCTGCTGGTGCGGCAGCAGCAAGCTCAGATGGACATAGACATTGGGCGCCATGGCGCCGGTGATGGGAATGTTCAGTACCGGCTCTTCGCCAGACACCTCCACCCAGCGACGCTCCAGCACCCGGCTGCCGTTTTCCAGGCTGAGCAACACCCGGCCTTTGCTGGCTTTGGGCAGGCTTACCCGCGCCACATCGCCGGGCGCATAGCGCTCCTTGTCGGTGGTGAGCATTAGTTGGGTAGCGGATTCGGGGCTTTGTTGCTGGTTCCAGCTCCAGCCCAGGTAAACCAGCTGCCCGGCGCAGTGACCGCTCTGGCGGTCACATACGCGGATTAAGTGACGGCCCCAATCGTAGGTGTCTTTGGCCAATGTCCAGTTGGCGCGGCCCTGGGCATCGCTGGTAAGGCTGGCATTGGCCACGGGCCGATGCTGGTGAGCGCCGACATAGCTGGCCAGATCCTCGCCACTTTGGTCCCACCACCAGCGCCATTCGAGCGCGTAAACACTTACCTCCAAATCACGCCCGGCGGCGGGCTTGCCCTGGGCGTCCAGGGTTTGGAAATTCACCGGGTGATCCTGATCGCGGCTGATGGCGTCGTAATAGCCGTCGCCTTTGGGCACCTGCAAACCCACCCAATGATCAAAGGGGTGAAGCTCAAAGCTGCGCAGCGCGGTACTGAAATCACCCCCGGCCTCGAACACCCGGCTGGTAAAGAGCGCGGTGAGCATACCGGCGGGCGGCTCGGCCAGGGCGATGGGCAGGTTAAAGTCGGCCCGGCCTTCGGTATCCAAACGGCCCTCGAAAACCCACTGGCTTTCGGATGCCAGGCGGCGCGCCGGGTCATCAAACAGATACTGGCCGTAGCCGTCAAAGCGGCTGGTGCGCGGCAGCAAGCGCATTTCCACATCGGTTTTTAAACCGGCGGCACTGGCACCGTGGAGCCACTGAGCGAAAATACCCAATGACTGATCGCCAGTGCGCAGCGGCAGGCTTGTTGGCGTCAGCTCCAGCTTGAGCCGGTTGGGCGTGATGGTTTCCACCTTGATGATTTTGTCGAAGTAGCGATTGCCCAGGTGTACCACGGCGCGCCAGTTACCGGTGGGCGCATCCTCGGCGGTTTTGAGCTGGAAGGTATAGAAGTCGCCCAGGGGTTCCACCTGGGTCAGGCTGGCATGCTTGACGCCGCGAGGGTCAAAAAAGTCCAGGCGCACCGGGTGGCCGGGAGGAATCCGCTGCTCCTTGTCCTCCAGGATAAAACTCAGGTGAATATCATCGCCGGGGCGCCAGACATCCCGCTCGCCATAAATAAATCCCTTGAGGCCTTCGCGCACATGCTCGCCGCTAACGTCAAAGGCATTGGTGGGCAATGCCTCGTTACGCGGTACTTTGAGATAGCCCACCGAGCGCTGGTGTTCCGCCACCACCAAAAAGGGCGTGCCCTCGGTTTCCACCGAAAGCATGCCGTGGTTGTCGGTGGTGCCTTCACCAATGAGTTGCTGCTGGTAGTTGTAAACCTTGATGCGGGTGAGCGGCAGCGGGCGGGCATCGGCCAGATGGGTAGCCACCACCAGCAATTGGTTGTCCTGACCGCGCTTGGCCAGCAGGCCTATGTCGGACACCATAAAGGTGCGCTCGCTGGTGTGATTGTCGCCGTAGTAGTAATAGGCATCCTTACAGGGATCGTGGCGCTCGCTGTAGATGTAAAAGCCACTGCTGCGGTAGTAGGCTTCATACCATTCCGGGTTTGCCTCGCTGTCCACATACCCACCCCCTTCAAAATTTTCCTCCAGGGGGCGCTGCGGCTCAGTGGGGCGAGGCTCGGCGCAGGCATAAAGGCTGTTGCTGCGATCGATGCTCAGTTCCAGGCGCAACAATCCTTCCGGGTGTTCCTCCATCAACTCGGTCAGATCCAGGTTGTAGCGCTGTTTGCCCTGGGTGGGCAGCTCCGGTAGTTGATAGACCTTGCGCCACAAATAACGCCCCACCGATTGATCTGTGTAGCCCGAATGCAGACGGCTGCGCTGCAAATACCGGGGCACGTTGTTCTCAAAAATTTTAAACGCCACCACCTGCACCGAATCCACACCGGCCGCCTCAAAGGGCACACTCAGGCGTGCGGCGGGTGGCAGGATACTGGCCTCGCGCCCCACAAAATTGACGCTGGGCAATACCAGGCCGAGCAGCAGGGATTCCTGATAATCCTGCCCGAGGGATTTACCCAGGGCGTTTTTGATCAGCCCGGACACACTCAGCTGCACGGATTGATCGGTGACTTTTTCGGGGTAGATGCGCAGGCTGGCCCCATCCAGCAACAGCCGAGGGGATTGTTGATCCAGGCTGACCAGCCCCTGTAACTGCTGATTGCGATCGAGCGCCGCCGAAAAATTCACCTGCACATAGGTTTCCGGCTGGCGCACCACGCGCACCCCGGTAATTTCAAAGCTGGCCAGTGCGGGCAAGGTCAGCTCACGCGCGCCCTTATCGGAAGTGCCCAGGGGCTTGCCATCCCAACGCAGTTGCAGGCTTTGCGCCTCGCTCGCCCGCGCGATGGATTCGAACACAAAACTGTGGCGGCGCTGAGCTTCGTCCTGACGCCAGATGGCCGGGAGTTTTTCGCCTTTGAGGCTTAGCTCTAGCACCTGCTTGACCGCCTCCAGATCCGCTGGCTCGCGGGTAATCAGCTCACCGGTCAGTTGCATCATGCCCGGCGCATCTGACTGCACCGCCAGGGCATCCACCCGCAAATCAAATAACTGCGCCTGGGTTTGCAGCTCGCTCGGTGCTGAGTCACTGCTCGTCGCCTGGGTTAGTGAAGTATCAGAGGGGGAATCGCAGCCGCTCAGCAAAAGCGAAAGCGCCATCAACAACGCGAGAGCAAAACAGGGGAGTCGCAACTGACTGGCCATGGTGACAAGATCCTTGTGAGCAAATGAGCGGGGAAGTGGTACACCCAATGCAGTCGCTGGCGTAACACCTGCGGCATTGTACAATAGCCGCCCTCACCCAACGCGGACTGCCAGCATGACCGAGAAAAAAACCACCCACTTTGGCTATGAAGAAGTGGCAGTGGAAGAGAAAGCCGCCAAGGTTGCCGGGGTATTCCATTCCGTGGCCGCCAAATACGACCTGATGAACGACCTGATGTCGGGTGGCATCCATCGCTTGTGGAAGCGTTTCACTATCGAGGTTTCCGCCGTGCGCCCCGGCCACCGGGTGCTGGATATTGCGGGCGGCACCGGCGACCTCAGTTATCAATTTGCCCGCCGCGTGGGTAACGAGGGCCTGGTGGTGTTAGCGGATATCAACGCCTCCATGCTCAACGTGGGCCGCGACCGGCTCACCGACCGGGGCATCGCCGGCAATATTCAATTCGCCCAGGCCGATGCCCAATACCTGCCTTTTCCCGATAACAGCTTCGACATCATCACCATCGCTTTTGGCCTGCGCAATGTCACCGATAAAGACCTGGCACTGCGCTCCATGCTGCGCGTGCTCAAACCCGGCGGGCGTTTGCTGGTGCTGGAATTTTCCAAACCCCAGAGCGAGCTGCTCAGCAAGGTGTACGACACCTATTCCTTTAAGCTGCTGCCCTTTATGGGCAAGCTGGTCACCAACGACGCCGACTCCTACCGCTACCTGGCCGAATCCATTCGCATGCATCCGGATCAACAAACGCTCAAATCCATGATGGATGACGCGGGTTTTGTGAATACCGAATTTCACAATATGACCGGCGGCATTGTTGCGCTGCATAAGGGCATTAAACCCTGATGGGCATCACCCTCTCCACCGCCGCTGTTGCCGGGCTGGAAAGCCTGATCAATGCCGCGCTGCGCTACGACCCGGCCACGCGCCTTAAGCTGGGCAGGCTTGCCAACCGCGTGCTCGCGGTAGAAATAAGTGCGCCCGCCATCACCTTGTTTATCACCGCCGATGACCAGGGCTTGTGCCTGATGAACCATTGGCAGGGCGAGGTGCATACGCGCTTGAAAGGTTCACTGCCCGCGTTGCTAAAGTTAGCGCGCAATCCGGGCACGAGCTTTGCGCAAAGCGGCGTTGAAGTGATGGGCGATACCGGCCTGTTGGTGGAGCTGCAAGCGCTGCTGAAAAATCTCGATATCGATTGGGAAGAAGCCTTGAGCCAATTGCTCGGCGATGTGCTAGGCCACCAGAGTGCGCAGGTGATTCGCTCCGGCTTGGGTTACACCCGTGAACGTAGCAGCGAGGCCCGGCGTTTGCTGAGTGAATTTTTAACCGAAGAAGTGCGCAGCTTGCCGAGCAAATTGGAGCTGGAAGATTTTTATCAGCAGGTCGATGAACTGCGCTTGCGTTTGGATCGGCTGGAGGCGCGGATAGTTAATCGCCAGTAATGCGCCTGAAGTGGGGATGCAGACACGCTGTGAATACATCCTTGTACGCTAATCGTCGGCTCCTGCCTCCGATTGTCTGCATCCCCACTCCAGGCGCATTATCTCAACTTCTGTGCCCGCTGACACTATTACTTTAAAAAGGACACTCCTGGTCGTGACCGTTTTGTTTCGTATTTTCACTATTCTGCGCGTGTTTTTGCGCTATCGGCTGGATCAGCTTTTGCCTAAGACGCAAGCGCCGCTTTCGGTGCGCTTGTTGCTGCTACCCTGCAAGCTATTTCCCGTGCCCAAACTCAATCGCGGCGAGCGGCTACGCAGAGCCTGCGAGGATCTGGGGCCAATTTTTATTAAATTTGGTCAACTGCTTTCTACCCGCCCGGATTTGATTCCCGATGACATAGCCCAGCAACTTAACTACCTGCAAGACAAGGTGGCGCCCTTTGATAGCGAGGAGTTTCGCCAACTGGTTGAAGCAGCCCTGGGCGCACCCGTGGGTGAAATTTTTGCTGAATACGAAACCCAACCTCTTGCTTCTGCGTCTGTCGCTCAAGTGCATGGCGCGGTGTTAAAAAGCGGCCAGAGGGTGGTCATTAAAGTGATTCGCCCCGGCATCGAAAAAGTGATCGAGCAGGATCTGCGCCTGATGCTCTGGCTCGCCGGGCGAGTGGCGCGCTACAGCGAAGACGGCCGCCGCCTGCGGCCGGTAGAAGTCGTAGAAGATTACCGCACTACGATTTTCGACGAGCTGGACTTGCAACGCGAAGCCGCCAACGCCTCGCAACTGCGACGCAATTTTTTGGGTTCACCATTGTTGTATGTGCCAGAAATCTACTGGGATTACACACGCAATAATGTGCTGGTGATGGAGCGCATCAGCGGTATACCGGTTACAGATATAGGCGCACTTCAAGCCCAGGGCACCGATATGAAAAAACTTGCCGAGCGCGGCGTGGAGATTTTTTTCACTCAGGTGTTCGAGCACAATTTTTTTCATGCCGACATGCACCCCGGCAATATTTTTGTCGCCACCGAAAACCCGCAAACACCCAAGTACATCGCCGTGGATATGGCGATAGTCGGGTCGCTCACCAAAGAAGATCAGTACTACCTGGCGCGCAACCTGCTGGCCATGTTTCGCCGCGATTATCGGCAGGTGGCGGAGCTGCATGTGCAAAGCGGCTGGGT
>CBFGWO010000115.1:0-10925 GCA_965652595.1 uncultured Cellvibrio sp. | reverse complement strand
TTGATAGAGGCCGACCGAAACCACATAGCACTTTCCGCCACCGTTCGCGAAAAACATTTGCATGGCGTGATACAAAAAATAGCTGAGGTTCGGTTCTGCAAGTGAGGCTTGGGTAAAGTGTCCATCACCTTCGTGGGTTGGATGGATACCGAGTTGCTCAACCTGAGGGCCACCGAAAAACTGCTCGAATTCATACATCGAGTTGATTTGTGTTGGCTTAAGAATCAGGTCGTTTTCCAAATCCATTTGCGCCATGGCGGTATAGCCAATAAATACCGGAATAGCCGTGGGCACGTCGGTGACGGAGGGCGGGTTGCCCGTGTTCTCGTCGATGTAAACCCCAGGTGCTCGGTAGTTTGGCATTTGGGCATTCTCTAGCGTTGCTCAATGTGGATGCTGGGCTCCAGCAGTCGCACGTCTTTGGTGGGCAGGAGATCCCGCGCCGCCGCCAACGCCAGCGCAAAAAATGCCAGCGCACAGGCGCGATAGGTGAGCTGAATCCAGCGCTGCTTGCTGTTGCGAAACAATCGCGCCACCACCGCCGCGCAGAAAAAACTCCACAAAATCGACGAGAGCATAAAGCCAACAAAAAAGAGCGCGTAATGGCTTGCTTGCGGCTCGCTCACGCCCAGCGCTCCCAAGGCGCTGCCCAGAGCTGCCCAATAGGCGACATTTTGTGGATTGGTAATCGACAGGGTTACACCGGACTTAAGCGCTTTGCGCCGTGCAGATTGCGCGTCGGGTTTCACCGCAAATTCGCGGCTGGCCGCGCGCCAGGCATCCTGGGCCAACCACAGCAGGTAAATCACCCCGGCTATTCCAATCGGCAGACGCAGGCTGTCCATTTGCAGTAACAGGCCAACACCTATCAAGCCCAGCACCGCCCAAAGGGCGTCGCCCACCAGCGACCCCAGTTGCACAGCCAGCGCCGGGCGAAATCCACCCCGCGCGCCCTGGCGCACAGTTTCGGCGAATACGGCGCCGGGGGCGGCGTTAAAAATCAGTCCCAGAAGAAAGGCGGAAATCAACAAACTGAGCATGGGGGTTCCTTGTAGTAGTGCTCGCGACAGGCGCGGGATAGGCGCGGGATAAAAGCCGAGCCAGCTTATCACAGCGCTTGTTGTTGTCATTCTGGTAAGCGGGTGGGCGCATTTGTTATCAAATCAAGTGCCTAATCAGGCTATAATCGCCGCACTTCTGTCCTTGATAACCGACGTTTCCGCTCATGACTGAAATTTCTGATGTAAAAGCCTACATGGCCCAGCTGGGGCGCCAGGCCCGCGCGGCTTCCCGCCTGGCGGCCGCTGCCTCTACTGGCGTAAAAAATCAGGCGCTGCTGGCCATTGCCGATGCGCTCAATGCCGCACGCGAGACCCTGGTCGCCGAGAACGCCAAAGACCTGGCCGCCGGTGCTGCCAATGGTCTGGATGCCGCCATGCTCGACCGCCTCGCCCTTAAGCCCGCCACCATCGACGGCATGATCGAAGGCCTGCGCCAGGTTGCTGCCCTGCCAGATCCTTGCGGCGCCATCACCGACCTCAACTACCGCCCCACCGGCATTCAGGTGGGCAAGATGCGCGTGCCTCTGGGTGTGGTGGGCATCATCTACGAATCCCGGCCCAACGTGACTATCGACGCTGCCAGCCTCTGCCTCAAGTCTGGCAACGCCGCCATTTTGCGTGGCGGTAGCGAATCCATTCACTCCAACCGCGCTATCGCCGCCTGCCTGCAACAGGGGCTCAAGGCCGCTGGCCTGCCCGCCGAGGTGGTGCAGGTGGTAGAAACCACCGACCGCGCTGCGGTGGGCGAACTGATTACCATGCCGGAGTTTGTGGACGTAATAGTGCCTCGTGGTGGCAAAGGCCTGATTGAGCGCATCAGCCGCGATGCCCGTGTACCGGTGATCAAACATCTGGACGGCATCTGCCATGTGTATATCGACGACCAAGCAGACCTGGACAAAGCCTTTCGCGTAGCCCTCAACGCCAAAACCCACCGCTACGGCGTGTGCAACGCCATGGAGACGCTGCTGGTGGCTGAGGCTATAGCGCCGCAAATTCTGCCGCGCCTGGCTGCCGCTTACGGCGAAAAAGGTGTAGAGCTGCGCGGCTGCGATAAAACCCGCGATCTGATTAAAGCCATTCCAGCCACCGAAGAAGATTGGAGCACCGAGTACCTGGCGCCCATTCTTTCTATCAAGCTGGTGGCAGATCTGGATGCGGCCATTGAGCACATCAACCGCTACAGCTCCCAGCACACAGACGCCATCATCACCGAGAACGTCACCCGTGCGCGCCGCTTTCTCCACGAAGTGGATTCCAGCTCGGTCATGGTCAACGCCTCCACCCGTTTTGCCGATGGTTTTGAATACGGTCTGGGTGCGGAAATCGGCATCTCTACCGACAAAATCCACGCCCGTGGCCCGGTGGGGCTGGAGGGCTTAACCTCGCAAAAATGGGTTGTCCTGGGTGATGGCCATATTCGCCACTAGGCTTGCAGGCCGCCGCCGTTATGCGCACTAAAATCGCCATTTTCGGCGGCACCTTTGACCCAATTCACAACGGCCATTTGCGCCTGGCGTTGGAGCTAAAACAACAGTTACACCTGGACGAAATGCGGCTGATGCCCAGTCATCGTCCGCCCCATCGCGCCACCCCTGCCATCAGCAGTGCGCAGCGGGCAGCGCTGGTGCGCGCCGCCATCGCCGAATGCCCCGCGCTGCAACTGGACGAACGCGAACTGCAACGCGACAAGGCGTCTTACACACTGGATACCTTGATGGATTTGCGCGCCGAATTGGGCGAAGAAGTCAGTCTTATTTGGGCTTTGGGTATGGATGCCTTTGCCGGGCTAGACACCTGGCACCGCTGGCAAGAGCTGCTCGACTACGCGCATTTGGTCGTTGCAGGTCGCCCCGGTTTCGAGAAGCCCGCGAGCGGAGCCGTGGCCGAGTTATTGCGTGCAAAGCAAGCACCGGTCAGCGCCCTGGATGAAAAAAGTCGCGGAACAATTGTGCTGCCGTCGCTCAGCTTGTTGGCCATCTCCGCTACCGAGATACGCGCGCAGATCGCCAGGGGAGAATCCCCCCAATACTTACTGCCCGACAGCGTCTGGCAAAAAATCACCACTGAAAAGCTTTATCTTTAAACGAATTTTTTAACACACAGGTACAACATGACCGACACCTCCAACCAACAACTCAACCAACTTATCGTTACTGCCCTGGAAGATCTCAAAGGCAAAAATATCGTCCAGCTGGACGTGCGTGAACTCTCCGATGTGATGGACACCCTCATCATCGCCAGCGGCACCTCCAGCCGCCACGCTCGCTCCCTCGCTGACAATGTGGTGGAGGAACTCAAAAAATCCGGCCACCGCCCGCTCGGTGTCGAAGGCATTGAAACCGGCGACTGGGTACTGGTGGACTACGGCGATACCATCGTCCACGTGATGCAGGAAGAAACCCGCAACTTCTACGAGCTGGAAAAGCTCTGGTCCATGAAGCCCAGCCACCGCGAGTAACGCCATGCGTCTGCGCATCATCGCCGTGGGCACCAAAATGCCCGACTGGGTGGAGGCCGGCTACGCCGAATACCACAAGCGCTTGCCACGGGATTTTGCGGTGGAGTTGGTGGAACTGCCACTGGCAACTCGCAGCAAAAACAGCGATATTGCGCGCGCCATGGAAAAGGAAGGCGAGGCCATGCTGGCCGCGGTGGGTAAGGGCGACAGCATCATCACCCTGGAGGTGAAAGGCAAACCCTGGAGCACTGAGCAGTTAGCGGAGCAACTGGCCGGTTGGCGGATGAGCGGCAACAACTACAGCTTGCTGATTGGCGGCCCCGATGGCTTGGCACCTGCCTGCCTGGCGCAGTCAAGTGCGCGTTGGTCGCTCTCGCCACTCACGCTGCCGCATCCGCTGGTGCGCATACTGCTGATTGAACAGCTCTATCGCGCCTGGACCATTTTGCAAAATCACCCTTATCACAAATGATGGAGTGAACGCTGTCAGCGCTCGCAGGTCTTTATTCACAGCCCGAATTCACACACCACAATAATCGCGCCGCATCAGGGGCAAGATGGAAGAGCTAGAGTCAACCCAGTTTAAAGATTACCTGCGCGAGACCCGCATCTTCCAGGCGCGTCTGGCCCTAACCCTGATGCTGGTGCTGGCCATGATGTCGGTGCTGGTGTGGCGCTATCACGACCTGCAAATCGTCAATTACCAACAGTACGCCACCCAATCCGATCGCAACCGCGTGCAGGTGCAGCCGGTGCCGCCGGTGCGCGGGTTAATTTACGATCGCAACGGCGTGCTGCTGGCGGACAATCGTCCGACTTATACCCTCTCGATAGTGGTGCCTCGTGTCGACAATCTGGATGACACCCTGGGATTGCTGCAAACCCTGGTGCACCTCACCCCGGCAGATCTGGACAGGTTTCATCGCCAGATCAAACAGCGTCGCCATCCGCTTGAACCTGTGCATTTGCGCTACCGCCTGACCGAAGAAGAAATCGCGCGTCTGGCGGTGAATGAATACCGGCTTGATGGTGTTGAGGTGGATGCGCAGCTGGTGCGCTATTACCCCCAGGGTGAACTTTTTGCCCACACCATCGGCTATACCGCCCGTATCAGCGAAGCGGATCTCACGCGCTTTACCGAGGAACAGGATCGCCGTTATCGAGGAACTCACTCCATCGGTAAGAATGGTCTTGAGGCTCAGTACGAGGATTACCTACTGGGCGAGGTAGGTAGCCAGCAGGTAGAAACCAATGCGCGCGGCCGCATCCTCCGGGTTCTTGAGCGGGAGGATCCAGCGCCGGGCAAAGATCTCCATCTTCATCTGGACGTGCGTTTGCAAAAGACCGCTGTTGCTGCCATGGAGGGTCGCCGTGGCGCCGTTGTGGCCATAGAGGTGAAAACCGGCGGCATACTGGCAGCGGTGAGCTTGCCGAGCTTTGACCCCAATCTCTTTGTCACAGGCATAGGCCACGAAGACTTTCGCTTGCTGAATGAGTCGATTGACCGGCCCCTATACAACCGTTTTGCCCAGGCAGTTTATCCGCCGGGCTCCACTATAAAGCCGGTGCTCGGCCTGGCCGGGCTTCACTACGGTTTAACCGATGCCGAGCGCACTATCTATGATCCCGGCACCTTCCGTTTACCCAACACCCAATGGGTGTGGCGGGATTGGAAAAAAGGCGGCCATGGTAATGCCGTTAACCTCAAGCAGGCGGTGGCCGAATCCTGTAATACCTACTTCTGGGATCTGGGCTCGCGCATGGGTATAGATCGCATGCATGAATTTGGCACCCACTTTGGCTTGGGCGAGTTAACCGGCATAGATATACCCAACGAGCGCAGGGGCGTTTGGCCCTCGCGAGATTGGAAGCGAGGTTCGCAGGGTGAAGCCTGGTATCCGGGTGACACAGTCAACATGTCGGTGGGTCAGGGGTATGTGCTCACCTCACCGATGCAGCTGGCGCTCATGGCGTCGACGCTGGCGGCGCGAGGTGAGCGTATACGCCCCCAATTCGTGAGTCGCATTGGTGACCAACCCAACGAACCCCTGGTGGTAGGTCACACGGAATTCGATCAGGCCGACTGGGATACCATTTTTGAGTCCATGGTTGAGGTGTTGCACGGTGCTCGTGGTTCAGCGCGGCTTGCGGCCCGGGGCGCCGAGTACCGCATGGCGGGCAAGTCAGGTACGGCCCAGGCGGTCGGGATTGCCCAGGGGGCCAGGTATGACAGTGAGGCGCTGGATGAACGCCACAGGGATCACGCGCTGTTTATCGCTTTCGCTCCCGCTGAAGCTCCCCAAATTGCGGTGGCCGTTTTCGTTGAAAATGGCGAGGGCGGTTCCTCCCAGGCAGCGCCTGTGGTGAGAAAGATGATGGACGCCTACCTGTTGGGCAAATACCTCGAACCCAAGATCATGACCCAACCCCTCGCGCCACCGCCCGTTGCCCGTAATGCGCAGGCCGATGCCGAGCCCCGTCGGTTGGCGGTCAATCGCCCTCAACGAGAAACCAACCCATGAGTCGCCAGGATTTTTTGCGCCGCCTACCGCGCACCGGAATGGGCCTTGCCCGGCGCCAAGCGCTGGAGCAGCGTTTGCATCTGGATTTTATGCTGCTGTTTTTGCTAGTGCTGATTTCCGCCTTTGGCTTGTTGGTGCTCTACAGCGCCAGTTCAGAGAGCCAGGAGGCGGTGATGCGCCAGGGTATTTACTTTGCTATCGCCTTTGGCGTGATGTTCACAGTCGCCCAGGTGCCGGTGGACCTAATGCGGCGACTTGCCCCCTGGGCCTACACCGGCGGTCTGGTCTTGTTGGTGTTGGTGCTTTGGGTGGGTGTGGGCGCCAAGGGCGCACAGCGTTGGTTGGATCTGGGTGTGATTCGCTTTCAGCCTTCGGAAATTATGAAACTGGCCATGCCGGTGATGATCGCCGCTTACCTTAGCCGTCGTTTTATGCCGCCGCGCTTCAAGCATGTGTTTTTTAGTTTGATACTGATTGCCATACCTGTGGGGCTCATTGTGAAACAGCCGGACTTGGGCACCTCCATTCTGGTGGGCGCATCGGGTTTTATGGTGCTGTTTTTTGCCGGTTTGCGTTGGCGTTATCTTGTTGTGGCTTGTGTTGGCGCCGCTGCCAGCCTCTGGCCCATCTGGCAATTTGGCTTGCACGAATATCAGCGCAAGCGGGTGCTAACGCTGCTTAACCCAGAGGCGGATCGCCTGGGCGCAGGCTGGAACATTATTCAATCCAAAACCGCCATTGGCTCCGGCGGCCAGTATGGAAAAGGCTGGCTTGAGGGCACCCAATCGCGGCTGGATTTTCTGCCCGAGGGACACACGGATTTTATTATCGCGGTGATGGCCGAAGAATTTGGCTTTGTGGGTGTGATGATTCTGCTGGCTGTTTATTTGCTGTTGCTGCTGCGCTGCATGATTATTGCCCTGCGCGCGCAAGACAGCTTTGGTCGACTGCTGGCGGCCAGTATTACGCTCACGTTTTTTGTGTACATCTTCGTCAATATGGGCATGGTGTCCGGGCTTTTACCGGTGGTGGGTGTACCCTTGCCGCTGATCAGCCAGGGCGGCACCGCCATAGTCACCCTGATGGCGGGTTTTGGCATTCTGATGGCCATTGCCACCCAACCGCGCCGCGTGATGACGCCGCAATAACTCAACTGCAATCAACACCAGGAAAACCCAGATGGCAAAAAAAACCACGCGTGCAGGCTTCTGGACAGGATTGGCCAGCACACTCCTCTTGCTGGCACCGCCGGTCACCGCCGACTACAGCCAACATCCCGAGGCGGCGGCGTTTATCGAAGAAATGGTGCGCGATCACCAGTTTGACCAGGCGCAACTCACCGGCTGGTTAAGGGCGGCCCAGCGCCAACAATCGATTCTGGATTTAATTGCCCGCCCCGCCGAAAAAACCAAAACCTGGAAAGAGTACCGCCCGATTTTTATCCAGCCGCTGCGAATCAACAACGGCGTGTTGTTTTGGCAGGAAAACGCCCAGGTGCTGGCGCGAGCGGAACAAACCTACGGTGTGCCCGCCGAAATTATCGTGGCCATTATTGGTGTGGAAACCAACTATGGCCGCAACACCGGCAGCCACCGGGTGGTGGATGCGCTCACCACGCTCGCCTTTGACTACCCACCGCGCTCGCCTTTTTTTCGTAAGGAATTACAAAATTATTTTTTGCTGACGCGAGAGCAAAAGCAGGACCCACTCAACTTTAAAGGCTCTTACGCGGGCGCTATGGGCTACGGCCAGTTTATGCCGTCAAGCTACCGCGCCTACGCGGTGGATTTTGATGGCGATGGCCTTACCGATATCTGGAACAACACCACCGATGCCATCGGCAGTGTGGCCAATTATTTTGCCCGTCACGGTTGGCAGGCAGGCAAGCCGGTTGTTTCCCGCGCGCGTTTTGAAGGTGATCCCGCCAGCATTGAATTCAACAGCCTGCAACCGCCTTCGAGCCCACTGCGCGATTGGCAAAAGCGCGGCTTTAGCGCCATTGCCCCGCTGGAACCTGCCACGCCAGTTGCTGCATTGCAACTCGAAGGCCAGCACGGCACGGAATACTGGCTGACCACACAGAATTTTTACGTGATTAGCCGTTACAATCGCAGCCACCTCTATTCCATGGCGGTATACCAGTTAAGTCAGGCGATTAAAGATCAGTGGGAGCTAAGCCAATGAAAAAAGTCGGGGCACTTTTTGTTGCGCTAGTGTTGCTACAGGCTTGCTCCACGCCCGTGAGCGACAAACGCGGCAGCACCAGCGGCCCGCGCTTTGACGACGTACGCGATGGCGCGCCCCCCAAAGTGGTGGACACCTCCCATGTGCCAGATGCCGTGCCCCGTTACGAAGAGCGCACCCGTGCGGGCAATAAAAATCCCTACACAGTGCTGGGCAAAACCTACTACCTGATCGAAGACGAAAGCGCCTACAAGGAGCGCGGCAAAGCCTCCTGGTACGGCACCAAGTTTCACGGGCGCCGCACCTCCAATGGCGAGGTTTACGACATGTACGCCATGACCGCTGCCCACAAAACCCTGCCCATTCCGTCTTACGTGCGGGTAACCAATGTCGCTAACGGCAAAACCGTGGTGGTGCGCGTGAATGATCGCGGCCCTTTTCACAACGACCGCATTATTGATTTGAGCTACGCCGCCGCCCAGCGCATCGGCATTCTCGGTGCGGGCACCGGGTTGGTGGATGTGGAAATTGTCTTGCCCCAGGACGGCCCACCGCCGCCATTGGCACGTCAGCCCAGCGAGTCAGTGCCGGGCAGCCAATTGCCGCCTAACACCTTTTTGCAAATCGGCGCCTTCAGTGCTGAAGCCAGCGCACGCCAATTTGCCGCGGATGTGGGCAGGCGCCTGTCATTTCCTGTGACCATCAGTCGTGCACAAACGGATAAGGTGGTTTTTCGCGTGCGCGTGGGGCCGCTGAGCAATGCGCGGCAATTGCAGGATGCCCGTGAACAAATACAGCGTTTGAATGTTCCAACACCTCATGTTGTCTATGGTCCTTAGGTTTAAGGCCCTTGAGGTTTTTCTGAATTTTTCCTAAGCAGGAGTGATTTTTGCGTATGTTTTATAAATTGTTTGTCGGATCGCTAGTGTGTTTTCTCGCCCAGGGCGCCCTGGCGCAAATGGTATCGCCCACACCCACACCGGCGGTGCGCCAGCCCACCATCATTCCCGCCCCGCCGCAGTTGGCGGCTACCGGCTACATACTCATTGACGCCGACACAGGCAAAGTGATTGTGGAAAAAAATGCCGACGAATCCCTGCCACCCGCCAGCCTCACCAAAATGATGACCGCTTATATCGTGTCCCAGGAGGTTAAGCGCGGAAGCCTCAACGAAGAGGACATGGTTAACATCAGCGTTAAAGCCTGGCGTATGGGCGGCTCAAAAATGTTTATTCGCGAAGGCACCCAGGTGTCGGTGCGCGATTTGTTGCTGGGGGTGATTGTGCAATCGGGCAACGACGCTTCTGTCGCGCTGGCCGAACACATTGCTGGTAGCGAAGAATCCTTTGTCGACATCATGAACCAAAAGGCCGCGCTCATGGGCATGACCGGCACTCACTTCGAAAACGCCACCGGCTGGCCCGCCGAGGGGCATGTCACCACCGCGCGGGATATGGCCATTCTCGCTCGCGCAAAAATCCAGGATCACCCGGAGCACTACAGCTTTTACAAAGAAAAGCAATTTGTGTGGAACGACATTCGCCAGCCCAACCGCAACCTGCTGCTATTTCGCGATGACTCGGTAGACGGCATCAAAACCGGCCACACCGAAGAAGCAGGCTTTTGCTTGGTGGCCTCGGCCAAGCGCGGCGACATGCGCTTGATTTCGGTGGTAATGGGCACCAACAGCGAAGAAGCGCGCGCAGCAGAATCACAAAAACTGCTCTCCTACGGCTTTCGCTACTATGACACCCGCGACCTTTACGCCGCAGGCGAAGTGCTCAATCAAGCCAGGGTGTGGAAAGGCCTGAGCGATCAGGTCAATTTGGGCGTGCAAGAGGCCATCAAACTCACCCTGCCACGCGGCCGTCACGACGACATTCAAGCCAGCCTGCAAATTCCCGAAACCATCACCGCGCCGTTAACGGCCGGTCAGGAAATGGGTCAACTGCGCCTGATGCTGGACGACGAACTGCTGGCTGAAGTGCCCGTGGTTGCGCTGCAAGCCGTGGAGCAATCCGGCTTTTTTGCACGGCTATGGGATGGCATAAAACTTTTCTTTCGCAACCTTTTCAGCTAGGCGTAAAATCTAACGCCCCAACCCTCGGGTTGTGGGCGTTAACTGCTCAACACGCAATACCCAACAATAAACACACTGATACAACTCAAGGAGCCTCCCATGGAAGCTACGCAAAACCCTTACCAAACCCCTAGCGGCCAGCTCGCGATGGACGATCAACAATTTGGTGAAATTCGCTTTTTATCGCCCTCCAGTCGCATTGGCCGCCTGCGTTATTTGGCCCACGGCTTCCTTGGTATGTTGGTGATTTATCTGGCGCTCGCCGCAGGCGCTGGCTTGGCTATGGCTATATCGCCTTTCTTTTGGGTGTTGTTCGCGGCGGGCTATGTTGCTGCGATTGTGTTTTCGTTCATTATCATGATCCAGCGTTTGCACGATCTCAATCAAAGTGGCTGGCTGTGCCTGCTGATGCTGGTTCCCCTTGTAAACCTCATATTCGCGCTCTTTCTGGTTTTTGCACCGGGAACCCAGGGCGCCAACAACTACGGCTTTCAACCACCACCCAACAAAGTGTGGCATTGGATTCTGGGTTTGATCGGCCCCATCCTCGGCACTATTGCGGTGATAGGCATTATGGCGGCGGTATCGATTCCGGCTTATCAGGATTACCTGGAGCG
>CBFGWO010000114.1:0-10943 GCA_965652595.1 uncultured Cellvibrio sp. | reverse complement strand
GCCTCAGGCGCTGGCAGCCTGCGCGATGCTTTAAGCCAATCCGGCAGCCGGATTATTGTGTTTGATGTGAGCGGGACTATTCGCGTACCCGGCCAAGGCGGCAAGTACGGCGGGATTTTGTGGGTGGAAAACGGCAACCTAACCATCGCGGGACAAACCGCACCCGGTGCGGGCATTACCATCGAAGGGCGTCTTTATATGGCCGGGGTGAGCAACGTTATTGTTCGCCATCTGCGTATTCGCCCGGAATATGACGACAGCAACAAGGATCAGTTCGACGCGATTCAGATTTACCAAAGCAATAGAGTGATGCTCGATCATGTGTCGGCCTCCTTTGGCGTCGATGAAACTATCGATGCGTATGAAGCCCAGGACATCACGCTGCAATGGAGCACCATTGAAAGCGCACACCTCGACAGCCGCAATCACAACTTTGGCTTTTTAAGTGGCGAGCCAGGCCATCGCGTTAGTGTGTTGAACAGCTTGTTTGCGCATAACTTCCGTCGCAATCCAGCGATCAGCAATGGTCCGGCGGATGTGATCAACAACGTGATCTATAACGTTCGCCACGGCTTCCATCACGATGATCCGGCAGCGAATAATAACAACGCAGGCCAATTCAATATCGCAGGCAATTACTTCAAGGCCGGCCCCTCCACCAACACCCTGATTCCTATTTGGTTCTGGAAAGAAAATGGCGATATTCCCTCGTCTTACTATGCGGTAGGAAACTGGACCGACACTTCCGCCGGCAACAGCCAATGCCCGGCGGGGAATATGACCAATCCTCGTTGCAGCAACACTGAAAATAATCAGTACACCAACTTCACGCTCTCCAACACCGCTTATAACTTCTCCAGCAACTCACTTTGGCGCGCGCCTGCAATAAAAACGGCAAACGAAGCCTACGCCCAGGTGGTTGCCAAAGTGGGCGCCTTCCCACGCGATGTGGTAACGCGGCGCACCATCACCGAATTGCAAGCGGGTACCGGCGCCTGGGGCAGTCGCCGCGACGGATTGAACATGATGGACGGACTGACACCGGGCACCGCTCCGCTAGACAGTGATAACGATGGCATGCCGGATTTATGGGAAGCCGAGCGGGCACATTTGGGATTAAGCCCGCACGTTGCAGACCACAACACCCTTATGCCTTCCGGCTACACCGCGATTGAGGAATACATTAATCAGCGTGCTGATGCGTTGTTGCCATAAATCGGGGATATGAAGATGAATCTGAATACAAAATCCGGTGTCCGGCTGCTCGGTATGAGCTGTTTGGCCAATCTGCTGGTGGCCTGCGGTGGTGCACCCACCGAGGACACTGCGGTCTCCAGTTCAAGTGGTCCTGCCGCAAGCAGTTCAAGCCAGGTTATTTCGTCCTCGTCAAGTTCGTTAGCTGGCGAGTCATCTTCAATCTCGACAATTAGCTCCATCTCATCGACCAGCTCTTCGGTGCTGGTCTCGAGTTCTTCGTCGACTACCAGTGCTTCTTCGGTAAGCTCAAGCTCTTCATCCAGTTCTTCAAGAAGCTCTCAGTCTTCATCAAGCCTGATGTCTTCCAGCCCGATGTCATCAAGCCAGCCATCATCCAGTCAAAGTTCGCAATCCAATAGCGCTTCGTCTGAATCGACGGCGTCGAGCTCAAGTTCGAGTGCGAACATAACGCTCAGCCTCGAAGCAGAAGAAGCAACGATTTTTAAGGGGAAGGTTGAAACAGAGCATTCAGGTTTTAGTGGCAGCGCCTATGTCAACTACGACAACGTGAACGATAGCTATGTGCAGTGGAATGTAAATCTATCGCAAGCAGCCAGCGTAGAATTGGGCTTTCGCTACGCGAATGGAACCTCTCAGGCACGGCCAATGGCGATACTCGTCAATGGCGTAGTTGTAACACCGAGCCTGTCTTTTGATACCACGGGCGCATGGAACAGCTGGGCAACTCAAAGCCTGATTGTGAATCTCGTGGCCGGCAACAACGCTATTAGAGCGTCATCCACCACGGCAACTGGCGGCCCCAATCTTGATAGATTGATGCTCACCGGTGACTTGGTGATTGCGAGTTCCTCCAGCTCCAATGAAAGCTCAAGCAGCCCCAGTCAAAACTCAAGCAGTTCCACAACATTCAGCTCAACCACATCGAGCCCCAGTAGTTCAAGTTCAAGTTCAAGTTCAAGTTCAAGTTCAACTCAGAGCAGCTCAAGCACGACGACAACATCAAGCAGCTCTTCTTCATCGAGTAGCTCTTTATCATCCAGTAGTTCTTCTTCATCCAGCAGCTCCTCTAGCGGGCAGGCTTCCATCGACTGCGTGCCAGGATCGGGCACAACGCTTTACGTTAACGGCGCTTACGCAGGAACAGAAAGCGGCACCAAGGCCCAACCCTATCGCAAGATTCAATCCGCTGTTACTGCTGCCTCAGCGAATGCCGCGATCAACGTAGCCGCAGGCACTTACACTGAAGCCATTCAAATTACGCGCAAGGTTGTTCAACTTTGCGGCGGTTGGTCAGCAGACTTTTCCACGCGCAATTCCCGCAGTTTCGACACAGTTATTCAAAGCACCTCAGCCAGCACCACCGTGATTTCTGCCATTCGTCCAGGTGCATCATCGTTGGTAGGCTTTAGGATTAAGGGCGGTCGCTGGGGTGTCAATGTTGATTCCGAAGGAAATACACGAGCGAACAGCGACATGCTTATCGCCGACAACATTATCGAAGAAAACGGCAGCGTTTCGAATGGCGGTGGCATAGCGCTAGACGGTGGTTATATCACTATTCGCAGCAACCTGATTCAGAACAACAAAGGCGATTGGGGGGCCGCACTCAACATAAGCCCGGTTGAAGCGCTGATAGAAAACAATACCATTCAAAGCAATCTTGGTGGCGGTGATCATGGCGGAGGCATGGTGTTGTGGCGCGGCCAGGTTACCTTCAGAAACAATCTCGTTAAAAACAATGAGGTTGGTCGCTCAGCTGGCTATGGCTGGGGTGGCGGCATGATTACGCTCGGCGGCCCACATTATCTTTCAGGAAATATCTGGACGGAAAATTATTCGCCACTGCATGGCGGTGCTCTCTTTGTTGATGAAGGCTCTGTGGTCTACATGAATAATGACATCTTCTACAACAATCGCTGCTCCAAGGAAGGCGGTGACGCTATTGCCGTTGACGGTGGTAGCGGCGTGAGATCCAAGCTCTACGCGACCAATATTACCGTGGCCGATCACAATTGTCCGGGACTGAATGCGATCATGATGGAAGCGAATTCAGACATGGTGCTTAAAAATTCGATTGTTTGGAATCCGGTTGGCACCACCGATATTTTCTTCCAGGAAGATAACAATACCGTCAATGTCAGCTACTCAAACTTTCGGACCGTGGTCGGGGCTGGAAGCTACGGCAACGTGTTAACCCAAGGGCCTGGCAATATCAGCACT
This sequence comes from uncultured Cellvibrio sp., assembly GCA_965652595.1. Classification (GTDB taxonomy): domain Bacteria; phylum Pseudomonadota; class Gammaproteobacteria; order Pseudomonadales; family Cellvibrionaceae; genus Cellvibrio. The sequence goes on along the minus strand of CBFGWO010000114.1, from coordinate 7,505 downwards.
AATCCTTACTTTGCAAACTCTCCGGGGCGCGACTACCACTTGCAATCCACCGCTGGTCGCTATAACGCCGCGCTCAATTTTTGGGAAACCGATCCTGTGCACAGCCCGGCGATAGATGCAGGAGATCCAAGTTCCTCCTATTCGCAAGAGCCATCGCCCAATGGTGGTCGAATCAATATGGGCGCCTACGGCAATACGCCGGAGGCCAGCCGGTCTCGTTAATTATTCTGCTGAATATTATCTATGTGGACAGTGAGAGAAAAATAGCTACATCAGCAGCGATATACGTGCAGGAGCCGTAACCCTAAGAAGCCACTCTCAATGCACCTGGGAGTACTCTTGGAATACCATTTTAATAACTAATCCAGGAAACGTAATGATGAAAAAAGTTCGCGTATCAAGCATTTTATTATCTGTTGTTTTTCTAATTTTTGTATCAACAAAGGTATTTTCCGCCACTTACTATGTAGATCCTGTCAATGGAACTGATAATCCCCGAGTCTCGACAGGTAGCAAACAATCACCATTCAAGACGATTTCCAGAGCAGCCTCTGTGGCGATTAAAGGGGACAGCATTGCACTGCCGGAGGGAGAGTATCTGCAAGGACCATACATATTCGCGACAACATTACTTCAGGCATTGAAGTCGGTGGCACAGGCGCCAGCTTCTCTGCAACAGATCTTCGCTTTAGCGGGTCGCCCAACCAAACACTACTGAAGGTCAAAAGTGGTGCCTACGTCAGCTTAAACGATATGAGGATTCATGGCACGGGAAGCTGCGCTTCGCCGTGCAGCGAAAAGCCCGCAATCAAAGTCTATGAAAATGCGTCCTTAAGTCTTGAAGGTGGCGAGCTAAAATGGAACAGACCAGGCTTTGCTCTTTACTCAGAAATTGACACAACCGTCAGGTTTAGGGACAGCCTGCATACAGCAGCTGTATTTATCGAGCGAACATTTTCAAATGACAACACGGGCAAGGGACTGATTTCTATAGGAGGTATCTTCGGATCTGTGACCGCACCAGCAAACAACTATCAAAATCTTCCTTTGCTGGAAATTAAGCACCCTGATGGTATTGGTCTTGAACTTCGCCACCAATATGCCAAAACAGAAGGTTTTGCCGACGTCGCATTCCACACAGCAAACGGTATCAGTATTTTCCTTGGAAAAAATGCCTCTTTTTCAGGTGACGACTTGAGATTCGGTAATTCACGAGGAACCCACATTCGTATCACTGAACATACCAGTACGACCCGATCCCCCAGAATCAACGGTACCACCTTTAGTAATAACGCTACAGTTGTGTTGAGTATTATGAGCTGCTCTGCTGGATCCGCTATTGCAGACTTCAGAAATAATACCTGGAAGAAGAACACCCAAGGCTCATCAGCCAGTGGGCACTATGCGCCAGAAACTGCAACTGGACCAATTTTCGGACCTAACGTTTCAATTGCTACCAACTGCACAATCCGTATTTAGCACTGTAGCCCGGTGGGCGTGCAATCCCTGAGCCCACCGGACTAAGGTTCTATTCCTAAAACGAATCACCCAGCGAGCTCTTATTTGCCTAGTATTGCGCCTAGTTTCTTTTGAGTTCACGATTCTTTAATATTCTTGCGGTAAGTCTTCCCTTTCACCCAAACAAGGATATTGCCATGTTGAAAAATCTGCTGCTTTCGGTCTTTTTTCTGTGTCTGGCCACCCAAGTCCAGGCCCAATCCTGCGATGACGGCTCCTTTCTCACCCAGGGAACTCACTGGGAGATGACCCAGTTTAATAAAAAGGGCAAAAAGGAATCTGTCGCCCGCTATCAAATCGTGAATCAGTCCAAAATTCCCAATGGACTTAAGTGGACGCTCAACACTACCCTTCTAAATAAAAAGGGCAAGGAAACCCATCAAATGAACTACGACATGGAATGCGTGAATGGCGTGTTCAAGTTTGATATGCGCTCGATGATCGACCCCAACGCCCTAAAAACCCAAGAGGGAATGGATGTCGAAATCAGCACCCATCAACTGGAATTTCCGGCGCGCTTGAGTGCGGGTTCAACACTGCCCAACGGTTCTATTCACATCAAAACCCGCATGGGCCAAATGACGCTGATGAGTATGCGCGTGGATATCAAGGATCGTAAGGTCGAAGCCGAGGAAGAGATCCAGGTTGCCGCAGGAACTTATAAAACCTTCAAGGTCAGCCAGACCACGGTAGTTGATGCAGGCTTGATCAAAAAAGAAGTTAAGTCCGTGGATTATTTTGTCCCCGGTTTTGGCGTGGTCAAGTCCCTCAACCTGGACAAAAAAGGCAACGTGAGCGGCTATACCGAGCTAACGGCTTTTACCAAGGGTTGAATAAATTTAGTTGATGTACATCATTCATCGCGTCACTCAAGGAAAGAGTCGGCGCGGTACCCACCAAAGATAAAAACTCATTCCAAAAAGCTCCACCAACGACTGGACAACAATCACCAACGCCACCAGCTCCCAACCAGGTGGCAAGCTCAGCGCCAGCGGCAAAACTACAAACGAGTTGCGCGTGCCAAAACTAAAAGCCAGGGTGCGACCCTGTTCAGCAGACAATTTATAAAAGGCGCTTAGCACCTTGGCCAGCAGCGCAGCTAGCAGTAAAAAGAGCAAAAACACCAACAGCAACCACCCCAGCCAGCTAAGCACCCCGAAAACCTGCTGCACCTGTATAGCGGCCACCAGCATAACGACCCAAGCCAGAAGTGGCACTGGCCACCAAGCGAGGCGCTCACGCAAAATTACGCGTGAACCGCGACGCTGCATCCAGAGTTCCGCAAGGCAGGCAGCCAGCAAAGGCAGGAGTATCACCAGCAGCGCTGGCCAGAGCTGCCCAACCCCAAAGACTTCCCCTAAAACAACCTCAGGCCAATCACCCATAAAAATCCATAAATACAGGGGCAACAGCAGCAGTTGCAGTAAGAGGTTGATAGGAGTGACTGCCATAGCGCGCGGCAAGTCTGCCCTGCCCAATTGGCTAAAGGTGATAAACCAATCGGTGCAGGGTACAAGCAGCACCAACAGAACACCCAGATGCAGGGCGGGGTTTGCTGGCAACCAGAATAGGAAACTCCACACCAGTAGCGGCAAGCACACAAAATTGCCCAGCACCAACGCAACAACAAACCGATGATCGCGAAAGGCGCGCCCAATTTCTTTTAGGGGTACTTGTACAAAAGCGGCAAACAGCAGCAGTGCCAGCGAAGGCCAGAGCAGAAGGGAAGCTGGACCAGTCAGCGCTGGAAAATTGCCGCCCAGCAACAGGCCAAAAAAAATAGCGCCCAGGTAAATCCATACCTGATGGCGCTCCAGTGTTAATCGCTCCACGGCGGGATCTTTTATTCCAGTGCAGTTATTTCAGTGCACCTATTTCAGCGCAGCCTGATAACGCTGTGACACCACCGCCCAATCAACCACTTGCCACCAGGCATCCAGATAATCGGCGCGGCGATTGTTGTATTGCAAGTAGTAAGCGTGTTCCCACACATCATTACCCAGCAGGGGCGTACCGCGCACTTCGGCAACATCCATCAAAGGATTATCCTGATTGGGTGTGCTGCTGATTACCAGTTTGCCCTCGCCATCTACCAGCAACCATACCCAACCGGAACCAAAACGGCTGAGGCCCGCTTGACGAAACTGGGTTTTAAAGTCGTCTAGTGAACCAAAGTGTTTTTCAATCGCCTGCTTGAGTGGCGCGGACATGGAACCCACTTTATTTGCGGGAGCCATGCTTTGCCAAAAGAAGGTGTGGTTCCAATGGCCACCGCCGTTGTTGCGCACCGCCACCGGCAGCTCACTGATGCGCGCCAACAGTTGTTCCAGACTTTGCCCTTTGGTTTGCGGCAAGGCTTGCAGTGCAGCGTTTAGTCCGTTTACGTAAGCCTGGTGATGCTTGCCGTGATGCAATTCCATAGTGGACTGATCTATCGCCGGTTCCAGAGCGTTACTGGGATAGGGTAAGGGTGCAAGAGTAAAGTCCGCTGCCATGCTCAGGCTGGCCGTTAAACCCAGCGCCAGAGTGCTAATCAGGTGTCGCCATTGAATGCCCATAAAAACTCCTCGTTGTTGGCAAATGAATATCGAGTTGCGGCACTATTGTCGGTGGTCACCGGGGCAGTATCAACCGCTAACCGGCATCCGTGCGCCGAAAACGCGCGCCGTGTTAACAAAGCCTGCTTAATGGTTGGGTTTTGTAAAGCCGGTTGCGATGCCCCAGTCCCTCCCCTAGGCTCATATCGTTTTAAATCAATAATTTACCTATCGGATTATTACTAATGGCTTTCCTCTCCCGCCTTTCTCGTCCGCAACGCTGGTTGCTGGGTGCAGTTGTCCTGCTCGCGCTCCTGTTACTCTGGTTTTTTGTATTGCGCGCACCTGAGGAAACCTTGCCACCACCGCCCAACCCCTGGGCGGGCCCTGTGCCAGTCAGAGTCGTGCCCGCGGTGCGCGAAGATTTACAGGTGCGGGTAAAAGCCATTGGCACTGTGGCACCTCTGAATACGGTGGTAGTGCGCAGCCGGGTCAACGGTATTTTGGTGGGTGTGCATTTTGATGAGGGCCAGATGGTCGAGGCAGGCACTCTGCTGGCCGAAGTAGATCCGGCACCCTATCAGGTGCGCCTCGCCCAAGCGGAAGGCACAGTGCAACAAACCCGCGCCCAGCTAAAAAGCGCCGAAGATGATTTTCAGCTTTATCAGCGTTTGTTCACTCAGAACTCTATTCCCAAGCAACAACTGGACAAACAGGAAGCGCTGGTTGAGCAGCTCAAAGGCACCCTCAAAAATCACCAGGCACAACTGGAAGACGCGCGCCTGCAACTTTCCTACACCCGCATAGAGGCGCCCATTACCGGCCGCCTGGGTCTGCGCCGGGTGGATATGGGCAACCTGGTTAATTCGGGCGATAACCAGGGCCTGGTATCCATCACCCAAACCCAGCCGATCGCGGTGAACTTTACCATTCCCGAAAATCAGCTGGTGGCCGTGAGAGCGGCCCACGCGCAAGCTCAGGCCGCTGGGAACAAACTGGTTGTGGAAGCCTGGGATCGCAGCGAACAAACGCGGCTGGCATCGGGTGAGTTAACCACACTCGACAACCAAATTGATCTGGCCACCGGCACCTTACGTCTTAAGGCGGAATTTTCCAACACCGACGACAGCCTCTTCCCCAATCAATTTGTGAATGCGCGGCTACAACTCGAAACTCTGGCCGATGCCATCACCATTCCCGCGGATGCGGTGCAATACGGCTCCGCCGGCACCTATGTGTATGTGGTGGACGAACAACAACGTGCGCGCATGCGCATGCTCACCCTTGGGCCTTTGGAGGGCGACAGAATTGCAGTGTCAGCGGGATTGGAAGCCGGTGATGCGGTGGTGATTGAAGGTATCGATCGACTGCGCGACGGTCGCCCCACCCAGGTACTTGAAGAATGAGTTTTTCGCGCCCTTTTATCCTGCGCCCGGTCGCCACATCGCTATTGATGCTGGCGCTGCTGATGTCCGGCATTCTCGCCTGGCGACTGCTGCCAGTGGCAGCACTGCCGCAAGTGGATTACCCGATTATTCAGGTGTTTACCTTTAATCCTGGCGCCAGCCCGGATGTGATGGCACGCACCATTACCGCGCCCCTCGAAAGACGCCTGGGACAAATTCCCGGCTTAAAGCAAATGTCGTCCACCAGTTCTACCGGCGCATCAATTATTACCCTGCAATTTTCCCTGGAAATTGATTTGGGTGTGGCGGAGCAGGAAGTGCAAGCGGCGATGAATACTGCGGGCAGTTTGTTGCCCAACGACCTGCCCACACCGCCAATTTATCGCAAGGTCAATCCGGCGGACGCACCCATCATGACGCTGGCAGTCACATCACCCAGCCTGCCACTGCCCGAGGTGTACGATTTAATCGACACGCGCATGGCGCAAAAGCTGGCGCAATTGCCCGGCGTAGGCATGGTGAGTCTCGCCGGTGGTCAGCGCCCGGCGATTCGCGTTAAGGTGAATCCATCCGCGCTCGCGTCGTTAAACATGACGCTGGAACAAGTGCGCAGCGCCATAGTCACCGCCAACGCCAATCAACCCAAGGGCAGCTTCGATGGCCCCAATCGCTCCACCATGCTCGATGCCAACGACCAGATTAAATCGGTAGAGGAATATCGCGAGTTGTTAATCAGTTGGCGCGATGGGGCGCCGCTGCGCTTAAAAGATATTGCGCGCGTCGAGAACGGCGCAGAGGATAGATTTCTCGCCGCCTGGGCAAATACCCAACCGGCGGTGTTGATCAATATCCAGCGTCAACCCGGCGCCAATGTGATTCAAGTCGCCGACAGTGTTGCCGCACTCTTGCCACAACTCACTGCCACCCTGCCCGCCTCGATTGATGTGGCGGTGCTCTCGGATCGCACCCACAGTATTCGCGCCTCTATTCGCGATGTACAAAAAGAACTTATCTTCGCCATTTGCCTGGTGGTGCTGGTGACCTTTGTATTTTTGCGCACTATTCCCGCCACCATTATTCCCAGTATTGCGGTGCCCCTGTCGCTGATCGGCACCTTTGGTGTGATGTACCTGATGGGTTTTTCAATCAACAACCTGTCACTGATGGCGCTCACCATTGCCACCGGCTTTGTGGTGGATGATGCGATAGTCATGCTGGAAAACGTCGCGCGCCACCGGGAGATGGGCGAGTCCCCCATGCAGGCGGCGCTTAAGGGTGCAGCGGAAATTGGCTTTACGCTGATCTCGCTCACCGTCTCATTAATTGCCGTATTAATTCCCTTATTGTTTATGGGTGATGTTGTTGGGCGTTTGTTTCAGGAATTTGCCATTACACTCGCGGTGGCCATTGGTATTTCGCTGGTGGTATCGCTCACACTCACGCCCATGATGTGCGCGCGCATGTTGCGCGAAGCCCCCAAACACGACGAACACAAGCCGGATTTTATGACGCGCCTGATTGCCAACTACGGCGTCTGGCTGGATCGCGTGCTGGAACACCGCACCGCCGCCATGATGGTGATGCTGGGCACCATTGCGCTCACGGCCGGTTTATACCTCGCCGTACCCAAAGGCTTTTTTCCGGTGCAGGACAGTGGAGTGATTCAAGCAGTTACCGAAGCGCCCCAGGACATTTCCTTTGATGCCATGGCGCAACAACAGCAACAACTGGTCGATGTGATTTTGCAGGACCCGGATGTGGCCAGTATCTCCTCGTTTATCGGCGTGGACGGCAGTAATATCACGCTCAATAGCGGACGCTTGCAAATCAACCTCAAACCCCACGGCCAGCGCACCGCCAATGCCAGCGAAATTCTGGCGCGCCTGCGCGACGCGATAAAACCTGTGCCGGGCATCACCGCCTGGTTCCAACCGGTGCAGGAGTTGAGCATTGAAGATCGCGTCAGCCGTACCCAATACCAGTTCACGCTCACCACACCGGATAGCGCACTTTTGAATGAATGGGTGCCTGTGCTGATTGATCG
>CBFGWO010000113.1:0-11257 GCA_965652595.1 uncultured Cellvibrio sp. | reverse complement strand
CGCGCGGTAGAAACCATCGACTTTATGACTGCACGCTGGGCGCACTTGCCTTACGAATTACTGGAAAAGGTCTCCAATCGCATCATCAATGAAATCAGCGGTATTTCGCGCGTGGCTTACGATGTGTCGAGCAAGCCACCAGCGACGATTGAGTGGGAGTGACCGGAATTGATGGAGTGAGGAGCACAATCCTCGCTAAGGCTGTCCGCGCATTGCCTGGCAGATCAATCTGGCGTTCGGTCTTGTCTGGAAAGGACATCATCAGACCTGTCTTAGCAATGCACTACAAACCAGATTCCAGCAATCGAGGATCCTCTTGGTTGATCACAATCGGCCACGCAAATCATTCTATACAGTTGGGTAACTGCGGGATCATATTCGTGGCATTGGCAATATCCATTCCTCTTGCCACGCCTATTTCAATACCAATCTGGATAGCCTCGGGCGCTTCACGTGCATAGCTGTATACCGTGGCACTGCCCGCTACAGCTACCCCCGGCGCTACAAGCGCAGCGGCAATCAGGCCCACGCTGTAACCAATGACAGTTCCAATCAGCACTCCAATGCCCGCGCCTTTCAAACACCCTGCGGCGCTACACATCGAGCCACCGGCCTGGGGTTTACTTTTGCAATCTATATAACTGGGAATCGCCAGCACTACAGATACACCCACACTAATCAGAGTAACTAAATACTGTGCAGCTTCACCTCCAAGCCCTTCATTGATCATGCCCAGAGTTTCGCCAGTTTGGGTATTGACCCTCCACCAACCGAATTTTCCTTCCGGATCCACAGTACCGTCAGGAACAATCACGTGATACCCATTTTCAAGGTCCTTGACTATAGCCTGCCTGGCCTCGCTGGAGGCGCCAGCGATATTGATGACTCGCGAAGCCTCACTGGGCTTCATAACCAGTATCTTGCGCTTGTCTTTGCGCGCTTGCTGAAAAGCTTTTCGTGTATTCCAGGAAGAAACCTGTTGAGAGTCTGAATTTGCTGAGCTTAGATCTTCAAGGCGGGTTGCCCATGTGCCGGACAAAATATTGTCTTGTACCGCATACATTATCTGTTCATTCTGACGGCTCAACACACGTTTTTTGTTGCTGACAATATCGACTGTCATACTGGCGGCCATCTGGCCACCTTCAAAACTAAAGTTGTTACTGAAAATAACCAGCGAAGGTTCGTAGTGATAATTCGCCACGCGTTGTTGGACTTCGGCTACGCGATTAAAGGAGTCGGCTATTATCAATCCGGGAAGGTCTACTATTTTTTCTAACCCAGTCACATTAAACGTTGCGGGCTTATCTGGGTAATAGCTTTGCTGTAATGATTGCTCAAATAATGGGTGGGCCGACTCAAGACGACTGAGGTATCTGTCGAGTATGTAGGCCTGCGGATAAGACCCTGTCGTTAGATTAAAATTATAGGTGGTAGCGAGCTTCCATATTGCTGCGCTGCGGTCTTTGAAGTGATTTATGTCAAGCTGTCCTTTTTCCCGGCCTGCAGCACCAATTCGGTCTATCACGTAGCGCTTAACTTTCTCTTCGCGCCCCCCTGGGAATATTCGGGTGAGTTCGATCCACTGCGCACTGATAGTGCGAAAATTTGTGTCTGGTGGGGCCTTGTCGGTTCCCGCGACAGAAGTAGCACCGAGTGCGCCATCCATTTTGTTACCCAGAGTCTGAAAGAGTCCCGCTGCGGCATTACTTGCCGTGGCCGCATCTACCAATATGCCACTCATATCAAAATAGCTGGGCTGAGCCACCTGCTTTTCATCGACTTTGAAAACAGGAATCAAAAAATTCGTATTCTCGGCAATCTTTTGGGGGTGCGAGAGGTCAGCGTTGGACTTTAGCCCGTCAGGTACATTGGAAAACTGAAGGGACTTGCCCACCAGATTTGCCGCAGGAATTTCCCACGGTTTCATCAGCGACACCGACACTAGCTTGTCGCCTATTTTCTGTTCCACAAAAAACTCCACGCGAAACCTGTGTTGGAGATCCTCAGGTATCTCACCTTTGATAACCCGTTCAACGGCGAGATCACCCAAAACGGCCGCTGGCTGAGAAAAAGCGGGATGAATCGGTATCCATTTATCCGATGGTCCATCCCTGTACTCTACCCAGTAGTACTCGCGTGCCTCTGCATTCAGTTCTGCTGTCACATCGGCGGGTGAAATTTGTACGCCGGCGTTATTCAATTGTTCAACAATAAATGCCTGCTCTTTAGCGGCATCGGTGTACTCAACAGTTTCTTTGATAGCGATCTCACTGGTGGCGTTCTTAACAAACATCTCAATTTGATCGTCAGGAATTCCCGCCAGCTTTGCCATTTTTGACAATGTACCCTTATACCTTTCCATGGCATCCGATGGCGTATTCTGCCGTTCTTTTCTCATTTGCTGCAGGAGTAACCCGGCTTGAGATGCATCCAGTTTTCCCTGAACGATACGGCTGTCGTAGGCAGCATCATTGAGCAATTTTGCTAACAGTAGAGACTGATCCAATGCGTTTCCTGCCTTGCTCATTAATGTACCCTGAGCGCCTCTGAGCAATCCCGGATATTGTTCAAACGCAATTTCATTACTGACAAACTGGATAATATTATCTGCATCGAAATCGAGTTTTTTTAGTAACTCATCGGTGTCGAACGCACTCCGGTCGATGTCACCACGTAGCGCTTTAACAAGCCCCATAAACTCATTGAGACGGCTTACTGCATTCGCATAGGCTCTATCGGCTTCTACGGTTTCTACGGCTTCAACCGACTCAACAGCTGAATAGGCTGTAAGCGGACTGAAACTCAATGCAAACATCAGCACATAGGAAATTGCTTTTTTGAGACGAGTGCTTTGCGCGTTTTCGACTGGATCGCTTGAAAGCCTATTAACGTTATTTTTCATTACTATTAACCCCATCGAAAAATCGATTTAAACCTGCTAGAAAATAAAAGGATGTATGTGCAGGTAAAATATTGAATTAGCCGCCGCTAGCACCGGCAGTCAGTTCCAGCCTTTCCCCAGGCGCCAATTGTACCTCCCGAAAGCGCTGTACAGGATCGGTATCCAGTTCCACCGTATACTGGCCAGCGGGCACTTCCACCGCGTCACCGCCGAGTACCCCGGTGGCCACTTGCTCACCCCTGCGGTCAATGACGCGAAATGGAATTTGCAGAGATTTCTCCATTGCCTCATTCAACGCCTGCGCTGCACCGGCGTCAAAATAATTCCCGCCACCCAGCTTCGCCCAGGAGCTGAACTCGGCTTTTAACGCGTTATCATCGATTGCAAAGCCAATAATGTTAAGGCGCACATCCACGCCATCGGCGGCCAGCTTCTCCAGCACCGCAGAGGGGTCACCGTCACAGGTTTCCTCGCCATCGGTCAACAAGATTACCCATCGGCGCCCTTTGGCATTGGCTAGATCCTTGCCCACCTGTGCCAGTGAGTCGGCAATCGGTGTCTTGGCCAGATTCACCGCGGTAATGGTGTCCAGTTTCGCCAGTAGCGCCGCCTTATCCAAGGGTGCCAGTTTCTGCTCAAGGTCTGTACGGCAACTGCCGGCTTCCTTGTGACCGTACACGCGCAGCGCCAACGGCATACCTTCGGGCAACACATTTTCCACCACATTCGCCACTGCGGTCTTGGCAATGTCAATGCGGCGCTGGTTTCCCATGCGCTTTAACATACTGCCCGATGCATCCAATATCAGTTCTACCGCACCTCGCGCACTAGGATCCGCCAGTGCATCTCCTGCAGATAGCCGCAGGCTGGCAGGGCCGGGATCTTCGGTAAAGCTGAAGTCTGCCTGCACCTCAAAGGTCACCGGCTGCCGCATTCGTGAGATAGCCCGTCCATATCCCTGCTGTAAAGCCCCGAGACTGGTAATGTACTGGTACTCACCACCATTAACTCGCGACCACTCCTGCATCAGGTCTTGTTCTACATAGGGTTGAGGCCCCAGTGCGCCCTCTGAGCTGACACCCAATGCGAACACCATCGGGCGGCCATCACGCAATGCCGGCCACAAATCAGCATCGGTATTAGTCGACGCGTCTGTAAGTAACACCACCCCCTTTTTGCCAGGCCTACCTTCCATCTCCCGACTGGCGACCGCCAACGCCATTTCGGCCTGACTGGAGCCGGTTTCCTGCCTGTAGCTGTTCAGCATCAGTTTCATGGCATAGGGTTCGCCTTGCCAATTGCGCAACAGCGGTGCGTTGTGTCCGAAAGGCAGTAGATTGACAACATCGCGTTCGGGTTTGATGCGCTCGGCATAGCGGTACAGTGCGTTGCGCATCGATGGCATGTACCACCCCACACTGGCTGATGTATCCCAACTGAATATCAGTGCCCGGGCCGGCTCATAGGCGCGCAGCCAGTATGATTGACCCGGTTGCACAAACGCTTGCCAAATGGCCTCGGAGGGCGCTGATTCCTTTTGGTACATCGGAACGCGCTCGCCAGCGGCATCCAGCAGTTCCGCTTGTGCCATCAAGGTCGGTGCTCCCCGCATCGCAAGGGAAATCGTATTCAGCTCAGCGGGCACCTCCAACCGGTACCAGGCATCGTAATCGTCCAGCAGCGCAACGCCCGGAGCGGCCTCGCCATCGGGCAAGGGTAACGCCGTCTCGCGACGGTCATTGGCACCGCGTTCTGTCGGGCCGAGGTAGCGTGGCTCATTGGCGGCCTCCAACGGACCACTGCTAACATAATGACCCCATTCGGCCAGCACTGAACGATAGCTGTCACTGGTCGGCACTTCCCACACAGATATCTGATCGGGCAAGGTCAGACGGCGCACATCGTCCGCCCCGTAAAAACCAAAACGCAGATAGCGTGCCCAGATGGGATGGTCAAAAGTGACTTCGCTATCAGTCTGATCCAGCGGCCATTCACCGAGCGGTTCAAACGGCCCCAGTGACGTGGTCGTAGACGCTGAAATTTCCACCCGGGAAATATTTTCGCCCGGCGGCACATCGGTTTTCTTTGCAAAGCTCACCGATGCCAGCCGCGCTGCCCTGGAATGATGGAAACCCAGCGTCACAGTGGCCGCATCACCCACTGTGATATTACTCGCTGGCGCATTTTCGTCTCTTGCGGACAAGCGCTTTTCAAACCCGCTGCCAGGAATCCACGGCTCCGCCCAGACCAGATGCCCGCCGTTTTCGAATTCACCCAGATTCCGCCGTGTCAGATTGTCGGGCACAAAGCCTGGCGTTGCGACAACCTTGAACTCCCCCAGCTTGATGACGCCGACCGTGTTGGTGTTGCCAAAAGTACCGCTGCGTGGGATCAAACGCGCAAAGCGAGCGTCCACCGGAGCATCCAGTACAAAAGCCTGCTCCAGCGGGGTCGGACTCAACTGTCCCTTTATCACTGTATCGAACTGCACACCGTCGAGGGACAGCGCCACCTCAAACTCGCTCAGAAAATTACCCGTCGCCATCGTACTGGTGGGGTTGATCAGAAAGCCGGCAACCGGCACCGGCTGACTGCCGGCCAACTCAATTGTAGGCATGGGAAACTCACTAACATTCCGGTTGGCGATGCTCAAGCCGACCTCTGTCCAGCGGCCGTATACCGTCAGGCCGTCAATCAGAGCGTCAAACCCCGCCAATTGTTTTGCGTCAGTACCCGGACTCTCCACCAGTTTTCCGCCATTGGCGCTGGCGGCGACATTCACGCCGCCGCGCAATTGGGGCGGTATAAACCAAGCGTAACGCGGACTGGACGGCAACACATCGGGGTCGGTGGCCACCTCTCCGATAGCATAGGCTTCCTGGTCGGCGTCATCGATCAGACGCACATTCACGCGCACTGACCGGTCGGGCAAGGCATCCGGTGGAACCACCAACACAAAGGGTTGCGCCAGACGGGCACCTGCTGCCACCGTCAGGTCGTTCAGGTCGCCTTCCAGACGCCAACGGTCGTCGGACAGGACGGCCTCCAGATCCACAGATTGTGCCTGCGAGCCAGTATTACTCAATAGCAGGCGACCTTTGACCACTTGCTCCCAAGGCGAGAACGCCTGAACGTGCGGCACGCCATCAAACTGAACGGACACCGCTACCGGCGAGCGCACCGGCTTCTGCACAGTCTCCACCGGGTCAACCGGTGTGTCCGGTGACGCAAACAGGTCGAACGCGTAGGGCCCTTTACCATGGACTTTCAGAAAGTAATTCGTGCCCGGCTGCAAGGTGGCGGTATACCGTTTGTTGGAATTGTCACGCGCCAACAAATCTCGCTTGAAATCGCGGTTGGCATACAAGACATAGCGTACAGGTTCCGCGAACGGAAGAGTGATGGCGGTTGCCGTCTCAACGGCGGGCAGACGATACCAGTCCTCACCGGCGCGCGTGATGCCAACTTCGCCCACGACCAGACCGTCGGGACGAATCCGGCTAGCGTGATCTGGATCATTGTTAGGCTCCCGATCCACCGCGCCATCAAACCAGGGCAGGCGCTCCAGCTTCAGGTAGTACTCAGCATCAGACAGAATGCTCGGTTCCAGCTTGACACTGTAATCTCCGGCCGGCAACCACGCGTCCCACACCAGCGACACGCCGGCCTTCGCGGGTGGATGGATGGAGCTGACATTCTGATTGTCATCACCGACGTTGAGGTCTCCCCGTATCGCACCGTCCACTGGCGATTTCGCGGTGATGCGCACATGCTCTGGTCCCGCCAGGCCGAACTGATAGCGGTCAGAATCGGCTTTATGGGGCATAAAACCATTGCGCTCCTGACCGAACGTCAACGGCAGGGCGTTTTGTAGTTCATCATTGGGCTCCAGTTCTGCATCGGGTCCGGGTGGCCCGAGCGCGCGCAACGCCAGGCGGTAATCTGCATCCTTGCCGCTGGCAGCTAAAAAATACTCCCCGGGCACCAAAAACAGGTTATCCAATCGAATGCGCTTCTCATCCTTGCCTCCACGAATCTTCTGTAGCTCCTTGCCCTGATTGTCGTAGAGATACAGTTCAAAAATATCCTCACCCTGTAACTGTGCGCGCCACAGTTGCGGCTCTCCACTGACGTTAAATCGCCAGAAATCTGTTTCTGCTCCATCAAAGTATCCTTGCGCAACCGGCTTGTCGGGAAACGTGGCGGCGAACTGATAGGTGTCATTGGGCTCTGCTTCAACGCCCGACTTGGCCGGCCCAAGATTTTCCCACTGGAGGGTCCAGTCGGTCGCACCACTGCGTGGCCCAAGACTCATCAGATAATCGCCCGGTGGCAGGTTCAGTCGATATAAACCGGCAACCGCGCTTTCGTCCTTCGAACGGCAATGATTAATGAACAGCTCTTTTCGCTTGAGACACAGGGTCAGGTTGACCGACGAGTCATCCGGTGTGGCGATGATGTTCCACACACTGGCGGCGTTTTCTTCATCGATACGAAAGCGCATCCAATCGTGATTGTCAGGGCTACCCAAATGCCCACGGATCGTTGCGCCCGGCTCCACAGTGGTGGCCTGCTCTTCCCGATCATTGGGCTCGACTTCTGCCCCTTCTGCCGCCACTGCGCCTATAGTCACCAACACGCGTTGTACTGCCAACGCGTTGGAGTGCGACACTATACGGTAGTCACCGGCAGGTAATTGCAGGCCGTCACGCAGCAGCATATGCCCGCCGTCACCTTGAAGACTGATTACCTCGGCACCATTACTGTCAGTGACCCTGACATCGGTGGGTACGCCCAGTGGGGTTTGCACTGCAATGCCGGTCTGGTTTTTTGCCTCCTCTTTGTTCAGGGTAAAGCTGAAATAGGCGTTGGTCTGAGACATCACCGCTGTCGCAGTATGCAGACGCAGCTTGCGAGGATTTTCTGCGGAATTGTCGTCTTCCAGCATGCGCACGGTGTCTGAGCTCGTCTGGTTAATCTCCACGGTGTAGCTACCTGCGCCTCCGCTGTGTGACACTGCCAGCACGTAGTTGCCAGGCCTGAGCAACAAGCCTTCATAGACCGCTGGCTGCAAACCGTCGCGGGTGGTAAGCGTTCCCAGTATCGGTGGCTTCGATTCCAGCGTGAGCCCGACCAGGCTGGACCGGGTTTTCCCTTCCATAACATCGGTCAGGTCCATGATGTCCAGTCGAGTTAGCGCGCCCGGGTGTCCCTGCAGACGAATATTCCAGCGCACGCCGGCATCCTCTTCATCAATCACCCAGTAATAGGCATCCTGATCCTGATCCTTCAGTTCGCCAATAATGCGGACTCGATCCCGTTGGCCAGGCGAGGCCAGCTCATTGGCGTCAGGGATCTGATCGTTGGGCTCAATGTCCATCAGCAGTTCGGTAAGCGCCTGCGCCGGCAGTGCCACAACATACAAGGCTATAATGGCCAGCAGGAGTCGATTGATATTTTTCATAAATCAGAACCACGCGTACACGCGTAAGAGAAGCAGCCCAAGAACGATAGGAAAAGAGACATCGCGGAGCATATCCTCAGCTGCTGCCAGGCGCAATGTGTTGCCAGCCGATTCCTGCCACCAAAAGTGGACAGTGAATTAACGCATAAAACGCGCTTCAAATTTATCAGGGCTCATAAAGCTGTTCGCAGTGTGTCGACGCTGTTGATTGTGGTCGATGTCAATGTATTCAAATATAGCCTCCCGCGTCTTTTCCCGATTTTAACCCCCTGAGGAGAAAATTTTGGTTGGCGTGGTGATTTGGCGAAGAGCATGTCGATGGCTACCTTGTAGCGCTTGGTTATCTTGGTGAGGTGGGTTAAGGCCCCGCCTTTTTTGTCATCTAAATAAAGTGCGAGAAGCTTGTTGAGCGCAATCAGTAGCTCGCCACAGGCTATTGGGTCTATATTTGATTCTTGATCAAGCGCGCGAAAAAAACGGTGCGGCAAAAGACGCAGCGCGGGCCGGTTTTCCATAAATCCCCATGGCAGGCTGTAAACCTCATTCATCGTTGATCCGTTGAGTATCGTCGCGTAATTTAAATTAATTTCCAATAGCGTCTGGGCTCTCTCCAGGAGTGCTTCAAGCAGCTCAAAGCTATTCCACAGCTTGGGGTGTTTTTCCAGCATTGACAGCCAGCTGTCGGGTCGTGTCCACACGTCTGTTTCTGTCACCTGCGTGTGAGTTAAAAATAGTTTTTCGATGCTGAAACTTTTTCGCCACTGCTTTTCGAGTTTGGCGATTATTGGAGTGGGCTCCATAACCAGCATGGTATCGGCGCGTTCGAAGGTGTAGCAGGTCGTCAGTTTGGGAGCGCTAGCCAATAGTTGGTTGATCTGTTGGAGTGCGACGAGCTCTTCAGCATCACCTAGGGCAGCCTGAAAGAGTGTTGCCATAGGGTCGCGGGCGCAATCCGCCAGCATGGCTAAAAATTCGGGGTTGACGTTGCGACTGCGCTTGAAATGCGCATGCCAAAATTGGGCTCTGGCTTTGGCTTGCACCAACTCGCCGGACGCACAGAGGATTGTCAGCTCCAGTAGCGCCAGTGAAGGGGAATTGGGGTCGAGTTGCTGTGCCTGCTTAAAACTTTGCCAAGCTTCGTGGGTTTTTCCTTTGTCCATTTGCATACTGGCAAGACGTCAGCGGCGAGTTGTTTGTCCTGGGATTGCGCAGCGCGCTCAAGCAACTTTTTGCGTTTGAATTCGTTGCCTTCCACCATGTAGATGTCCACCAGAACTTCCAGCAGAGATCGTTGCGGCTTGCCTTGGCGATCCAGTCAAGAAAGTTTTTGGCGTTTGCTGTTGGATATAAAGCACATGCTGAGCATGCCAGCAGTAGGTCCAGTTCTGAGTAGTCGTTATCCGGTTCGAGATCTTTCACGGTAGGTTTTCTATCAAATGAGAATACGACACAGGGCTTGGTGCCCGAGACCGGACGCATAATGCCGGAGCTGGAATGCCAAGTCTTAACCAATTCCTCGGTAGATTTGCTCAAAAAGGACGATTATCCTCTGTGATCTTTAACCCACCTGATGAGTGACGGCGCGTCCGTCCTCAAGGAGCAGAAATGATGCCGTGCGCAAAGCGGGTGCAAAAAACTCTTTGGTTCTTACTTTCGGGGCTAATGTTGTTTTCGGCGACAGTGATTGCTGAACCCACGGCCTTGCCGGGCGACAAGGTTAAAGGGGTTCAGTTAAAACTGACTGAAAAAGCCGGTGAGCCTGGGCGTTGGGCCAGGTCTGAGGTGCGCTTGCGCGGCGATGGCCTTAAGCGCGTTTATGTTCGCGGCCTGGATGTTTCTGCGCCCGTCAGCGTGCAAGTGATCGGTGAACGGCTTGATGCGCCGGTGGAGGTTACCCTGCATCGCCACACCTGGGGCAAGGTGGAGGCAAGCGGCTCTACCGGCCGTTCAGGTACTTATCGCTTCAATGGTCGTGCGCACGGTGATCTGGGTGTTGGTCTGCGTTCGGCCGATGGTACGCCAACCAAAGCCACCGTCATTATCTGGCAAGGCGATCCGGTTCCCCCCAGTTTTACCGCCGTGTATGCGGCGCCCGGCACCCCCCGGGCTATTGAGGCGGGTATGCCAGCGCCTGCGGGCGGTGGTTCTCCTTCGATTGTGCTCTGGGCGATTTTGGCGGTGCTGGTGGTTATTGCCGCGCTCCTCGCGGGGTTGCTGATGAAGCGTCGCGGCAGTGGTGCGGCAGCGGCCTTGGTACTTGGCTTGGCCCTTCTTTTGCCACCGACACCGGCGGATGCGGCGGATGATGTCGCTTCGGATAAATCGCCACCCGCTCAGTCCACTGACAAGCCCGCTGATAAAGACGGCACCAAGCAAAGTAATTCGTTCAAGGATAAGCCCCCTGTAGAGGGCGAGGGCGTGCCCAACCCCTTCGATGTTCCTGTCGAAAAGCCCCCGGTTGACGCCGACAAACCTGCGCCGGAAAAACCCGAGGACAAACCCATCGACAAAGATGGCACCAAGCAGAGCAATTCGCGCAAGGACAAAGAACCTGCGGATTCCGATGCTGTGCCCAATCCTTTCGATGTGCCCGAGGACAGCGGCTGGAAGCCTTCGCCGCGCGATGGTGATGACAAGCCGAAACCCGAGGAAGATTCTGCGGCTGAAGACGAGGACTCAGGTTCAGATGATACCGCTGCAGAAAGCGATTCAACGACGGATGGCAGCTATGAAGAACGCATAGCAGCGGCGGAGCAAGCCAATCGCGACCTTGCCTCCCAAGTAGAAAGCAATCGCGCCGAAATAGAGCGGCTGCGTTTTTTGATCGAATCCGATCGCGACAACGAACCCACCCCGGCCAATGTGCCGCCCATGCCGCTATCCTGTCG
>CBFGWO010000112.1:0-11453 GCA_965652595.1 uncultured Cellvibrio sp. | reverse complement strand
GCATCGGCACCTGCATCAGCATTAGTAGTCACTGTGACCGGGCCATCGATAGTGACCGCCAACGCCGCCGAGGCACTGCTGACATTACCCGCCGCATCGGTTGCAGTCGCTGTGATGTTGTGGATGCCATTAGCCATAGCGCCTGCGGTAAAACTCCAGTCGCCGGAGCCATCCGCCGTTGTAGTGCCCAAGGTTCCACTCAAAGACGAAATCACTGTCACTGTGGCATTGGCTTCTGCCGTGCCGGTAAAGGTGGGCGTATTGTCGCTGGTGTTGTTGTCGGTATCAGACACGCCGGTATCGGATGCAGCATCCAGATCTGGCGTACTCGGTGCCGCTGGCACATCGCGATCCACGCTATGAGTAGTGCCGCTGCTGTAGGCAGCTATGCCATTGCCAGCTGCATCCACAATATTGGTTGAACCATTGAGATTTAACTTGAGCGTGCCCGTACCACTAATGGTATTAAGGGTGACGTTTACGGTGGAGCCTGACACTGCCGAAACACTGGCAATAGTGCCTGCTGCCGTGTCCGTCGTCACCAGTGCGAAGTCATCGGTCGAAATGTTATTTACCGACTCATCAAAAGTAACCGCAAAGTCCATGCTCGCGGCATTGGCTGCCGGCGAACCGCTTGGGGCGATGCTGGTGACGCTGGGGGCTACTGCATCAACTAAGACCGAGGTTGTTGCCCCCACACTATTGAGGGTCAGGTTAGCATCATTAGAAGCTGAGTCCCGCAAGGTACCGCCATTCGCACTCAAAGTGCCGACAGCAATACCATCTCCATCAGACTCTCCCGCTTGAACGGTGTAGCGGAATAATAATGCACCGGTTCCTGAACCACTTTGATAAGTTGCTTGACGAGTTGTCGCGCCAATAGTAATGGATAATTGTGGTGTACCGCCTCCGGCATTAACGGTGACGTTTTCACCGAAGTTAATGGTGAAATCCAAGTTTTGTCCTGCGGTATAAGTAGCATTAGCCGGAACAGTGACGGACGTAACTGCTGGCGCAGTTGCATCAACTAATACCGAGGTTGTTGCCCCCACACTATTGAGGGTCAGGTTAGCATCATTAGAAGCTGAGTCCCGCAAGGTACCGCCATTCGCACTCAAAGTGCCGACAGCAATACCATCTCCATCAGACTCTCCCGCTTGAACGGTGTAGCGGAATAATAATGCACCGGTTCCTGAACCACTTTGATAAGTTGCTTGACGAGTTGTCGCGCCAATAGTAATGGATAATTGTGGTGTACCGCCTCCGGTATTGACCGTCACATTGTCATTGAAATTAATCGTGAAATCTAAATTCTGGCCTGTGATATAGGTTGCGTTCGCAGGAACATTAACGCTACTCACAGTTGGTGCAACACCATCAATCACAATCGCTTTATTTGCACCTAATGAGTTGGCTGCCCCCGGGCTTGCCAGCGTCAGGGTTGCGGGGTTGGCGGCAGCATCGCGGATAGTTCCGCCGTTTAACGCGAGCGAATTGGTGGCAACATAATCGAGGTCAAGGGTGTTGTCGCCCGCCTGAACTGTGTAGGTACAGGTCATGCTAGTACCGGTACCGCTCACGCAACTCGCTACCCGGTCGGTAGTGCCAGTTTCCAGTGTCAATTGCGGTGCACCAGTCACGGTGACTGATTCATCAAAGTTCACCTGTATGCTGACTACATCACCCACTTTGTAAGTGCCATTGGCAGTACTGGAAGTCACAGCCGATATAGTGGGTGGCGTTGTGTCCTGAGTGGCATCAAAACTTTTTAGACCTAAATACGCCTTATGTGACCCAGTAGCATTAACAAACGTCAGTCGGAATTTTGTGAGGTTGACCCCCACAAAGTCGGACATACTGCCACCCGAGAATATAAATTCATTAGCAGTAGCATTGTCACTGGTAATCGGGTCGGACTCCACAATACCGCCACCCGAAACATAACCAATCACTTTCACACTGCTAAAGATGTGGCTGCCAGCGAATTCCTGTGCGACCACCTGACTTAGTTGAAAAGAGCCACTCGATCCTCGCACCTCAATGTGATTGGTCCCACTCACGGTTTGGTTTCGGGTCGGTGCCGCATAGGCATCACCATAAGCGTTCGTGACATGAACGGTGGTTCCGCCATAACCATTGTCATGCACAAAACCGCAAACGATATAACTACCTTGTGAAAGCGATTTGTAGTTGTATGCTGGGCCTGCGTCACCGGGACAATTACTTGTAGCACCGGGAGCGTGGTAGATGAAACCCGACAACGTATAAGTTGCCAACACACTGGAGAAATCTGCCAGCGCTTTTTCAGAAAACGCTAAAGTCGTTTCGATATTTCCGCGTTGAATTTCAAGATCCCAATCCCCAGCCTGAGCCGCGTTACCGGTTAAATTATTGGAGGCCGCGACATCAAGGTGGGTGTTGTTTTGAATAATATCGAGTAATTCCAAGCCAGCCTCACCGGCGGCAAGATCACAACCGTAAAGCAACAGATCAGCGCCCTCGCGCATGGCGCCATTCAGTGCTGCAAACGTTTCAATTTCCTGCTTGAGGTTTTCAGCCGTGATATGCGAATCCCCCAAGCGCAATACACCATCTCCGGCGTGAGAAACAATGTGTAACGCCGTGAGATTCGTGTATTTTTTTAACACTTCAGTTAATTGCAATAAACCGGCAGCGTCCGAGCTGATTTCAACAACATCAACACCGGGTTTTATATTGCGATAAAACACATGCTTATCGGGTACAGCCGCATCAATCACCACCAGTTCGTTCACAGGTACGGCACTGACAATATCCAACTCGTCCCCGGCCAAGATCTCGCGCACAATCAATTCGCGCGCCTGTGTGAGCAAGTCAATTGACCCATGAGTAGATGCCGAGCTCATTCCCGTACTTAAATAGCTGCGCTGATAGCCAGTCGACGCCTGTGTCGGCACACCATAAAGCCCCAAGGGCATTAACAGAGATGAAAGCCCCATAAGTAGTTTGTTAGCCATAATGGTTCAGTTTCCCTAATTTTTTTCAGAAGACGTTGCGGGTTTCTTGCTGGCGATAATATTGGCAGCTGTGCCAGTTGCATCCTGCCAAAAATCCATTTCCTGGTATTTCACAAACAAATCCGGCGGCAAAATGCTGCGTCGGGATTTAAATTCCACTTTCTTTTTCACTGCATGCAAGCCTTTTACGCCAAGCTTTTGATCGAATTCATTCTCTTCATAATCGACATTGTTGAAGCCATGTTCATAGGATTGCTCGCCAATAAACTGGTAGATTAATTCGATAGTTCGTGCCGGATGCTGAGTGAGCAAGTCGTAATCCACCAGTAGAAGTCGATCAGAAAAATCTCCGTAGTAAGCTTCCTTCAATGCCGTCCAAGCGCTCCCCACAGTGCCGCCCGCATTGATCAAGGCATCGCAGCGGCTGTATACGGTGTTGCGCGATGCGGCATTAAACATGCGGCTGTAATCGAAGGGGTTTTTACGATAGATAGTTTCAAAGCTATCCATAATCCACGCTGGGTTGCGCACGCAGCAAATTATTTTGAAATTATCAAACAACTCAACCAATTGATGCATGCGCGCAGTCCATTGACGATTGGTATCAAAGATTGTTGGATTGGACTTTTCAGAGTAATAGGCTTCAAACACGGCCTTGCAGAGTCGCTTTCTCTTGTCGTCATCAAAAAAGGAATATGACTCACTGTTTGCACCAGTTTGCTCAAGTAAGCTGTTTACCAAGCCGGCTACCGGGCTTGACATAGAAGCACAAAAACGAGGGTTTTGGCGGAGTATGCCGGCGAGTAACGTTGAGCCAGACCTGGGGAGTCCCGAAATAAAGTGAAATTGGGTGGGCATAAGCTTCCTGTTAAAAATTAAATCGACTAAAGCGGTGTGCGGCCTGTAGTTGCTGAGCCGGTAGGTTTACGATCACTATGTTCAGTCTCTGGCCAGATAAATCTTACGGATCGCGTACCCAGATCCAGTTGCCAATGCTCTGGGTAAAAAATGCCTGCTTCAGCCGGATTTGTTAAAGGGGACGAATCTCAGTTCGACACTTGAGCTATCGAGGGATAAGTAAAAAAGCAATAGTAGGAATGGCTTTGCGCGGCTGTTTCGTCGACCTCTTTGTCTTGAGCACCCAATTGTCCAAAGCCTAGTAGTTGGGCGCTTTAAATCAAGCCGATTGAGAAAAATAGCTGCCTAATAGATCTCCAATGGCGGCTCATAAAGCGCCGCCAACTGCTCCCGCAGCTCCAGAATATGTTCACCCCAGTAGCGCTCGGTGTTAAACCAGGGAAAGTGACGGGGAAAGGCCGGGTCTTGCCAGCGGCGGGCGAGCCAGGCGCTGTAATGCATGATGCGCAGGCTGCGCAGCGCTTCGATCAGCGGCAGCTCCGCCAGATCAAAATCGCAAAACTCTCGATAGCCTTCGAGAATTTCCGCCAGCTGCAAACTCTGTTGCGCCCGGTCGCCGGAGAGCAGCATCCATAAATCCTGAATCGCCGGGCCCATGCGTGCATCGTCAAAGTCGACAAAGTGGGGTTCGTCGCGCCAGAGAATATTGCCTGGGTGGCAGTCGCCGTGCAGGCGAATGGGCGTGTAGTTCACCTGGGCAAAGCGATCTTCCAGGCGGCTGAGCAGGTCGGCACCCAGGCTGCGGTAGGATTCCAGCAAGCTGGGCGGAATAAACCCCTGCTCCAACAAAAACGCATAACTCTCGCGCCCGAAGCTGTTCACATTGATGGCGGGGCGCTCGACAAAGGGGCGCGCCTTGCCCAGGGCGTGAATTCTGCCCAGGCTGCGGCCGAGGCTGAGCAGCGCATCGAAGTCGTCGAGGTTGGGGGCGTGACCACCCTGGCGTGGGTAGAGGGCAAAGTCGAAGCCCTGGTAGTGGCGCAGGGTTTCGCCCTGGTCGTTTTCCAGCGGCGGTACAACGGAAATTTCCAGTGCGTGCAGTGCCTGGGTGAACTGGTGCTCCTCCAGAATCTGCGCGCGACTCCAACGCTCGGGGCGGTAGAACTTGGCGATTAGCGGGCTGGCGCCTTCGATACCCACCTGGTAAACCCGATTTTCATAGCTGTTAAGCGCCAGCACCCGGGCATCGCTCAGGTAACCGCAGCTTTCGACGGCGTCGAGTACCAGATCGGGGGTGAGGCTTTCGTAGGGGTGGCTCATGGCTGGCGGCTCACAATAAAGAGACTGCATTCTACGCGCTAAGCCTCTTCAACCCCAAGGTTGGGTAATACGGCCCTGAGCGACTATATTGTGATCAAAGTGTGGCATTATCGGCCCAGGTCTCCCATCGGGCATCTTCCAAATTGGCGATTGTTAAGGACTGCTTATGATCAGCTTGGCGTTCTACAACCTCAAAGGCGGGGTGGGCAAAACCACCACGGCGGTGAACATGGCCTATATGGCTGCCGCTTCGGGCAGGCGCACGCTCTTGTGGGATCTCGATCCCCAGGCGGCGGCGACCTTTTTCTTTCAGCAGGAAACCTCCAAACCTCGCGCTATCAAGGTGTTTAGCAAGGGCAAGGCGGTGGCCGATCTGGAATTGACCAGCCCTTTTGCCAATCTCCATGTGGTGCCCGCCGATCTCAGCCTGCGCAAAATGGAATCCGAGTTCGAAGGCCAAAGCGGCAGCCGCTGGTTAAAAAATCTGATCAAACCCCTGGCCGAAAAACACGAGTTGCTGATTTACGATTGCGCGCCTTCGCTCTCACCCGCCATGGAGCAGCTGTTGAGCGAGGTGGATCTGGTGCTGATTCCCATGATCCCCAGCCCCCTGTCGATTCGCGCCATGGAGCAGGTACTGGAATTTTTTGCCAGCAAGAAAAATCCGCCGCAACACGTTGTGGGGTTTTTTAATCAGGTGGATATGCGCCGCCGCTTGCATCGCGAGGCCATAGAGAACATGAAAAAAATGCCCCTGCCCATGCTCAAAACCTGGATTCCCATGGACTCAGCGGTGGAGCAGATGGCGCGTCGCCAGGCGCCGCTCGCCAGTTACACCGGCAGTGGCCGCGCTGCCTCGGCCTATCAGGAAATGTGGAAGGAGCTGGCGCGCCTGCTGCGTAAAACCGAAAGAGCACAGGCCGATTAAATAGCGGTGGGCGGGTGCCACACCGAATCCGGTTCCGGTGTGCGCGCCAAGGCCCACAAGTGCACCTCCTTTGCTCCCGCCTCCATCAATACCCGACTCAGTTCCCTGGCTGTCGCTCCTGTGGTGACTACATCGTCAAGCAGTGCAATGCGTTTACCGTTTAGCCGTTGCTTTGCGCGCTCTGACAAGGCAAAAGCTCCGCGCAGATTTTTTTGTCGTTTACGGCGGCTGAGCCCCTGTTGGGGCGGCGTGCGCTTGATGCGTCGGCACAGGGATTCGTCCAGCGGGATGGCCAGTTGGGTTGAGAGGTCGCGGGCGAGCAGCGCCGTTTGGTTAAAACCGCGCAGCAGGTGCCGCGTCCAGTGCATGGGGGTTGGCAGCAGCAACTCCGGTAGTGGCTGGCCTAGCTCCTGGTACTGGTGGTCGAGAAAGCCCGCGAGCATTTGCGCCAAGAGGCGCCCCTGGGCAAAGCTGGCGCGGTATTTAAACTGGTGAATGAGCCCATCCACCGGGTGCGCATAAGCAAAGGGGATAAGGCTGATAGAGAAATCCGGTGGCTGTTTAAGGCATTGGCCGCAGTAGTCGCTGGCACTGCTGATGGGAAGGGAGCAGAGACGGCACAGGTTTCCCGCGCCCGCCAGATGAGGTAGATCCCACTCACAACCGCTACAGATCAGCCCCTGTTTAAGGTGGGTATGACAGAGCAGGCAGGGGTTGGGCAGGAGGAAATTGAAAAAGCGGTGCATCATCGCGAAAGTCCTTTTTGCGCTGAGTGATTTGCTGAGTGATTAATAGATGAGCCCACTCTACGTGCGGCCTTGGGCATTGCCAAGCTTGTAAACCGTGCGGAGGTTTTTTGGTTGACAGCGGCCTTTGCCCGGTTAAGATAGCCCCATCTTTTCCCTTAACACAGCTAACTCACCATGAATGCCAGCAGCCATCCTTCTGTTCGTCATGCCGTTCGTCACGATTGGTCCCGCGCCGAAATCCAGGCCCTGTTTGAATTGCCCTTCAGCGACCTGATGTTTGAGGCCCAGAGCGTGCACCGCGTCCATTTCAATCCCAACGAAGTTCAGGTCAGCACCCTCTGTTCCATCAAAACCGGCGCCTGCCCGGAAGACTGCGCCTACTGCCCGCAGTCCGCCCGCTACGATACCGGCTTGGAAAAAGAAAAGCTGATGGCGATCGATAAGGTCATCGAAGAGGCCAAGGCCGCCAAGGCCAGCGGCGCTACCCGGTTTTGTATGGGTGCCGCCTGGCGCTCGCCCAAGGGTAAAGACATGCCCTATGTCACCGCCATGGTCAAAGGCGTGAAATCCCTGGGCATGGAAACCTGTATGACCCTGGGTATGCTCGACGAGCAGCAAGCGCAGGATCTGGCCGAGGCTGGCCTCGACTACTACAACCACAATCTGGATACCTCGCCCGAGTACTACGGCGAGATCATTACCACCCGCACCTACCAGGATCGCCTGCAAACCCTCGACAATGTGCGCAAGGCGGGTATGAAAGTCTGCTGCGGCGGCATTGTGGGGATGGGCGAAGAGGTGCTCGATCGCGCCGGGCTGTTGCAGCAGCTGGCCAATATGCCCGAACATCCCGAATCTGTGCCCATCAATATGCTGGTGAAAGTGGGCGGCACGCCGCTCGAGAACGAAGCGGATCTTGATCCTTTTGATTTTATTCGCACCATCGCGGTAGCGCGCATCCTGATGCCCAGATCCCATGTGCGCCTGTCTGCCGGGCGCGAGCAGATGAACGAGCAAACCCAATCCCTCGCTTTCCTCGCCGGTGCCAATTCGATTTTCTACGGCGAAAAACTGCTCACCACCCCCAACCCGGAAGCCAACAAGGATATGCAGCTGTTCGCCAAGCTCGGCATCAAACCCGAAGCCTACGAAGTGCATGAAACTGAAGAAGAGCAAGCGGCGGCGCTGGTGCATCAGCTGGAAGAAGCACAGCTGGATTCACTCTTCTATCGGGCTTAATAGCTTGTTTGCCATCTGACTTTTCTCAAGGAAAGAACACCATGAAGTATGTGTTATTCGTGATGAGACTTTGCAGTCTGTTAAGCCTGCCAGTTCAGGCTGAGGGCTATGGCGCAATGGGTGTGGGGCTGTCTGAATTTTGTGACGACAAAGGCGGCGCTTTTTTTCTTGATGCCAGCGAATGTGAATCAGCCAACATGGCGGTGCGCGGTCTGGTGGGCGCGCCAGTGGCGGATTTTTTGCGTCTTGAAGCCAGCTTTGATGTGCACCTGGACCCCTGGCGCTTTTTTGGTTTGAACTCTGGCAGCGATACGCGCGAAGTGGCCGCCATAGTCGGCGTGCACGGTCTGCTCAATGCGCATCTGAGCGAGAGTGTGCAAGTGTTTGCGGGCCCCAGCCTCGGCGGTGCCATGGTGTATGTGGGTAGGGACACCAGCGATAGCGACTATCAAATCGTTATCGGTAACGGCGATGATTACTACACCTACGATGAAGCCAGCTCTACGGATTTCAGTTTCAACTATGGCTGGACGCTGGGTGTGGAGTTTGAAACCGCTGATCGCCAATGGATTCGCCTGCAATGGCAAACCTGGAATGGGCTCGAATCGGAAGTGCTTTATCCAGGGGATTTTTCCAGTAACAGCCTGTTTATTTTCTTTGGCAGCGCTTTTTGATTTGCGGTTCTGAGCCTGATGTATCAACCAGCCGGACGGAGCCGCACTCAACAGCCAGCTCAACCTGGAAAGCGCAGCACCAAACCGGTAACTCAACCCTTGAGCAAGCATCTCGATCAACAACTCGCCCCCGCACTGGCGGAGCGGCGCAGCCAGGCGCGCTATCGCCAGCGGCACCTGCTTCAATCGCCCCAGTCGCCGCGCGTGTGCGTTGACGGGCGCGACTACCTCGCCTTTTGCAGTAACGATTATCTGGGGCTAGCTAATCATCCCGAGGTCATTGCCAGTTTTCAGGCTGCTGCCGTGCGCTACGGTGTTGGCAGCGGTGCCTCCCATTTGGTTAACGGTCATTCAGCGGAGCATCACGCGCTGGAAGAAGAGCTGGCGGCTTTTACCGGACGCGACCGTGCGCTGCTGTTTTCCACCGGCTATATGGCCAACCTGGGGGTGATCAGCGCTCTGGTGGGCCAGGGCGACGCGGTATTCGAGGATCGTCTCAATCACGCCTCCCTGCTCGACGGCGGCTTGCTCAGCGGTGCCCGCTTCCAGCGTTTTTTGCATAACGATCTCGCCAACCTGCAAACCCGCCTGCAAAAAACCGAAGCGCGGCGCAAGCTGGTGGTGGTGGACGGGATTTTCAGTATGGATGGCGACGCTGCGCCCTTGCCGGAGCTGGCCGAACTCTGCCTGCGCGAAAACGCCTGGCTGATGGTGGACGACGCCCACGGCTTTGGTTGCCTGGGTGCCAGGGGTGGCGGAAGCGCTGAGCACTTTTGGCTTGGTCAGGCGCAGTTGCCCATACTGATGGGCACCCTGGGCAAAGCCTTTGGTACCTTTGGCGCTTTTGTCGCTGGCAGCCACACGCTGATCGAAACCCTGATCAATTTCGCGCGCCCTTATATCTACACCACCGCCATGCCCCCGGCCGTGGCCGCGGCTACCCGAACCAGTCTGAAACTGCTGCAACAGGAAAGTCGGCGGCGCGATCATTTGCAAGCGCTTATCACCCGTTTGCGCACTGGTGCCGCCGAGTTGGGCTTGCCGCTGATGGATTCCCAGTCGCCGATTCAACCATTGCTGCTGGGCGATGACGCTCGCGCCTTGGCGTTTTCCGAGCGTTTGGCGGCGCGCGGCCTTTTGGTTACCGCCATCCGCCCGCCCACAGTGCCCGAAGGCAGCGCCCGCTTGCGCATTACCCTGTCGGCCGACCACAGCCTTGAGGATGTGGAGCAGCTGCTGGATGCTCTAAAACAAATCCAACTGGAGGAGGCTCAACAAGACCAGGCTCCGCAAAGCCCATCTCAACAAAATCAGGCTCAGCAGAGAGACACCCAGCGGAGCCAGTCGACGTGAATTCGCTCAGTCTTCCCGCCGCTGATTTGGCGATGCATGTTTATCCCTGCCTTAACGACCTGGCTCGCCATCGGCAGCTGGTACTGATCCACGGTTGGGGTTGGGACAGCGATTGCTGGGCGCCGCTGCTGCCCGAATTGCAGCAACTGGGGCAGGTATGGATGCTGGACCTGCCGGGCTTTGGTCAGAGCAAGGCCCAGATGCCCGCCGGTCCGGATCTACTTCTGGAGCAAATTGCCGCAAAACTACCGGATCGCGCCCTGCTGATGGGTTGGTCCTTGGGGGGCATGCTGGCCACTGCCCTGGCCCATCGCTACCCCCACAGGGTGGAGCGGCTGATAACCTTGGCCACCAATGCGCGCTTTGTCGCCGGTGAGGACTATCCAACCGCTATGGCGGTGGAGATCAACCAGCAGTTCAACCAGGCCTTTGCCGCCGATCCGGCGACGACGATCAAGCGCTTTACCGGGCTTATGGCTCAAGGCGATGCGGAGGAGCGTAGCCTGCTCAAACAGTTGCGCAATGCGCGCGCCTCGCTTGAGCCTAAATCCGAGTGGCAGAGGTCGCTCGAGTGGCTGGCCAGCCTGGACAATCGCATTGCCTTTGCCGAGCTGAAATTGCCCGGCTTGCATCTGCTAGGCGAGGCTGATGCCCTGGTTCCCGCCGCTGCTGCCGCGACCCTGCGTGATCTCAACCCAGGTCAGCAGGTGGAGGTCATGTCCGGCGCAGCCCACGCCATCCACTGGAGCCAGCCCCAACCGCTGGTCGCGCGCATTGCGCGTTTTCTGGCGGACACAGAAGCCCGCCCCGCGCTCGACAAGCGCCGTGTAGCCCAATCCTTTAGCCGAGCCGCCACCAGCTACGATTCTGTGGCCGAGTTGCAGCGAGCGGTGGGTCACCAACTTTTGCAGCAGCTTGCGCGCGAGGGTTTGCCTGCGGCAGTGACCTCCGCCTCTGCGCGTATCCTCGACCTGGGTTGTGGCACTGGCTATTTCACTGCCCAGCTCAATGAGCGTTTTGCCCAGGCGGAGATCATAGGTCTGGATATCGCCGAGGGTATGCTCGGCGTCGCCCGTCAGCGCTGCCCGCAAGTCCAACAATGGGTGTGTGGGGATGCCGAGCAACTGCCGCTGCAAAGCGCCTCTGTGGATCTGGTGTTTAGCAGCCTTGCCATCCAGTGGTGCGAGCAGCTGCCGCGCCTTTTTGCCGAGCTGCAGCGGGTGCTCAAGCCCGGCGGCCTGCTGGCGTTTTCCACCCTGGGGCCGGATACCCTGCGCGAACTGCGCGCCGCCTGGCAGTCGGTGGATACTTATGTTCACGTCAACCGTTTTACCCC
>CBFGWO010000111.1:0-11502 GCA_965652595.1 uncultured Cellvibrio sp. | reverse complement strand
TGCGCAGCAGGCTTAAGCCATCTGCCGGAATTTTTTTCGGGTCGGGGCTCCAGAGAACCAATACACCCCTTGCGTAAACGGCGCGACTGTTCCCTAGTGCGTGACCGCTTTCGACCAGTTGTGCGGTCAGCTCGTTGTCGGCGGAGAAAAAAATATCGAAGGGTGCGCCTTGGCGAATTTGCGCAAAATGTTTACCTGAGGCGCCGCTGCTGAGCCTGGCGGAAAAATCGGGATGGGTGCTGGTGTAGACCTGCACCAGGCGTTCGAGCGTGGCGCTAAAGTTGGCGGCCACGGCAATGCGCAGCTCATTGGCGGCGCAGAGCGGCGAAGCCAGGAGTAGCAGCAGAGTAAAAACCAGGCGGGCTGGGGTCATGGCAAATTCCGCTATGTAAGGTTGGGAATAGCGGGGTCAACTATAGGCTCGGTGGGTCGCTGACGTCAACGGGGGTTTGGCGAGGGCAGTAATTATTCGGATCATTCCCGGTCTGCGACTAGGTTTCCGGGGGTATCAACAAATCAATGAGCGCCTGGGCATCGGCCGATTGCGCCGGATCAAGCAGCGCTTCAAGCTGACGGTAATGGGCGAGCACTTTCTCCCCCAATGCGGTTAACTGCGCGCCCCCATGTTCATGGCCCCCGGATTCGGTGCTCACCAAAGGCTCGCTAAAACACTGGTTCATGGTAACGATCAATTGCCAGGCTTTCTTGTAGCTCATCTCAAGCTCACGGCTCGCCGCCGAAATCGAGCCGGTGCGTGCGATAGCTTCCAGCAAATCAGCTTTGCCGGGGCCCAGTGCAACATCTTTTTCAGCGACCAGGCGCAATTGGAAAGCGGGATTGGCGTGGTAGGTGCGAGTCATCTGTCGTTTCCCAAACACAAATAAACGCAGCACAAACAAAACAGGCGCCTGGTTATTAACCGAGGCGCCTGTTAGCGATATGGTGCCCAGAAGAGGACTTGAACCTCCACGGCCGTAAGGCCACTAACACCTGAAGCTAGCGTGTCTACCAATTTCACCATCTGGGCGGTGTCGGCGGTGAGCCGAGGCCGCGCACTATAAGTTCAGGCCTGGGCCTTGTCAACGCCCCCAACCAGCTTTTTAGAGGCCCCTTTGCCAAACTTTAGGCGCGGGCGGTGGGTTTGTGGGGCTGGCTCCCCTATAATCGGCGGTTATCCGAGCTACCGCTCACTTATTTCTTCCCAAAAGGATTACCACTTTGACCAAGCGCAAAACGCCCTCCACCGACCCTTTCGCCGATCGCGAAGCCGAAAAATACGAAAAACCCGTTCCCAGTCGCGAATTTATCCTCGCCGTTCTCAACCAATCCGACCGCCCCATGACACATCCGGAGTTGTGCGCCCACTTTCAGCTGGGCGACGACGAAGAGCAGATTGAGGCGGTGCGCCGCCGCCTGATCGCCATGGCCCGCGATGGCCAACTGATCAGCAACCGCCGCGATGCCTTTATGCCAGTCGATAAGGTCGACCTGGTACGCGGCCGGGTGCAGGGCCACCGCGACGGCTACGGCTTTGTGATTCGCGCCGATGGCGGTGAGGACATTTACCTCCACGGTCGGCAAATGCGCAAAGTCTTCGATGGCGACGAGGTGCTGGTGCGCCTGTCCGGCGAGAACTATCGCGGCAAGGAAGAAGGCGCCATTGTTGAAGTGTTGGCGCGCAACACCTGGCAACTGGCGGGGCGCTTTTTTAACGAAGAAGGTGTGCAATTTGTACGCCCCGAAAACGCGCGCGTGACCCAGGACATCATGATCCCTTACGGTTCCTGGGGTGGCGCCGAGCCGGGCCAGATAGTGGTGGTGGAAATCACCCAGCAGCCGGATAAAAACCGCCTGCCCATGGGCAAGGTGATTCGCGTGCTCGGTGACCATATGGCGCCGGGCATGGAGATTGAGCTGGCGATCCAGTCCCACGGTATCCCCAGTATTTGGCCGCCCGAAGTGCAGGCCGAGGCCGCAGCGATTCCGCCCCAGGTGCAGGAAAAAGACAAACAACATCGCGTGGATTTGCGTCACCTGCCGCTAGTGACCATCGACGGCGAAGACGCCCGCGACTTTGACGACGCCGTGCTCTGCGAGCGCCGTCGCGGTGGCTGGCGGCTGTATGTGGCCATTGCCGATGTGTCTCACTATGTGGCGGTGGATTCGGCGCTGGATAGAGAAGCGCGCAATCGCGGTAACTCGGTGTACTTTCCTGATTATGTGGTGCCCATGCTGCCTGAGGCGCTGTCCAACGGGCTCTGCTCGCTCAACCCATCAGTGGATCGTCTGTGCATGGTATGCGAGATGACCATCAGCGATACCGGGCGTATAACCGGCTACCAATTTTATGAGGCGGTGATGCATTCCCAGGCGCGCCTCACCTACACCCAGGTGTGGGACATGCTGTCCAATCCTGAAAGCGAACATCGCCAAACCTTTGCCCATGTATTGCCGCAAGTCGAGTTGCTACAGCAACTTTATACATGTTTGCGCAGCGCGCGCGACGAACGGGGCGCAATTGATTTTGAAACCGTAGAAACGCGCATCATCTTTGACAGTGAGCGCAAAATCGAACGCATAGTGCCGGTACGCCGCAACGATGCACACAAGTTAATTGAAGAGTGCATGCTCTGCGCCAACGTCTGCGCCGCCAATTTTTTGCACAAGCATCAGCTGCTCGGTTTGTATCGCGTACACGAAGGCCCCACCGAGCAAAAGCTCACCAACCTGCGGGAGTTTCTCGGTGAATTAGGGCTTGGCCTGGGAGGCGGCAACGCGCCCACGTCGGCGGATTACCAGCAATTATTGCAATCTATCGCCGATCGCCCTGATGCCAATATGATTCAAACGGTAATGCTGCGCAGCCTGCGCCAGGCCATGTACCAGATGGAAAACCACGGGCATTTTGGTTTGGGTTATGAGGCCTATGCGCATTTCACCTCGCCTATTCGCCGCTATCCCGATTTGCTGGTGCATCGTGCGATTCGCGCGGTGATCCGCAGTGAGCAAGCGTCCAAGTTGGTGCGTCGGGTAGAAGGCGCCAAGCCGTTACCGCGTCGCCAAATTTATCCCTACGCCGAGGCCGATATTCTGGTGTTGGGCGAGCAGTGCTCCATGACCGAGCGCCGCGCCGACGAAGCCACCCGGGATGTGATCAGCTGGCTCAAGTGCGAATACCTGCGCGATCAGGTGGGCGAGGTTTATCCTGGGTTGGTGAGTGCGGTGACCGGTTTTGGTTTGTTTGTGGAATTAAAAGAATTCTATGTTGAGGGTTTGGTGCACATCTCCTCGCTGCCCCATGACTATTATCGATTTGAGCCAGCCCAGCATCGCCTTGTGGGTGAGCGCACGCGCAAGATTTTTGGCCTGGGCGACGAGCTGCTGGTGCGGGTGGTGCGGGTGGATCTGGATAACCGCAAAATCGATTTTGAGTTGGAGTCGGTGACCGCCGCACGCCGTGGCAAGCTGCCTAAGTCGCCGGTTGCTCAAGCAGCGAAAGCCGGTAAAGCCGGTAAATCGGACAAGACCGCCAACAAATCCAAAATGACCGCGAAGGTAAAAACCACCGCCAAGGTAAAAGCCAAAGGAGCCAGCCGTGATCAGCAAGCGCCGAAAGCAGCACGCCCGAAGAAGGCAGCAACAGTACAACCAGCTGCGCCAGCAGCGACTAAGGCACGCAAGAAGGCCAGCGCACCTGCGCCTAAGGCTACTAAAAAAACGCTGGCTCGAACTGCGCCAAAGAAGTGAGTGCTGGATGCTGGTGGTGGGGCGGGAGCTGGAGCCTTCCGCTGAGTCAGAAGCCCAGGCATAAACGAGTTTTTCAGGGGTAATTTTCTTGTCCAAACGCGAATATATTTTTGGCCTGCACTCGGTGCAGGCCCTGCTCAAAAGTGCGCCCCAACGGGTGCTGGAAATTTTTATTCTGCAGGGTCGCAACGACCAGCGGCTGCAAAAAATTCTCTCCGCTGCCCAAGTCAATGGCATCCACTGCGCGCCTATCAGTCGCACCAAGCTGGATGAACTGGCCCAGGACGAAAATCACCAGGGCGTTATCGCCGTGTGTACGCCCGGCGAAACCCACGACGAGGCTTACCTGTTTGCACTTTTGGAGCGCCTGGATGAGCCGCCTTTTTTGTTGATTCTCGATGGGGTCACCGACCCCCACAACCTGGGCGCCTGTATGCGCACCGCCGAGGCGGCGGGCGTGCATGCGGTTATCGCGCCCAAGGACAAATCCGCAGGTATCACCCCAGTCGCACGCAAGGTAGCCTGCGGCGCCGCCGAAGTACTGCCTTTTATTCCTGTGACCAACCTGGCGCGCACACTTAAAAAGTTGCAGGAGTCGGGGGTTTGGTTATTCGGTGCGGCGGGCGAGGCGGAGGTCTCGGTTTACGACAGCCAGCTCACCGGCCCCATCGGCATACTTATGGGGGCCGAAGGCGACGGCCTGCGTCGTCTAACCCAGGACACCTGCGATCACCTGATGAACATCCCCATGGCGGGGGAGGTGAGCAGCCTTAATGTCTCCGTGGCCACTGGGGTGTGCCTGTTTGAGGCGGTGCGCCAGCGGCGTGTATCGGTGAGATGACTTTTGTGTAAGCGACCTATGTAGTCGCTAATCAAGCGCTTCAAGTTGATAGCCGTTGCAGGAGCCAAGCTCTGGTGTGTTAATAGCAAGGTGTTTGGTTATTTCTCGCAATGCTGTACGAACACCTTCTTCCAGTACCGGGTGATAAAAAGGCATGGCCAGTAGTTCTGCAGCGGTTAACTGGCGCTGTATCGCCAGCGCCAGTAGGTGGGCCAAGTGTTCGGCAGCCGGCGCACACATTTCCGCCCCCAGCAGACGACCATCGTCTTTTTTTGCATAGATACGCAGCAGCCCGGTATTGCGTTGCGCAGTTAATGCGCGTCCCTGCTTTGAAAAGTCCACTGCCCCTGTCAGGCAATTCGCTGGATCAATCTCGGTAAACGGTTGGCCAACACGCGCTATTCCCGGTTCGGAAAAGACAATAGCCAATGGAGTTCGGCGCACAAAGCAAGTCGGTGTCTCGGCAATCGCATTTATGCCTGCAGCATAACCCTCATCAGCTGCCTCGTGCAGCAAGCTGACATCGCCATTCACATCGCCTGCAATAAACAGCGGCAAGTTCTCTATTTGCAGGGTGTTGCGGTTAAAAGAAGGCATGCCTTTTTTATCCAGCTTAACGCCCAAAGCGTCCAATCCAAGATCATCAATATTGGGTTGGCGGCCAATAGCGACCAATACACGATCGACGCTGATATCTATTGCGCCAGCTTGAACGCGCACCCCGCGTTTGGCTCGGCTTAATTCGACAGGGTTCCCTGTGTAAATACGGAATTCATTTTCCAGAGAAGTCCGTGCCGCCTCGGCAACAAGTGGGTCAGAAATACCTGCCAGCCTATTGCTGGCGTTAAAGGCAAAAACCTCAATGCCCAGTCGTGAAAGCGCCTGCGCCATTTCAATACCCACAGCACCTAGCCCCACCACGGCCATTCTGGCGGGTAAGTTTTTTTGCTCAAAAAAAGTGTCGGTCGTTAGAACAAGTTCACCCAGCGCCAACCAAGGCGCCGGTATGATTGGGCGGGAACCCGTCGCAATGATAATGCGCTTGGCAACAAACCGCTTTTCATTCACCTCGACGATGTTGCCAGGGCTGAGTTTGGCCCGTCCGGCAATATTTTTGTCGCCTAAGGCTTGCGTTGTCTTTACGACACCGGAAACAAAATGATCGCGTAAACTGCGCACTCTTTGCATAACGGCGGGAATATCAATAGACAAGCCGTCGGCACCTCGTATGCCAAAAGCCTCAGCGCGATGTCGGTGATGGTAGGCGTTGGCTGCCTCAATCAATGCCTTGGAGGGCATGCAGCCGACACGCGCACAGGTGGTGCCGTAGGGCCCATCGTTAACAATGACAAACTTGTCAGTGTGTTTTTCGACTTGACGAAGTGCAGCGAGCCCGGCTGAACCAGCGCCAATAATGGCGACATCGACGTGTGTTTTCATACTTCAGCTGGAGCCTCATCGTCTTTGTTTGCGGAAAAATACAGCATAGTCCAGCCAGTGCTGGGTTTAAATCCTTGCTCCTTGGAGTAAACCTGTAGTTTTCCTTGAGGCGAAAGGCTGCCGAGCAATATCCAATCATCGCCAGGTTCACCTAATCGGCTTTTCAGTCGATTAAGATCAAAGTCTTTGCTGAGGCGTGTTGACTGCACTCTCCAGCCATCCAGCAGACGTTGCTGTAACGTTTCAAAATCTGTTGGTGGGTCAAAGGCGAAATAGCCACGCTGTTGTAAGGTCAGTCGCTTTTGCTCCTGGCCTGACTCCTGACGTGGTGCAAGCTGGAAGGTGCGATGGTGGCCGAAAGCGTGCCCCTGTGCTTTACAGACCAAGGCGTTGTAGTAGTGGTTATCAGTGGCGCACAGCAGAAAGCTGAGATGTTCGTCTTCCAGTTCATGCTCGGCGTGCTCCGAGAGAAGCTCACCATAATAGACCTTGATCCCATCCATACGAATCGGCTTCAGGCGTTGATAAGAACCATCGGTGACCACTACATCAATATCCAGCTTTGTCAGTGTTTTTGCGAGCGCTTGTGACCAAGGTGAGGCGCCGACAATCAGTAAGCCATTTTCTTCTTTAGCCGCAAGAGACAGTTTTCTGGCGAACGGACCCAAGGTGAGTCCGTGTGCGAGTACGGTTGCGATAATAATTAGAAAGACAATAGGCAACAGCGCTTCGGCATCTTGGTAGCCTGCGGCGACCAGTGCCGGGCCAAAAATTCCTGCGGTGGCCGCTGCGACTATGCCGCGCGGTGCAATCCACGCCAGTAGCAGTTTGTCTTTGCTGCGCATGGGCGCGCCCAGCGTCGCCAGGCCAATGGTTAGTGGTCGTACCAGCAGCAGAACAGCCAGTACAAAAGCCCCTACCTGCCAGTTAATTAACCTTAAATGCTCAATGTTTAGCTGGGAAGGAATAACGATAAATAAAACCGATAACAGCACGACAGTGAGATTTTCTTTGAAATGGCGCAGGGGTTCGCGTTCGACCAATTTCATGTTGCCGATGACTAATCCCATCAACGTCACGGTCAAGAGTCCTGCTTCATGCTGGATGAGGTTGCTGGCCCAGTAAGCCGCTAATACCAGTACCATCAATAGTGGCGCCTTGAGGTGGGCAGGGACCTCCCCGCGCCGATAGAGCCAGCCAGTAAGCCACCCACCCAGACCGCCGAGCAAACCGGCCACAGCGATTGCTGCGCCCAGTCCTGTCACAACCTGAGACCAGCCACTTCCGGTGAGGGTGAAATACTGAAACGTGAGCACCGCCAGCAAAACGCCGATAGGATCATTCACAATCCCTTCCCATTTCAGGAGGGAGGCTGATTCCTTATTAAGACGTGCCTGACGCAGTAGCGGCAAAATAACGGTTGGGCCGGTGACCACCAGTATGGCGCCCAACACCCAGGCGACGGGCCAGCTCAGCCCGGCAATATAGTGGGCGGACAATGTGCCAAAGATCCATGCCAGCGGCGGACCCAGGATGGTCAGGCGGCCAACCCCGTGTCCGACCCGCCGGAATTCGCCAAGCCTCAGATCCATGCCGCCCTCAAAGAGAATGATGGCGACGCCAAGGCCTATCAGCTCAGTTAATTCGGTCTTGGATAACCCGAGTTCGATAACCCCGCTCACAGGTCCCAGCAGCAGGCCCGCTGTGATCAGAACCACAATGGCAGGTAAACGAAGACGCGAGGCCAGCCATTGGCTGACAAGTCCGGCGCACAGAATGATTAAGGTTAGCGTAGCGACGTGCATGAATCCTCCATTGTTAAGTCAAAGCACATAGGCGTCCCTTGTAGCGCCTCATACCCTCTATACCATGAAGCTGGCGCCAGAAGATCCCCAGTCTAGGTGAACAGATGGCCACGCGCAGCTGTTTTGGCTGAGGTTGCGTCCTTGCATCTGGTCTGCCAGATCTATAGAATGGCGCGCCCTCATCTGGCCTGGGGTTAAACGGGCCTCTCCTTGCCTCACTGCACTGCCACTCTCGGCGCTCGCAGGAGGCTTTAACCCGTAAGGAGCTAAAATGCGTCATTACGAAATCGTTTTTATGGTTCACCCGGACCAGAGCGAGCAGGTTCCCGGTATGGTTGAGCGTTACACCTCAGCCGTCAAAAACAGCGGTGGTCAAGTTCACCGTCTGGAAGACTGGGGCCGTCGCCAACTGGCTTACTCCATCAACAAAATCCACAAGGCTCACTACATTCTGATGAACATCGAATGCAGTGAAGAAGTGCTGGAAGAGTTGACCACCAACTTCCGTTACAACGACGCCGTGCTGCGCAGCCTGGTGATCCGCGAAGACGAAGCCATTACCGAAGAATCCTTCATTCTCAAGGCCGACAAAGAAGGCCGTGAGCGCAAAGCACGTCCGGCTCGTTCCGAACGTCGCGATGATGCCGAAGTTGACGATCTGTCTGACGAAGACGACGTTGATGCGGATGAAACTGAAGAAGAGCAGGAGGTATAACCCATGGCACGTTTTTTCCGTCGTCGCAAATTCTGCCGCTTCACCGCTGAAGGCACCAAGCAGATCGATTACAAAGATATCGAGACTCTGAAGGCTTACATCACCGAGACCGGTAAGATTGTTCCAAGCCGCATTACTGGCACCAAGGCCAAGTATCAGCGTCAGCTGGCTACCGCAATCAAGCGCGCTCGTTACCTGGCGCTGATTCCGTACACCGACAGCCACGAGTAATGCCGGGGGCTGTTCGCAGCCCGGTTAAACAATTTTTTAGAGGGTTAACGAGATGGAAGTTATTCTGCTCGATAAAGTAGGTAGATTGGGCAATATCGGTGACAAAGTCACTGTTAAAGCCGGTTATGGCCGCAACTTTCTGTTGCCGCAAGGCAAAGCCGTTGCTGCTACCGCAAAAAATGTTGCGGATTTTGAAGCGCGTCGCGCCCAACTCGAAGCCGCTGCCGATGCCAAGAAAGCTGATGCCGCTGCTCGCGCTGCCAAGCTGGCTGAACTAACGGTGACCATCGCTGCCAATGCTGGCGACGAAGGCCGTTTGTTCGGTTCTATTGGCACCCGTGACATCGCCGAAGCCATCAGTGCTGCCGGCGTTGAAGTGGTTAAAGCTGAAGTTCGTCTGCCCCAGGGCGCTCTGCGCGAAGTGGGCGAGTACGAGATTGATGTACAGCTGCACTCGGAAGTGACCCAGGTTATCAAACTGGTGGTTGTTGCTGAGTAAACCCTGATGTTTGCGCCTGACGCTCCGTCGGGCGCATGACAAGCCAGGTGAAATCGGGCACTATCGTCAACCCTTGGGTGACGCCAGTGCCCGATTTTTTTTGTGGCCTGCCATCCTTGGCGGCCACCCTGCGGGCCGCCGCTACCGGCGTCTAAAATTGCTCCAGGCAATTTTTTGTCCTGACTGTTGAAGAAAAAGCCCTTATGTCCGAAGCCGCTTACGACTCAGCCCCGGAAATCGCCAAAACCCCCGGATTGCCTCACTCGGTCGAGGCAGAGCAGGCGGTGCTTGGCGGGTTGATGCTGGACAACAAGCGCCTGGATGCCGTTCTGGAAGTGGTGACTGAGGCGGACTTCTTCCGTGACGACCACCGTCAGATCTTCCGCATGATGCAAATCCTGCAGGAAAACGCCCAGCCGCTGGACGTGATCACCCTTTCCGAAGAGCTGCACAAACACAACGAACTGGAGCGGGTGGGTGGCCTGGGTTACCTCACCGAGCTGGCCGCCAATACCCCCAGCGCCGCCAACATCGTGGCCTACGCCAAAATCGTGCGCGAGCGCTCCACCCTGCGCCAGCTGATCTCGGCAGCTCAGGAAATCAGCAAATCCAGCTTTAATCCCGCAGGCCTGGACTCGGACGACCTGCTGCAACTGGCGGAAAAGCGGGTTGCCGAAATCGCCGAGGATCGCCCCAAAGAGGGTGGGCTCGAAGGTGTTAACAAGCTGCTGAAGGAAACCGTAGAGCGCATCGACGAGTTGTTTCGCTCGGGCAGCGACATTACCGGCGTCAGCTCCGGCCTCAACGACCTGGATGCGCGCACGGCGGGTTGGCAGACGGGCGAGCTGATCATTCTCGCGGCGCGGCCCTCCATGGGTAAAACCGCGCTTGCGCTCAATTTTGTTGAAAGCGCCGTTTTTACTCAGCCCAAACCGGTGCTGGTGTTCAGTATGGAAATGCCCTCGGCTGCGCTGGTCATGCGGATGATGTCCTCCGTTGGCCGCATTGACCAAACCCGTATGCGCAATGGCAAGCTCACCGAGGAGGATTGGCCCAAGCTGTCTTCGGCGGTGGCCAAGCTCAAAGACAAGCCCCTGTTTATCGACGATACCCCCGGCCTCAACCCGCAGGAAATGCGCGCCCGCGTGCGCCGCATCGCGCGCGAGCACGGCAACCCCGGCATGATCATGGTGGACTACTTGCAATTGATGCAGGTGGCTGGCTCGCGCGAGGGGCGCACCCAGGAAATCTCCGAGATATCCCGCTCACTCAAAGCCATGGCCAAAGAATTTGACTGCCCGGTGATCGCGCTCTCCCAGCTCAACCGCGGCGTAGAGCAGCGCCCCAACAAGCGCCCGATGAACTCCGACCTGCGCGAATCCGGCGCGATTGAACAGGACGCCGATGTGATCCTGTTTATTTACCGCGACGAGTATTACAACGAAGACAGCCCCGACAAAGGCATTGCTGAATTGATTATCGGCAAGCAGCGCAACGGCGAAATCGGCACCTGCCGCGCGGCGTTTATTGGCAAATACACGCGCTTTGATAATTTGGCGCCGGAGTATTTTCAGAACGACGGGTATTGAATTGCCCCATGAACGCCCAAACCCGCTTGCTCGACAAACTTTGCGAATCTCTCCCCATTGGCCGGTTGGAATGGATTGGCCTGCGCACCCAAAGGCGCGGTGAGGTGCAGGTGGTGAATTCCACGCTCGCCATCGAAGGTCTTGGCCTCGAAGGCGATCACCGCGTCAAGAAAACCCCGGGCTCCGCTCGCCAGGTCACCCTGATCAGCCGCGAATATATTGAAGCCATCTGCCGACATACCGGCCACACCAGCATTGATCCTGCGTTACTCAGGCGCAATCTGATGATCGCCGGGATGAATATGAACCTGTTGCGCTACCAGCGCTTGCAGATCGGCGAGGTGATTCTGGAAACCACGGCCCTGTGCCACCCTTGCTCGCGTATGGACGAGGCCTTGGGACAGGGCGGCACCGCTGCCATGTTTGGCTACGGCGGTCTTTGCGCCAAGGTGATTCAGGGGGGGCGTCTGTCGGTGGGCGATGCAGTGGTGCGGCTGCCGGTAGATCGCTGATCGAGCAACAGCGGTAAATGGGTCAAATATTGTTCAGAAAATGTACTTCCAACCCTCTAGCGTGTATCATCGCGCGCCCGAGCCGGGGGTGTTTTCGGCTCAGCTATTGGATCGCAGTTGGGG
>CBFGWO010000110.1:0-11656 GCA_965652595.1 uncultured Cellvibrio sp. | reverse complement strand
TTGCATCGCCACGGCGGCATTATGGTGGGCGATCAGGATGTGTTTGTGAATGTGGTGGGCGGTGTGCGGGTGATGGAAACCAGCGCTGATCTCGCGGTGTTGCTGGCCATAGTGTCCAGTTTTCGCGATCGTCCTCTACCGGAAGATTTAATGGTGTTCGGTGAAGTGGGCCTTGCCGGTGAAATTCGCCCGGTACCCAGCGGTCAGGAGCGCTTGCGCGAGGCGATCAAGCACGGCTTTAAAAAGGCGATTATTCCCTTTGCCAATGCGCCGCGCGAAAAGTATCCCGGTATTGAGGTGATGGCAGTAAAAAATTTGCAGGAGGCGCTTAACGCGATCAGTTAAGCAATTAATTTTGCTCTGTGTGGGCGAGATAAATGTTTAGCAGTTGCTCGTCCCGAGGGCTGGCTGGCTCATAGGCAACCCCCAGTAGGTGTTCGCGCAGGTGAACAAGGGTGCCTTGCAAATGTATCTGCTGATAGCT
The DNA here is from genome assembly GCA_965652595.1 of uncultured Cellvibrio sp. Lineage (GTDB taxonomy): Bacteria > Pseudomonadota > Gammaproteobacteria > Pseudomonadales > Cellvibrionaceae > Cellvibrio. Next base: position 11,172 of record CBFGWO010000110.1, on the reverse strand, counting down.
TTCGCCCGCTAACGAAATCGCATCAGTAGCGACAATGAGGCTCACGTGATCGCCCGCTTTCAGTAGGTGTTCATCAAGCAGCGCCAGGCGCGCACCGCTGACTGACATATCCAGTAGATGGGTTTCCCATTGCTGGTTGCCGTGATGAAGTCGCGCATAGGTGCGTACCGGATAGCGAATGTGGCGACGGCGCTCGTTATCACTGGGGACTTGAGACATGGCGCGGCTCCGATTCAGGATTTGGCAGTGTCAATCAATTCGGCCAATTCGCGTTCAGCGGCTCCTGGGGCGCCCAGGTTGAGTTCAATCAATCGCCGCAGGTGGCCAATACTGTCGAGATCAATTAATTCGCACATCAACCCCAGCTGGTGCGACGATTGATGCGCAATACGAGTGCTCATTGCGATGGGTGTTTGATCGGAGAGGCGTACACACGCATCAATCGCTTGTTGTTCGTCAAATTTGTGTGCGTGTGGAAGGTGTAAGAGTAAGCCTTTCAGGGAGATATCAATCAATTCTGCAGTGCAATGGGTGTTGCCCTGACTCAGTTCTACTTCAGCTTCAAAATCTACCCGACTAAAACGGCGTCTTTCGTTGGTCATGCCCTGTCTCTACTGTGGCGTTTATGTAACAAGTGTAGCCCTTGAAATGGCTTTAGCCAGAAAGCCCAAAGGCCGCGCTCTTCACCGCTCGGCAAATGTCTGTCCGCACGACTATAATCGCCGCTTTGTTTTACAGAGGCTTAAGCCATGACGGATTTGCGCATTGGCATAGATTTAGGTGGTACCAAAACCGAGGTGATACTGCTCGATGGCGCCACAGGCGAGCGCTTTCGCACGCGCATACCCACGGTGCGCAATGACTATTCAGCCACTATTGAATCCATCGCCAGCCTTGTCGCCCAGGCTGAAGCGGCTGCGGGCGCTGCCGATTTGCCGGTGGGGGTGGGGATTCCCGGCACTATTTCGCGCAAAACCGGTTGTGTGAAAAACGCCAATTCCACTTGGATTAACGGCCGTCCCTTGCAAAAAGACCTGAGCCAACGCCTGGGGCGAGAGGTACAGGTTACCAATGATGCCAATTGCCTTGCCGTGTCTGAGGCCACCGATGGTGCCGGTCGCGATCATGAGCTGGTGTTTGCCGGTATCCTCGGCACTGGCTGCGGAGCTGGCCTGGCGTTTCGCGGCCAGCCGCTGGTGGGCCCCAATGGCGTGGCGGGGGAGTGGGGCCATAACCCCTTGCCTTGGACATCCGATGCCGAGCTGCGCGCCCGGCCTTGTTATTGCGGCCGCTTCGGGTGTCAGGAAACCTTTTTGTCCGGCACTGGCCTGTGCCTGTCATACAACCTCGCAGGTGGTGAGTCGCTGACCGGCGATCAGATTGTTCAGCGCGCTGCCGAGGGCGAGCCTTTGGGGCGCAGGGTGCTGGACACCTACCTGGATCAACTGGCTCGCGGTCTGGCCGGGGTGATTAATCTACTGGACCCGGATGTGATTGTGCTGGGTGGTGGTGCTTCCAATATTGCCGAGATTTACACCTCCATTCCTGCGCTCCTACCTCGCTATGTATTCGGTGGCGAGTGTGACACCCCGGTGGTGCAGGCGGTGCACGGCGATTCCAGCGGCGTGCGCGGCGCTGCCTGGCTGAATCCCCTCTGATGCGTTTTGCGCTGGCCTTTTTACTGCTGTTTGCTATGCAGGCGTCTGCTCAGCAGCAGACGCCTCCTCAGCGAGTCGCGTCCCTCAATATGTGCCTCGACCCCTTGCTGTTGCAGCTTTTGCCCCCCGAGCGTCTGGTGTCGCTTACCTACCTGTCTGGTCAATCCCAGTTGTCCGCGATCAGTGATCAGTTGGGGGTGTTGGTCGACGAGCAAGGGCTGCTTCTTAACCACGGCCTGGCAGAGGAGCTGGTGCCTCTGGCGCCGGATCTGATCCTGGCGGGAGATTTTGGCGCCGTTGACGCCGTCTTGCTGCTCAGAGAACTGGGCTTCCGTGTTGAAAAGCTCAGCCTGCCCCAGGGCTTGGCCGATATTGCCAGCCACCTGCGTCAACTCGGCGAGCTTGTGGGTGAGCCAGCCAGGGCCGACGCCATGGCCAGCGACCTGGAACGGCGGCTGATGCAACTGGATTACCGCGACCTGCCCGAGGCCCAGCGGCCGCGCGCGCTCTGGTATGCCCCCAATGGCTTTGTTACCGGCCAATTCACACTGGAAGACGAGCTTATGCAGCGTGCAGGCTACCGTAACCTGGCCGCCGAGCAGGGCTTGCAGGGCTTTGTGCAGCTTGATTTGGAGGCGCTACTGGCAATGGCGCCAGAGGTATTGATTGTGGAGGCTGGCTACGTGGAATCCTTTTCGTTGGCGCGGGAATACTTGCGGCACCCGGCGTTAAGTCGCAACAGCCGTCGGGTGGAGCTGCCTGCGGCCCTGTCGGTATGTGCCGCGCCTCAGGTCGCAGATGCATTGGCAGCGCTGATCGCCGCGCGGGAGCAGCGCCCATGATCCGCCGCGAATCCCTGTGTTTATGGCTGCTGGCACTGGGCGTGTTGTTCGCCTTTGCCTTGGCGCTCAATCTCGGCGTATCCCAGGTGGGTCTGGGGGATGCCTTGGGGGAGTGGCGGGTGAATGAGGCGGGGCTGGCGTCGGTGGTGGTCTGGGAAATCCGCTTGCCCAGGGCGCTGCTGGCGCTGCTGGTAGGTGCCAGTCTGGGTATGGCGGGGGCCGCCATGCAGGGTTTGTTGCGCAACCCATTGGCGGAGCCGGGGGTGCTGGGGGTGTCCAGCGGAGCGGCTCTGGGGGCGGTATTGGTGCTCTATTTTGGTTTGGCTGCCGGGCTCAGCTGGCTCTTGCCCCTGGCCGCGATGGTGGGTGCTCTGGCTGCTCTGTTGTTGGTCTATTTGTTAGCGGGCTCCGGCGCCAGTGTGCTGGGCTTGATATTGGCAGGGGTGGCTATTAATGCCATGGCTGGTGCCCTTATTGCCCTGGCGCTCAACTTTGCACCCAGTCCTTTTGCGTTTCAGGAAATCGTTTTTTGGTTGATGGGTTCCCTCGCCAACCGCAACCTCAATCACCTGATGCTGGCGGCGCCCTTTGTGATTCTGGGGTGTGTGCTCATGCTCGGTCGTCGCGGCTTTCTCGATGCCCTGAGCCTGGGGGAGGACAGTGCCCGTTCTCTGGGCTTTAACGCCGGGCGCGAGCGCGGCCTGCTGCTGCTGGGGTTGGCCCTGGCGGTGGGGGCCTCGGTGGCGGTGAGCGGCAGCATAGGTTTTGTAGGGCTGGTGGTGCCCCATTTATTGCGCCCCCTGATGGGCCACAGGCCGGGCCGTTTGCTGCTCGCCAGCGCCCTGGGAGGCGCTTTGCTGGTGTTGTTGGCGGATCTGTTGGTGCGCCAACTGGATGTGGCGCGGGAACTCAAGCTGGGGGTGGTCACCTCCCTGCTGGGCGGGCCTTTCTTTTTGTACCTGCTGCTGCGCAGCAAGCAGAGGTGGATGTAATGCTGCTCGCCCAACACCTGCACCTGACCTTGGACACCAGATCCATCCTGCATGACCTTAACCTCAGCCTGGCGCCCGGCAGTTTTGTGGGTTTGATTGGCCCCAATGGCGCAGGCAAGAGCAGCCTGCTGCGGCTGCTGGCCGGACTTTCAATACCCTCGGCGGGGCAGGTGCTGGCCCAGCAACCACCGGGGCAGGCCCTCCGCCCCTTGCGTGAATGGCCCGCTAAAGAGCGCAGCCGCTGGTTGGCTTATCTGGCACAGCAGGAAAAACCCGCCTGGCCTCTGGCGGTGGAGCATCTGGTGGAGCTGGGGCGCAGCCCCTGGTTGGGGGTGGCGTCGGCGGCTGAAGATGAGCGTGCCGTCAATGAAGCGCTGACCCAAACTGACCTCCTGCTCTTACGCGACAGATCCATCAACCAGCTGTCCGGTGGTGAGTTGCAGCGCGCCCAACTGGCGCGGGTGTTTGCCGGGGAGCCCAAAGTGATCCTGGCCGACGAACCCATAGCGGCTCTTGACCCCTACCACCAGCTACACATCATGGAATTGCTGCGTGACTGCGCTGACCAGGGTGGCTTGGTGGTAGCCGCGCTCCACGACCTGAGTCTGGCGGCACGTTTTTGTCAGCGGTTATTGCTGCTGGATGAGGGACGGCTGGTGGCTGATGGTCAGCCAATAGATGTGCTGACGCCGGAGAATCTATCCCAGGTTTACGGCATCAGCGCTTATGTGGATTGTCGCGAGGACGGCGTGGTGGTGATCCCGCGCCAGCGGCAGACGCGGGAAGACTGAGCAGTTTTTTTTATCAAGAGGCTCGCTAGATGTTATGCGCCACTATGGCGTTGCGCCCGCTTTGCTTGGCCAGGTAAAGGCGCTTGTCCACGGTTTCGATAAAATCCATCAGCTCATCGTTGGGGCCGGGCACCACACTGCCAACACCCAGGCTGATGGTGAGCAGTTGGCTGACTTCCGATTTGGCGTGGGGAATCTGCAATTTAAAAATCGCTTTACGGCAGCGCTCAGCCACAGTAGCGGCGGATTCGGCGTCGCTGTCTGGCAGCACCAACACAAATTCCTCGCCGCCAAAGCGGGCAATAAAATCCCGTGAGCGGGTGGCAGCCTCATCCAATGCCTGGCTCACACGCTTAAGACAATCATCGCCCTGCAAATGGCCGTAGTGGTCGTTGTACTGTTTGAAGTAATCGATATCGATCATGATCAAGGACAGCGGCTGCCGGTGACGTTTGGCGTTGAGCCATTCCAGTTCCATCACCGAATCGAACATGCGCCGATTGGCTACGCCGGTTAGCCCGTCTTTGAAAGAGAGATGCTCCAGCTCTTTTTGCAGATCCATTAGTTTTTGCTCGGTTTTTTTGCGCTCGCTGATATCGAACATAAAACCCACCAGGCACTCCACCTCGCCCTCGGCGGTGCGTTTAACATGCACCACATCGCGAATCCACACGTAGTCGCCATTGGGCGTGAGTGCTCGGTAGTCGGCCTCGTGATCTACACCCGCCTTGGATTGGCTCACACAAAAGTTCACCACCCGCTCGCGATCTTCGGGATGAATTCGGTCGGCCCAATCCTGCACGCTCACCCAGCTTGAGGGTTCCCAGCCCAGCAGCGGGCCGATTTGCGGGCCAATATAGGCAAAGCGCATGCTGTTCCAGTCGATTTTCCAGGGAATGGCTTTGGTGGATTCCAGTAGGGTTTTGTAAACCGAGGGATCGGGTTCCAGCGGGTGGGACATGGTGGGTACCTCTGAACAATGTGCCGCCTAAATATACGCCGGAATGATGACAAGCGCGAACAGCGGCGGCACAAATGCTATGCTAGCGCCCCAATTTAAGGCGTTCGCGCCGCTCTTGATTAAGAGACACCAAGGTAAGAGACACCACGACCTCCGTTATGTTGACCCACTTTTCCCGCTCGTTGCTTGCTCCACGTCACTGGCCCTCCTGGCTGGGTCTGGCGCTCTGGTATCTCCTTAGCCAACTGCCCTACGGGGTGCAATATGGTTTGGCCAAGATGCTGGCGCCGCTGTTAAAACGCAATAAACGTCGACTGCACTGGGCGCAGGTCAATATTGATTTGTGTTTTCCGACGTTGAGTGATGCAGAAAAAAAACAACTTCTGGACGAAACCCTGTTTTCGACCGCACTGGCGGTGTTCGAAACCGGCATAGCCTGGTTCTGGCCCAAATGGCGCTTGCGCCGTTTGTACACCATTCGCGGTGAAGAGCATCTGCGCGCAGCCCAGGAGGCAGGGCAGGGCGCGCTCTTGTTGAGCATGCACTTTACCCACCTGGATCTCGGCAGCGCCATGCTCGGCCAGCACACGGATTACGACGGCATGTACAGTCCCCATAAAAATCGCGTATACGACTATGTGCAAAAATCCCGGCGCGAGGCCTACTGCCCCGGCATCACCATCCCGCGTGACAGCTTGCGGCTGATGATCAGTCGCCTGCGCCAGGGACGCATGATCTGGTATGCGCCCGATCGCGACCTTGGCCCCAAGGCGAGTATTTTTGTGCCGTTTTTTGGTGTGCCCGCCGCCACGGTGACCGCCACCGGAAAATTTGCACAAATGGGCCGCGCCCGAGTGATTCCTTTTACCCAGCATCGCTTACCCCATGGCAAGGGATACGAGCTGGTGATTCATCCTCCCTTTGAAAATTATCCTACTGGCGATGAATACCAGGATGCGCTGCGCGTCAATCAATTTATCGAGGAACAGGTTCGCCAGTATCCCGGCCAATATTTTTGGGTGCAGCCGCGGTTTAAAACACGGCCGGAGGGGGAGGCCAGCGTGTATTAGGCCAAGGGTGTTCCCTGTAAAAAAGTGTTGTATGATCCTGCGGCCAGTCGCACTTGAAGCGATGCCGGTTGGGTAATAAGTTGCATAAGTTGCGGAAGGTATGTCTGCTTTTGCTGTGTTTTTTGGATTAAGTAAAGGAATTGATAATGAAACATTTTTTTGCTATTGCGGTGATGTTTTTCGTGTCGGCAACGGCGTTTGCGGATCAAGCCAGTCGACAATCCGTTGAAAGAATGCTGAGCGCCTCCGGTGCTGAGGCAATGGTTGATGGCGCCCTGGCACAAATTGACGGTGCCATGTCGCAGATGATGTCGACAATGAATGTACCTGAGGATAAAAAGGCTTCGTTGGATAACTTCAACAAGCGTTATGCGGCGCTGGTGCAGGAGGAAATTACCTGGGCCAAACTCAAAGAGCCGATGATTGATATTTACTCGCGCATTTACACCGAAGAGGAAGTCAAGGCAATGTCGGACTTCTTTGAATCGCCTGTTGGGCGCAAGATGGTCGCCAAAAATCCCGAAGTGATGCAGGCCAGCATGGAATTGATGCAAACCACCATGATGCGCATTATGCCCAGGCTGCAAGCCTTGATTCAGGAATTGGAAGCGGCTAATTAATCTCTGATATGCATTGGCGCAGCTGCGGCTGCGCTGGTTCTGCTCATTCTGTCACGCCTCCGCAATCGCCCCCTTGTGCAATCCCTCGTAAGCCTTAACGCGAATCGTCTTGTCCGGATTTTCGGCGCGACTGCGCGCAGCAATATGGTGTGCGAGAAATTCCACGGTGCTATCCGTATCAATCAAATAACAACAGCGTTGAGGCAGGCTGAGTTCGAATGGCCCTTGGGCAGAGACATAGGCAAAGCGGTAGTAAGCCTTGCCATTTTGTTCAAACTGCTCAGCGATATCTTCACGTGTGCCTATGTAAATATCTCGCCAGCGTTCTGCCCATTGGTTTTCCAGTGCCGGACATTTTTGTTGATTGGCCCAAATATCGATGCGCGAGCGATGACCGTGAGCGATGCGCTGGCAGTTGCCATCGTGCTTTTTCAAACCGTGGCTGTAGTGATAAAAAGCGCCGTCGATATTTTCGCATTCAAAACTCAATTCCAATCGCGCCACGCTGGCTGGAAACAGCGCCTTGAGTTGGCTGATGCACCAGTTGGCTACGGACTCCGGTGTTAATGCGGTGGCATCAACCAGTGCAATGGCCGAGCGCGGCGAGCGCGTGTGTAAGTGCTCGCCTTCATTGCCAAAATCCCAATCGATTTCCAAAAAATCCCCATCATCTTGAATGCGAATGTGTGGTGAGCGCACTGGCACCGCTAGCCGGTGATCCAGTTCTTCATCCAGCCAGCGGCGAATTTGCTTTTTTACGGTGCCAAAATCACACACCATGCCCTGCGCGTCCAGCTCGCCGTGCAGCAGCACGTTGGCCAGCCAGGTCTCGCCCAGCAGGCCGCGTTTGGCATCCAGAAAGCTGAAATCCACATTGGTGAGGTGATCGACGAAAAGCTGCATACAAAGGAGCCAAATTAACGGTCAGGGGCGCGAATCATACCATTGCTGGCCCGCCTCTGGGCGAGGAACTCGGCGCCAGTCTGGCACGCAAATGCTTATATTTAATTCGTCTATATTTCGCCATCTTATGCCTTTACAATGGCGACGTTTTCACACCGAAAAGCCGGTGCCTTTCGCTGCTCTGGCCTTGGATTACAGAGGAATGTTATGAATCACACCTACAGCCTGATCTGGAACCCCGCCACCCAATCCTATTGTCCCGCTCCTGAAACTGCCCGTCGCGCGACCAAAGGCCGCTTCCGCAAGTTGGCGCTTGCCTTGGCGATTTCTGCGTCCTGTGGCGCGCAGGCCGCGCCCGAGGGCGGTGTTGTCGTTGACGGCAGCGCCAGCATTGTACAGTTGGGCGAGGTGACCGATATCAATCAGTCCAGCGACGCCGTGACCATTCACTGGCAAGGGTTTGATATAGGTGCCGACGAAACGGTTAATTTTATTCAGCCGGATTCCACGTCGCTGGCGTTAAACCGCGTGCTGAGCGGTGACGGCACTCAAATTCACGGCAGCCTCAACGCTAATGGCCGGGTATTTGTGCTGGATGCCAACGGTGTGCTCTTTGGCGAAACCGCGCAGGTCAATGTGGGTTCGCTGGTGGCCTCCAGTTTGGATTTGCGTTCCACCGATGGGCAAACTTTTGAGTTCGCCGGCAATGGCAGCCCGGCGGCGGTGACTAACTTCGGCAGTATTACGGCAGCGGATGGCGGTGCGGTTGCACTGCTGGGTGGCCAGGTGAACAATCAGGGCATTATTCGTGCGCGTCTGGGCAGCGTGGCGCTGGCGGCGGGCAACGAAATCACCTTGGATTTTGCCGGTGATGGTTTACTCAATGTGCAAATTGATCAGGCGGCGGCGCGCGCACTGGCCACCAACGGCGGCCTGATTCAGGCCAACGGCGGCAGCGTGTTGATGACAGCACAGGCAAGTGATGCCTTGCTGCAAACCGTAGTGAACAATACCGGTGTAATAGAGGCGCACACGCTGCAAGAGCGCGATGGAAAAATCCTGCTGCTGGGCGGTTTTGATGGTGGCACCGTGCAGGTGGGCGGACGCCTGGATGCCAGCGCACCTGAAGGCGGTGACGGCGGCTTTATCGAAACCTCGGGCGCTGTGGTAAAAATCCACAGCGACCTGCAAGTGACCACCCATGCACCCGATGGCAACACCGGCATGTGGCTGATCGACCCCACCAATATCGAAATTAGTTACGAAGGCACCAACGACCTCACCAGTCATTTCAGCACCCAGGCGCTGCAAAATAACCTGGCCACCAGCAACATTACCGTGCAAACCCTACCGGCGGGTGCGCAGCCGGGCAATATCACCATTCTCGATCCTATCTTCTGGGGCAGCGGCAACAGCCTGACGTTGGATGCCCATAACAATATTGCCATCAACAATTACCTCCATGCGCCCAACGGCGGTTTGATTCTCAACGCGGGTAACAACATTACTACCGGTGTTGAAGGCCATTTGCGTTTGGCCAGTTTTGAATTGGTTGCAGGCAACTGGTCGCAAGTGACCAACAACCTGCCAACGTTTAATGTGGATGACTTCACCCTGACCGGTGGCACTTTTACCCGCGCACTGGCGGGGAATGGCGCAGGCACGCCCTGGCAAATTACCGATATTTACGGCTTGCAGGGCCTGGCGACTACGCCGAATGCCAATGCAGTTTTGGCGAATGATATTGATGCGTCGGGTACCAGTGGGTGGAATGATGGATTGGGTTTTGAACCGATTGGTACGATCGGGAATCCTTTCTCTGGCTCTTTGAATGGGCAGGGTAACGTTATTCAGGGACTCACCATTGTGAGACCTTTACAGCTTGCAGTGGGTTTGTTCGGTTCAATTGACAATGATGGTGTTATTACCGGGGTAGGTTTATCTGGTGGTTCTGTCACTGGAGAAGACATGGTGGGTGCGCTTGCAGGATCCAGCAGGGGAACTATCAGCGAAAGTTACTCCGCCCTGAGTGTCACGGGAAATAGCAGTATTGGTGGTCTCGTCGGTAGCCTTGCCGGTGTTGGCGCTATTAGTCAGAGCTATGCCACTGGTCCGGTTCAGGGGGAGGCCGCCGTTGGCGGCTTGGTTGGGTTCAACTCAGGTAGTGTGAGCGAGAGCTACGCCTCAGGTGTTATCCAACTGCAACCTATTGTGGGTGGTCTCGTAGGCGTCAATACGGCCCCGGGTGTCGTTGAGGACAGCTATTGGGATGGACACACTTCCGGTCTGGGGGGTAACGGTTTCGCCTCTAATTTTGGTGTTTTTAATGCTGTGGAGGTTAACGGTAATTGGGCGGCGGCTCCCGACGCCTACAACCAGGCAACCTACGGCGCCTTTGACTTTACCAACACCTGGTTTATCGCCGAAGGCTCTTCGCGCCCCATGCTGCGCGCCTTTCTCGACGGCAACAATATCTCCAACCTCTACCAACTCCAGGGTATGGCCGCCAACTTATCGGGTAACTATGTTCTGACCGGCGATATTGACGCCTCCGCATCGGCGGCCAGCGTGCTTGCCGGTAATGGTGGTAATTTCAGCGATGTTTGGGGTGGCCGTGGTTTTGCGCCTGTGGGTGTGTCTGGCGACGCCTTTTCGGGTTCATTGAATGGCGGCGATTTTGAGATAAGCGGGCTCACCATTAATCGTCCCGATCAGGATGGCGTTGGGCTCTTTGGTGTTGTCGGCAGCGGTGCTTCCATTTCCGCACTTGGTTTAGTGAATGTTGATGTGGTTGGTCAAAACCTTGTGGGTGGTCTGGCAGGCATTAACAGCGGTGACATTAGCGGTGTTCACATCAGCGGTGAGGTAAGTGGTGACGATAATCTGGGCGCCTTGGTAGGCCAAAACCTGGAAGGCGCCATCGCGAATGTATTTAGTACCGCTAGCGCCAGCGGCGCCAATAATGTTGGCGGTTTAGTGGGCTGGAACGAAGGCGGCAGCATTGAAAATACCTATGCCACGGGCAGTGTTGTCGGCTCGGTCAATAACGCCGGTGGTTTGGTGGGTTACAACGATGGCACCGTCGGTAACGATGCACAAATTATCAGTAGCTACGCATCGGGCTCAGTTGGCGGGGCGGGTGCGAATCAAGGCGGTTTGGTTGGCGAAAATACCAATAGCGGTACTGTGGCCAGCAGCTACTGGGACAGCTTTACCACCGGCGAAGGATCAGCTTTCGGTGTCGACAACAATGCCCAAGCGGTCGGTGAAGTGAACGGCGAATGGGGCAATAGTGAAGATGCCTACAACCAGGCTAGCTACGGCGGATTTAATTT
>CBFGWO010000109.1:0-11895 GCA_965652595.1 uncultured Cellvibrio sp. | reverse complement strand
GATTTGAGCAACCTGGTGGCCGAAGGTGATCGCGTCAATCAGACCTTCACCAACAGCGGCGATGGCACCTCCTACGGTGTGGATACGGCACTGACCCGGCAATTCGACAATGGCTGGTCCGCCGATTTCAAATACTCCTACAACCGCGCACGAACCCGCGACAGCGCCAGCGAACCTTACACCTTCGCTGAATACAACCGGCCACATTCCGCTAGCATCGGCGGCGTGTGGGAAATCAATCAACGTTGGAAATTATCGGCACGCTGGAAATGGGCCTCCGGCAAACCCAGCGATGACTATGTCATTTATGACAATGTGCAAGACGATGGTGAGACACTGCGCTACTCCAGGGAAACCGTCGCCAAAAATACCGGGCGCTACAGCGGCTTCAGCTCCCTGAATTTTCGCGCCGACTACCGCCGCAGCCTCGGCCGCACCGACGTTATCGCCTTTATCGACATTATCAACTTGCTCGGCGCCGAGAATCCCAGCAGCGCCGAATTTAACGAGCGCACCGGCAAGAATGAAGTGGAGGAGGGAGAGACCTTTCCGCTGATTGGATTGCGATTTGAATGGTAAATCCTGATAGCTAGTTCCAAGTCTGAAGCCCCCTGGCGAACCTAGGATCAGCCAGGGGTAACTAAAATGGTTTGAGCAGGGTGCGGAAAGACCTACTCGATATTCTGCACCTGCTCCCGCATCTGCTCGATCAACACCTTCAACTCAACCGCTGCCTGGGTGGTTTCACTGACGATGGATTTTGACGAGAGCGTATTGGCCTCGCGGTTGAGCTCCTGCATTAAAAAATCCAGGCGGCGACCCAGTGAATCAGTTTGCTTGAGGCTGCGTTTGACTTCGATAACGTGGGTGTCGAGGCGATCCAGCTCTTCATCCACATCGGCCTTTTGCGCGAGCAGCGCGATTTCCTGTTCAAGTCGCTCCGGATCCAGCTCCACTTGCAGGCTGGCAATTTTGGCTTGCAGCTTGTCGCGCTGAGCCTGGAGTATCTCCGGCAGGCGGGCGCGTACCGCCGCCACCTGGGCGCTGACGCCGTCAAGGCGTTGGAGGATCAGTTGCTCCAGCTCGACACCCTCACGGCTGCGGTGTTCGATCAGTTGTAACAGGGCCTCGTCAAACAGCGCCAACACCTGGGCCTGCAAAGCCTCTCGATCCAGCTCCTGCTTTTGCATCACACCCGGCCATTTGAGAACGTCCAGCGGGCTTACCTTGGCCGCCGTCTCGCCCAGCGCACCACTCACCTGTTGGGCGGCGCGCGCAAGCTGTGACACCCGCGCCAGGTTCACCCCCAACTCCGCCTCACCTTCCTGTTCCCACTGAATGCTCAGGCTGGCCTCCACCTTGCCTCTTTGCAGCTGCTTGCGCATCAGTTCGCGCAGGCCAGGTTCGATTTCGCGAAAGTCTTCCGGCAGACGGAAACTGGGCTCCAGGTAGCGGTGATTTACACTGCGGATTTCCCAAATGGCGGTGCCCCAAGGGAGCTTGGCTTCGCGACGGGCAAATCCGGTCATACTGCGTGGCATAAGGAGTATCCTTTACACTGATTAACAAATTGAACAGGGCGGATGTTAGCACAGGCTCACCAACCAACGGCGCCGCTATTCATTCCGCACTGGTCGCCGCAGGCATCAAGGGTTAAGGTGTCGCACTTTTTACGATTGAGGATTGATTATGCAACGCCCCTCTGGCCGTAGCGCCAACCAACTGCGCGATATCCGCATCACCCGCCAGTACACCAAACACGCCGAAGGTTCGGTGTTGGTGGAATTTGGGGATACCAAGGTCATCTGCACCGCCAGTGTCCAACTGGGTGTGCCACCCTTTTTACGCGGCCAGGGTCAGGGTTGGGTGACAGCGGAATACGGCATGCTGCCCCGCTCTACCGGCACGCGCATGGACCGGGAAGCCGCGCGCGGCAAGCAGCAGGGGCGCACCGTGGAGATTCAACGGCTGATCGGCCGCGCCCTGCGCGCGGCGGTGGATATGCAGGCCCTGGGAGAAAACACTATCCAGATCGACTGCGATGTGATCCAGGCCGATGGCGGCACCCGCACCGCGTCTATTACCGGCGCCTGGGTCGCCCTGGCGGACGCGATCAGCTGGTTAAAAGCCAACGACAAGGTGAGCGGCGAACCACTCAAGCGCGCCATCGCCTCAGTGTCGGTGGGGATTTATCAAGGTGTGCCTGTGTTGGATCTGGACTACCCTGAAGACTCGGGTGCGGATACCGACATGAACGTGGTCATGGCCGATGATGGCGGAATTATCGAGATTCAAGGCACCGCCGAAGCAGAACCTTTTACCGAAGCCGAATTTGCGGCCATGCTGAGCCTGGCCAAAGCGGGGATCGGGCAGTTGCATCAACGACAGCGCCAGGCTCTTGGTCTGAACTGACCGAACCTGGAACACATAGAGCTGGATCAGTACTCCAGCTCTATGTCGTAATCAATAATCACCGGCAAGTGACTGGAAAACTGCTGGCTTTTATAAATAATGGCGTACTCCACCTTGTGGCCAATGGAGTTGGAAACCACCTGGAAATCCGTACGCCAGCCCTCGCCCTCATTAATTTTGCCGCTTGGCCACCAGCTGTATTCGTCCGGGTCACGGTTGACGCGACGAAAGGCATCAACGTAACCAATCTGGTTAAACACTTGGCTGAGCCACTGGCGCTCATGAGGCAAGAAACCGGAATTGTGCTGGTTGGCAGTAGAGTTGGTGACATCCCTGGGGGTATGCGCCATAGCCCAGTTGCCACAAAAAATATACTCGCGCCGCTTGCGCGTAATCTTGTCCAAATGGGCCTGAAGGTCATCGAAGAATTTGATCTTGACCTCTTGCGACTCAACTTCGGAGGTAGCACTGGGGGCCAGAAGGGAACCGAAGCTCATCTGCTCATAGTCGATTTGCAGGTAGCGGCCCTCCATATCCACACCGGAAGAAAACCCCAGACCATAAATCAACGCCTTGGGCTGAACACGGGTGTAAATCGCCACGCCGTTGTAGTGCTTTACCCCGGAGTCAAAAAAATAGGAGAAGTAACCGTCCAGCTGAAAAACGGGTTTATCCAACTCATACTCGAGTGCCCGAAGATCCTGTAGGCAGATAACATCTGCATCCTGATTTGCGAGCCAATCGTACAGGCCTCGCTGCGCCGCTTGAAAAATGCCATCGACGCTAAGACTGATAACTCTCATGTTAGCCCCTTGATAACGGACTGTGTATGATACCCGAGCCGCGGATTATTGTGTTACCGAAGTAACGATATGGAATTGCAACTGCTACTTTTGGTGACCAAGCAAGGCGAAGTGTTCACGACTTTTTGATCCCGGTGAACCAGGCTGCAATGCGCCCGGCCCAGTTATTATTCTTAGACCCTTAGAACTTAGCCTATTTGTGAGAAGTTTGCATGGAAAACTACCAGCGCGAATTTATTGAGCTGGCCATTCGCCATCAGGTGCTCTGTTTTGGCGAATTTACCCTCAAGTCCGGCCGTATCAGCCCCTATTTTTTTAACGCCGGACGCTTTCAAACCGGCAGCGCTCTGGCCGCCCTTGGCCGTTTTTACGCCGCAGCCATCACCCGGGCGGGCGTCCCCTTTGATTTGGTGTTTGGGCCCGCCTATAAAGGTATCCCCTTGGCCGCCGCTACAGCCATAGCCTTGGCCGACCATCACAACCGCGATCTGCCCTACTGTTACAATCGCAAGGAAGCCAAAGATCACGGCGAAGGCGGCACGCTAGTGGGCGCACCACTCAAGGGGCGCGTTCTCATCGTGGATGACGTGATTACAGCGGGGACGGCGGTGCGCGAAGTGATGACGCTGATTAAACAGGCCAATGCTGAACCCGCCGCCGTGTTGATCGGTCTTAACCGTCAGGAAAAAGGCCAGGGCGAACTCTCGGCCATTCAGGAAGTGGAGCAAACTTACGCTATCCCGGTGGTAAGCATCATTAATCTGAACCATATTATTGAATACTTGGCGTCGCAGGCTGACCAGTCAACCATGGTGGAAAAAATCATGGCGTACCGGGCCAGCTACGGTGTTGAAAGCTAATCGCGGGAGTTGCCCAGATGAAACCTGCCCTGATCCTGCTACTGATTACCAGCGCACTCGCGTCACCCCTCGCGCTCGCCAACAAGGATCGCGTTTACTATCGCTACCTGAACGATGAAGGTGTGCCGGTGCTTAACAGCAGCATTCCGCCGCAATTTATCCACAAGGGTTACGAGGTGGTTTCTATTCGGGGAGAAGTGCTCAAGGTGGTTCCCCCCGCCCCTGACGAAGAAGAAGCCGAAAAGATGGCACAGGAGCGCAGAGCTCAGCTGGAGCAGGAGCGTTATGACGCCGTGTTGCGCCGCCGCTACGCGAGCATGAATGATCTGGAAGTAGATCGGGATCGCAGCCTGTTGGAACTGGAAAACAGTATCAATATTCTCGAAAACAGCCTGATCAATCTGCGCGCGCAAATCGAAAAGCAGCAGTCCCAGGCAGCAGCAGTGGAAAGGGGCGGACGGGAAGTGTCGCCGGAAATTCTGCGTCACATTGCCATTCTCCAAAGTGAACAGCTGGACATTGAGGCCCAGATACGGCATCGCCGCGAGGAACTCAAAGAGGCCGCTGAGCGTTTCGAGCGGGATCATGCGCGCATGCAACTACTGTTAAAACCCCGCCAACTCCCTGATAACCCGTAATACGAAACTCGCTGACGAGTTTTTGATACCAATCCCTGGCGTCTTGCCACGGCTGGCTATACTAAAGCCATGAATCTGAAGTACCTCAATTACGGGCTATTGGTTGCCATCGCCCTCACCCTCGCTGCCACCCTCCTGCACGGCTACCTGCCGGACAAGCGCCTGCGACTTATTCCGGGTGACCAACAGCTGATTACCTATGTGTATTCCAATTACCCGCCTGGCGCCACCAACTACGGCGAGCTACGCGATTGGCAGACACACACCACCTATTGTTTGGTCCGTGATAACACCATCCCCCTGGTGTGCAGCTTTAATCTGTTGTTGTCCGAAAACCCGCGCCTGGGTGTAGACCTGACGCGCTACCAACGCATCAAGCTGGGCGTTGAATATCAAGGCGCAGAGACACGTATGCGTTTTTACATGCGCCAGTTTGATCCCCGCCTATCATCGCCAGATGACTACAACAGCACCAAGTTCCATTTTGTCACCCTGCGCATGGCGGATTTTCAACCAGAGGTCAGCATCGAATTGAATGAGTTCAAGGTGGCCGACTGGTGGGTGGGCCAGTACGACCTGCCGCGCCAACTGGCGCAGCGCGACCTGAGTAATGTCATCAACATAGGGCTGGATTTTGAAGGCCAGATGAAGGAAGGCG
Source organism: uncultured Cellvibrio sp. (assembly GCA_965652595.1). Lineage (GTDB taxonomy): Bacteria > Pseudomonadota > Gammaproteobacteria > Pseudomonadales > Cellvibrionaceae > Cellvibrio. The sequence continues at coordinate 6,524 of CBFGWO010000109.1, read as the reverse complement.
AGCATCTGCTGAAAGTGACCCATCTGGAATTTGAAGGGGACTGGATCTCGGCGGAGCACTGGTATCAGGCGATCATTGCCCTGTGGATGGCGGTGGCAAGCTTTTTCGTCATCCTGCGCCTGGCGCAATTGCGCCGCCAGAGCGGTCTGGACCAACAGCGCATATCCGAACTGGATAGCAACAACCGCCGCCTGCAAAGCGAACGGGAAAAGCTGCGCAAACTCTCCACCACCGACGCCCTCACCGGGGTGATGAATCGCCATGGTTTCAGTCAGGCAATTGAAGCATGGGGTCTCGACAAGCTCGCGGGCTGCACGCTGATTCTGCTGGATATTGACCATTTCAAACGCATTAACGACCGTCGCGGCCATGACACAGGCGATAGAGTGCTGCGCGATGCGGCCCAGCTGTTGAAACAACATGTGCGCGAGCGGGATCTGCTGGCCCGTTGGGGTGGTGAGGAATTTGTGTTGCTCTGCCCGGATACCAGCGCCAGCCGCGCTTTTAGCCTCGCCGAAAAGCTGCGCAACCTGATCAGCGACTCCACTTTCGAGCCCGAAAAGCCGCTCACCATTACAGCCAGCCTGGGCATTGCCGTGATAGGCGAGGATGAAAGCTTCGACAGCGGCTTCAAGCGGGCAGACCAGGCTCTTTATCAAGCCAAGAGCCAGGGCCGAAACTGCACCCTACTCGCAGGCAGCGTTTAGCGCAGATACAAAAAAGCCCGGCTTGACCGGGCTTCAGCTTATCCCGCGTCACACGCGGCTTCACAACTTGTCGAAGGCATCCGTCAGTACAGCGTCATAGCGGCGGGCGTCATAGGCCAACAGAGGCTCCACCGCCTCGGTCGGAATAATCCCCTTGTCAGCGGCATCCTTCACCCGCGCTTCAAAACTGTCGCCCTGCACTTCGCCCTTGCTCTGGGCACGCAGGAAGCGCGGCCAGAGTTCGCCCAACGCCAGCAGCATCTGATAGGTGCTCTCGACCCGGCCAGTGGCATGTTCAGCGTTCTGGGTGACGTAAACAAAGCGGCCCAAATCCTGACGTACCGGGTTTTCTTCCATGATCAGATCGCCCAACTCGCGAATCAGATCATCGTCCGGTTTGTGCACCAGACGCCCGGCGGAAAAAGTGACCAGCTTGAGCATGGCCGCTACCGGGCGAGCGGGGAAGTTGTCGTAAAAGTCAATCAGCGCCTCCTGAGCTTTGTAAAGCGCCTGGGTCAGGGCATATTCCGCGTGAGCATCCTCGGCGCGACTGCGCGGGTGAGCGCTGTGGTATTTGAGGACGGAGCAGGCAATAAACAGCTGGCTGTGCACATCCCCCAGGCGCGCCGAGAGCAGTTCGCGACGCTTGAGGTTGCCGCCCAAAATGGCAAGGGCAAAGTCAGAGGTCACCGCCAAGGAGGCGCTCAGCAGGTTGATGCGCTGGTACCAGCGCTTGCTGAAGCTATCCGCATTGGCAGGCACAGCACTCAGGCGACCCCGGGTAAGACCCAGCACCTTGGTGCGCACCAGATTGCTGAACACATGGCCGAGGTGGTGGATAAACAGGCGATCGAACGCCTTGATGCCCTCCGTCTGATCCGGGTTCTGCATGGCCTGCATCTCTTCAAACAAATAAGGATGGCAGCGCATGGCACCCTGACCAAAAATCATCAGTGAGCGAGTGAGGATATTGGCGCCCTCCACGGTAATCGCCACCGGAATACTCTGGTAGGGATAGGCGAGGAAATTGCGCGGGCCCAGCTGGATAGCGCGACCACCCACCACATCCATGGCGTGGTTGACGATGCGGCGCATGGTTTCGGTGGCGTGGTATTTGGCCATGGCGGTCATCACGGAGGGGGCGCCGGTTTCCAGGCCCTTGGTGACCAGATGGCGCATGGCCTCCAGCATATAGGCGCCGCCCGCGATATCGGCGGTTGCCTCCTGAACACCTTCGAACTTACCGATTTCGGTGTTGAACTGGCGGCGAATACGCGCGAAAGCGCCCACCATTCGGTAGCTCATTTCACCGCTGGCAGTGGACAGCGCAGGCAAGGACACACCGCGCCCGGCACCCAGGCATTCAATCAGCATGCGCCAGCCCTTGCCCGCCATGGGCGCGCCGCCGATGATCCAATCCACCGGAATAAACACGTCTTTGCCATTTACCGGGCCGTTCATAAAGGGCGAGCCGGGGTTGTGGCGGCGACCGATTTCCACCCCCGGATGGTTGGCGGGCAGCAACGCACAGGTAATGCCGTATTCGGTTTTGCTGGGGTCGCCCAGCAGGCCTTCAGGGTCGTAGAGCTTGAAGGCCAGCCCCACTACCGTCGCAACCGGCGCCAGGGTGATCCAGCGTTTATTAAAAGTAAGCTTCAGGCCAATGACTTCTTTGCCTTCGAACTCGCCCTTGCAGACTATGCCGGTGTCGGGGATGGAACCGGCATCAGAGCCAGCTTCGGGGCCGGTGAGGCCAAAACAGGGAATCTCAATGCCCTTGGCCAGGCCCGGCAGCCAGCGCTGCTTTTGCGCTTCGGTGCCGTACTTCATCAGCAGTTCACCTGGGCCCAGGGAGTTGGGCACCATGGCAGTTACCGCCGCTGTGCCTGAGTTGCTGGCGATTTTGCTCATGACCCGGCTTTGGGCGTAGGCGCTGAAATCACGGCCGCCGAATTCCTTGGGAATAATCAGCCCAAGAAAGCCCTTGTCTTTAAGGAACTGCCAGGCTTCGGCGGGCAGGTCTTTGGTTTGGTAAACGTCCCACTCGCTGATCAGGTCACACAGCTGGGTGACTTCGTTATCGAGGAAGGACTGCTCGTCGGCGGTGAGTTGCGGCAGGGCTATCTCACTGAATTTTTGCCAGTCGGGACGACCGCTGAACAGGTCTTTTTCCCACCAGGTAGTGCCCGCCTCCAGGGCTTCGCGCTCAGTGACGCTCATGCTGGGCATGGATTTTTTGAGGATGCCAAACACAGGTGCCGAGAGGATGGGGCGACGCAGCACCGGGACATTGAGCACCAGCAGCACCACCGCCAGGGGAATCACCGCCCACAGTGACCAGAAGCAGGGGCTGATAAGGCCCACTGCGGCCCAACCCAGCACCAAGAGCGCCGAACCCAGCGGCAGGGAAACGCGGTGGTAAAGCAGCAGGGTAATCAATACCAGAATCAGCACGAGCGACAGCAAGAACAGCATAGGAATCCCCTTTTAACCAAATCCATCGTTAAGTCATAAGTCCCGGATAAATGCACCAAGGCTGTGGTTACGCGAATGCTTCAGCACAGGATCAGTGCATTAACCTTAGCTCAAGTTACCGGTAACAAGGGGGCCATTCTGACGCTTTGTGACAAATCTTCACAGTGTCAAGCTTGCAGTCGCGCTATCGGGTTGGGCCCACACCAGCAGGCGCAGTGGGCCGTTGGCGTCCAGGCTATCGAAGGGGTAGCAGGTTACCAGCAGCAGTCCCTGGGCCTGGGTGTCTACCAGCAGTGGCTGGCTGCGCACATCCACCACCTCCAAGTGGGTGATGCGGTAGCTGAGCAGCTCCCCCGCCGCGGTTTGCAGCCGCAGATATTGGCCCGGTGCCAGATCGCGCAAAAAGCGAAAGTGGGTATCCCGATGGCCGCCAATTACGGTTAAACCCTCCCCCGGCAGGGCCGAGCCCATCAAGTGGCCGGGGCCGAAGGCAAGGGAGTTGCCCTGGGCGCCCGCCAACACATAAAGCGCTTGGCCATCAGCATCCATGCGCGCTACCGGCCAGGTGTCGGCCCAGGGCCAGGGTTTGGCCTGGGCCTCGCCCGCCAGGGTGCTATCCCAGGCGCGGGCGATCAGTTGTTGCGCCAACTGGGCCTTGAGGTGAATCCAGGCGGCGCTACCCCAGTGCCAGGCCACCAGCCCCAGCAAGAGCGCAGACAAGAGGCCGCGCCCGTGGGTTTTGAGGAGTTTCATACCCCTGGTTCCTCGGGATGAAGTCCGGCGGGAATGGGCTGAACTCTTCCCTCTACCCTGGCCCGAACAAGACGCGCCTGATAGCGCAGCGCCAAAAGCCCAAAGAACGCGAGCAGCCCCAATAGCAGCTGCCAACCCGCGTCGGTGGCGGTTTGCGGGTAGGGCAAGGCGCGCAGCGTTTGGCCGTGAGGCAACAGATTGGGCACGGCTTCGGTATTCAGCTCGGCCTGGAGCGGACGACTGATCACTTCTTCCACCGCCACCAGGCTGGTGTAGGGAGAAATGAGCTGATGTTCAAGCGCCAGTTGCAGCACCTGGGCACGCACCTCATCCTCATGGCGACCTCGGGTTTTGTCATCCAGTAAGGCGTCTATCTTGGCCCTGGCCCAGCGGAGGGCTACACCCGCAGCGGGGCGCTTGCTGTTGGCGGGCGTAAGCGCCAGATCCCGCACCCAGGCCCGCTCTGCCTGCTGGCCGCTCAAGCGTACCTGGGTGCCGGGAGGCAGCTTGCCCGCGAACTTAACGCTCACCAACAGCGGCTCGCCCTGATACAAGTCGGGTAATTTTTTAGGCCAGACTTCCGCATTCAGGCCCATGGGCCATTCGATTTGCAGATTGCTCAACACCGGGCTTTCGAGCTTGCTGAACAGCGCCTGCATTTTTTCGCCCACTTCCTGTTGGCTGCCAATAAAGGTGAAGGTGCCGCGACCAAACTCCGCTGCCTTGCGCATAAAGTAGCTGTTGGGCGCTGAGCCGATACCCACAGTAAACAAGCGCGCGTCGCCCAGTTGCTGATGGATCTGTTGCAGCAACTGGGCCTCGTTACCCACGCTGCCGTCGGTGATAAATACCAACTGCTTGAGGTAGCCCTCGGGCGCCGGGGCGGCCATGGCCGCTTGCAGAGCACCCGCCATTTCGGTGCCGCCCCTGGCTTGCAACCCCTCGACGAAACGCCGCGCTGCCTGCAATTCCCGGCCGCCTGCATACTGCACCTGATCAAACAAGGGGTAGTGGCCGGAATTGAATTCAATAACGTTAAACCTGTCGTTGGATTGCAGCCGCCCCAAGGCCATTAACAAACTCTGGCGCGCCTGCACAATAGAAGTGCCACCCATGGAACCAGAGGTGTCAATGATAAATATCACCTCGCGCGGCAGCCGCTGTTGCAGCGCTTGCTGGGGCGGCAGCACCATCAATAGGCCGTAGTCCTCGCCGTTAATTTCTTCGGTAAAAAAAGCGGCGTCTGGCGCCTGGCCGGCGGGGGTTTTCCAGGTGATTTCAAAATCCCGATCCATGGGAATCACTTCGGGGGTGGTGACTATGCGATGAACATCACCACTCTTGTGCAAGCGTAACTGGTGATAGCTGCCGCGAATATCCGCCAGCGGCAAGCCCGCATCCAGGCGCAATTGAATGCGAATGGGATTGCGCGGGCCGGGTTTGCCATCGCGTGCAAAAGGCGCATCGCCCTGGGCGTTGCGGGTGTCCATAAACGGCGTAATGCGATGGGCATCGGGCACCTGATCGGTGGGCATAGCCCAACTATTAACAGCCCAGCCATTGATTGGCTGGGTGATGGGCAGGCTGCCAAGGTCATCACTCACCGAAGGATTGCCGGGGATATAACGCGGGGTCAGGGTGGTGGGCAGGCGCCAGCGAAAGGTGTTATCGGCGTAGCTCACCGCCTCGTGAAAATGCAGCTCAATAGTCACCACTTCACCAGGGCCGATATTGGCGATGGATTGGGTGAACAGGTTGGGCCGCTCCTGCTCGGTCAGCGCCGCCCGACGCCCTTCGGCTTTGGCCTGCTGATAAATGCGCTGGGCCTCCTGCTTCTCTTTGATCTGCGCCACTATGCGGCGCTCGCCGATTTCCATCACCATGCGATTCACCGCCGCGGTTTCACCCAACGGGAAAACGTAAATGCCCTCCACCCAGTCGTCGCTGGTGTTTTCAAAGGTCTGGCGCAACACCACTTTGGCGAGCATACCTTTGATGGTGACCTGGGCCTGACTTTCGTGGTGCAATGCGCGACTCAACTCTGCCTCGGAATTGCGCAAGTAGAGGCTGCCGCTGGTGGCCGCGCTGGGTGATTCATGCACACTAGCGGCCGCAACACTGGCGATAACGGCGAGCATCACCGCGAGTATCAGCACCAAGAACCATTTAAGTGCGCGCCCATAATGAAACCCGCTGGCGGGTGCTTCGAGCAGTAGATGTTTGGGAATACGACGCCGGTGAAAGCACATGATCCTGTTTCCTGTCAGAAAGTGGTTGGAAGATTGACAGGGTTAGTAAACAGGGAGATTGGGGCAGCGCCGGGGAGCAAAAACGCTAAACTGCTGATCAATTCTGACCAATTGTGGCAAAGCACCGCTTTTAACTTTCCCTCAAATTAGAATGGTCTGGCTGGGGATTGGGGGGAATAGCTCGGGAGACAATCGCCAACAGGATGTTGGCGCTTAGCCCCCAAGGAGGGGTTTACGGCGTGTCTCCCGAGCTATTCGCCCCAAGACCTACACCACCGGGAAAAAAAATGGCACGACATATTGCAATTGTTGAAGACGAAATCGCCTTGGCACACAACTA
>CBFGWO010000108.1:0-12024 GCA_965652595.1 uncultured Cellvibrio sp. | reverse complement strand
AAAAATCCCCGGAGGAAACTCGGGGGACGGAATGACATCATAGAGGCCGACCACACTAAGCGAGTTCCCTGATTTATGCAAAACCTGGATAACACTCAAAACATTACAAAAGCTCCTGTCGTCGATCTGCAACAACTGCAATTCCGCTGGTCCTCGCGCGGGCCTCTGGTATTGGATATTCCCGCGCTTACCGTTTCGCAGGGCGAGCGACTGTTTATCTACGGGCCATCCGGCTCGGGCAAAACCAGCCTGCTCAATCTGATGGCGGGCGTCACTGTGGCCGCGCCCGGCCAGTTGCTCTTACTGGGCCAGGACACGGCGCAGATGAGCCAGCGCCAGCGCGACCGGTTTCGCGCCCGTCATATCGGGGTTATCTTTCAGCAGTTCAACCTGATCCCCTATTTGAGCCTGTTCGACAATGTGTTGCTTGGCGGTCAGTTTGCATCGGGTGTTCAAGGGCCAGCTGACATGCGCCAGCGTGCGCAGGTGTTGTTGCAAGCCTTGGGTCTTTCGCCCTCGCTGTTTGATCAGCCAGCGCTCAACTTGAGCCTTGGCCAACAGCAGCGGGCGGCGGTGGCGCGGGCGCTGCTTACTCGCCCGGAATTACTGATTGCCGATGAACCCAGCTCCGCCCTCGACAGCGACAGCCGCGATGCCTTCATGCAATTGCTGATGGACACAGCCGCCGAATCCCAGAGCACGGTGATTTTTGTCAGCCATGATCGTAGCCTGCAAAGTGGCTTTGATCGCGCGCTGGATATGCGCGAGCTCTCTTTGTGTTGCGACAGGGCGCACAGAAAGGAGGCCTGCTGATGTTGATTAAATTGGCGCGACTCAGTTTATGGAACCGGCGCACCAGTGTGCTCTTGACCTTGGTATCGCTGATGATCAGCGTGGCGCTGGTAATTGGCATAGAACATCTGCGCTCCCAAGCGCGCACGAGTTTTCAGCAAACCCTGTCGGGCACAGATTTGATTATTGGTGCTCGCTCCGGCCAATTAAATTTGCTGCTCTATTCGGTGTTTCGTTTGGGCAATGCCACCAACAACATCAGTTGGCACAGCTATCAGGAAATCGCCAAGCACTCGGCGGTAGCCTGGGCTGTGCCTCTGTCGCTGGGCGATTCCCATCGCGGCTATCGTGTCGTGGGTACCAACACAGACTATTTTGTGCACTATCGCTATGGCCGCGACCAGTCGCTGCAATTTACCGAGGGTGCACCCTTTGCTGAGCTGTTCGATGTGGTGCTGGGTGCGGAGGTGGCCAGGCGCCTAGGCTATCAATTGGGCGATGAACTGGTGTTGGCCCACGGCACTGGCGCGGTGAACTTGCATCAACACAGCGACAAACCCTTTCGGGTGGTGGGCATTCTCAAACCCACAGGCACGCCGGTCGATCGCAGCCTGCATATCAGCCTTGAAGGTATAGAGGCGATTCATCTGGATTGGCAACAGGGCATGCCCCTGCCGGGCGTTTCGGTATCGGCGGAGGAGGCGCAGCAGCGGGATCTCACGCCGACCAGTATCACAGCGGTGCTGGTGGGGCTTAAATCCCGCAGTGCCACTTTTACCGTGCAGCGCCAGGTCAACCAATATCGGCAGGAACCGCTGATGGCGATATTGCCCGGCGTGGCCCTTAACGAACTCTGGCAAATCATGGGCGTGGCCGAAAAACTTCTGCAGGTGATTGCGTTGATGGTGCTGCTAGCCTCGCTAATTGGTGTGATGACCAGCCTGCTCGCCGCCATGCAACAGCGTCAGCGGGAAATGTCCATTTTGCGCGCAGTGGGCGCAGGCCCCGGCTATCTATTTTTGTTGGTGGAGCTGGAGGTATTGTTGCTCAGCTTGCTGGGATTGTTGGGCGGACTGGCGCTCTTGGTGTTGGGCCTCTGGCTTGTCCAACCGCTGCTGACCGAGCATATGGGCTTGTTGATTCAGATAAATCCTTTGCAGGTGCAAACCTTGTATTTGTGCGGCGTGATTCTGGGCTTGAGTGTGTTCATGGGCCTGGTGCCTGCGTTCTCCGCTTACCGTCGCTCGTTGGGCGATGGGCTTTCGGTGAGGCTGTGACCGTGTGTTTACAAAACGCAGTTTGTATGCGTGATAAATAAAGGGGGAATTCGATGAATCAACCTAATAAGTTTGCTATCCGGCACCAGCTTGGTTGGCTGGTAGAAACCTTTTCCGTGGCGCTGATGTGCGCTGTGCTACTGACGCTGCCGGTTCAGGCTAACACTCCCAGTGAGATCGCACCTGTTACCGCGCCTTTTCCCATGCCGCAATTAACTCGGCCAACAATTCCTGAGCAGGTTTTCAATATTCGTGATTTCGGCGCTCAGCCTATGGCGAAAAGTGAAGCTGAATCACCCATCAATACCCAGGCTATTCACGCTGCTATTGCAGCGGCCAACAAAGAGGGCGGTGGTAAGGTGGTGATCCCGCGCGGCAAATGGCTCACCGGCCCGATTCATTTGATGAGCAACATCAATCTGCATCTGGAGCGCGGTGCTGAGGTGGTGTTCAGCAGTAATCGCGATGATTATTTGCCGGTGGTGTTGCAGCGTCACGAAGGGGTAGAAGCGCTCAATTACTCGCCGCTGATCTACGCCTACAAAACAGAAAATGTCGCAATTACCGGTCAGGGCGTTTTTAACGGTCAAGGCAAATTCTGGTGGGATTGGTACAAGACCTACGGTCCACCACCTCGCGCTACTGCCGCCAAGTCACCGCTGTCGCGCAGGGATTTTGGCAAAGGCTCGGGTATGGAAGGTGTGCGCCCTGGATTTATGGTGTTCTGGCAGAGCAAGAATATTCTGGTGGAAGGGGTTACGCTTAACGACACACCATTTTGGAACGTTCATCTTGTTTACAGCGAAAACGCCATAGTGCGCGGTATTCGCGTCAACAGTCTGGAAGCGCCCAACGGCGACGGCATAGTGGTGGATTCCTCTAAAAATGTGTTACTTGAATACAACCATTTGGAAACCGGCGACGATGCGGTGGTTATCAAATCCGGCCTCAACGAAGACGGTTTGCAAATCAATATTCCCACCGAAAATGTCGTGGTGCGCCACTTCAAAGCCATCAATGTGCGCACCGGCAGTGGTGGCGTGGTGTTTGGCAGCGAAACCTCTGGCGGCATTCGCAACGTCTATGTGCACCATGGCTATTTCGACGGCGCTGATCGCGGCATACGTTTTAAAACTGAACGCGGGCGCGGCAATATAATCGAGAATATTTATGTGCAGGATATTGAAATGAAAAACATTACGCTGGAAGCAATCAACGTCAATACTTTCTATACAGGTCCGAGCGCTATGGGGCCTTCACCGGCGGTGCGCAATATCTATATTCGCAATGTGACGGTCGATAAAGTACCTACCGGCATTTCGTTTATCGGCCTGCCGGAAAAATGGTTGGAGAATATTCATCTGGAAAATATCACTATCAAGAACGCGCAGGTAGGCGCGCGCTTCCTTCGCGTTAAGGATCTGTACTTGACCAATGTCAATCTAAGTTCGCAGGATCGCGCCTTGAATTTGAATCAGGTGTACGAGGCCCAGCTGAGCAACGTCAGCCTCAGTGATCAAACCGCAAGCGCACCGCTGTTCATTCAGGGCGCAGATACGGGTGCAATTTTTATCGATAACGCGGTTAAAGAAAGCATTGAGTTTGGCGAGGGTTTGGCAACGGAAATTATTAACCCTGAAGACAAGCAGGCTTGGTAATAAATAATGGCCACCCAAAACAACTACAGTGATTTACTCGCCTTCGTACGCGTTGCGCAAGAAGGTAGCTTTACCCGGGCCGCAGCGAGAATGGGGATTTCTACCTCTGCACTCAGTCACGCTATTCGCGCGTTGGAAACGCGGCTGGACGTACGCCTGCTGAATCGCACTACACGAAGTGTGTCCACCACCGAGGCGGGTGAACGTTTGTATCGACGGGTTGCCTTGCATTTTGATGAAATTGATCTGGAATTGGCGTCGGTACGCGAGCAGCGCGATAAGCCCGCAGGGATAGTCCGGATTACCACGGCCGAGCACGCCGCCAACAGTATTCTCTGGCCAAAACTCGCCAAGGTTTTACCCCAATACCCGGATATCACTGTTGAGGTCACAGTGAACTACGCCCGCACAGACATTGCCGCCGAACGCTACGACGCCGGTGTGCGCTTGGGCGATGAGGTGGACAACGACATGATTGCGGTGCGTATCGGGCCGGATGCACGCATAGCTGTTGTGGGCTCACCGGCGTATTTTGCCGGGCGCGAAATGCCAAAGCTGCCCCAGGACCTCGCTCGGCATAGCTGCATCTACTTGCGCCTGCCCACCCACGGTGGACTCTTGCCCTGGGAGTTTGATAACGGCCAGCAATCACTCAAGGTGAAGGTGACTGGCCAATGGATCTACAACAGTGTGACGCCTATTCTGAGGGCGGCTTTGGCAGGTCAGGGCCTGGCCTATTTACCTGAAGATTTGGCTCTGGAACACCTGAATTCCGGACGGCTCATTCGGGTGCTGGACGAATGGTGTCAGCCCTACACGGGTTACCATCTCTACTATTCCAGTCGCAAACCAGCCTCGGGTGCTTTCCCGATTATCCTTGAGGCGCTGCGCCACAAAGACTGAAGTCACTGGTGTGCAGCCGCCAAGGTGGCGCCCCCTTCTACTTGTGAAAATTTCTCAACAATCTATCCCTATTTGTGATCTTGTTAGCGGTGTCATTAGTGCCTAGTATCCTCTAAATCCTGGCCCGCCAAATGAGGAGGTGTTATGCCTAGCTACACAGTCACCATCAATGAGCTAAAGCGCACCCTGGATGTCGATGCCGACACGCCTCTACTGTGGGTGCTGAGAGATGAGTTACAGCTGTTGGGCACCAAGTTTGGTTGCGGCATAGCCCAATGCGGAGCCTGTACGGTACATGTCAATGGCAACGCCATGCGCTCCTGTATTTTCCCCATCTCCGCCGTAGGCGAAAGCAAAATTACTACCATCGAGGGACTCTCGAAAAACGGCGAGCACCCGGTGCAGCAAGCATGGCTGGAGCAGGATGTGGCCCAGTGTGGATACTGCCAGGTCGGCCAAATCATGTCGGCGGCGGCGCTCCTGGCGCAAAATCCCAACCCTGACGATGCCGCCATCCATGCGGCTATGTCTGGCAACATCTGCCGTTGCGGCACCTACCCGCGCATAAAATCCGCCATCAAAGCCGCGGCCAAAGGCTAGGAGCTTCCCATGAGCAATCAGAATCTCTCCCACGCACCCTCACTGAAAACTGCCGTAGATCGCCGCGCTTTCCTCAAGGCCAGCGCAGCGGGCGGTGGGCTGATGATCAGTTTCAACTGGCTAAGCGCTTCGGTAATGGCAGATGAAACAACGCCAGCGGCCCAGGCCGAACAGCCGTTCGAATTCAACGCCTACCTGCTTATTGCGCCCTCCGGTGAGATAACCGCGATGGTGCCCAATCCGGAGTTCGGCCAAAACCTGATGACTTCCATGCCGATGATTCTCGCTGAAGAGCTGGACGCTGACTGGAAGCATATAACGGCTAAACAAAGTCATTATGACGCCCGTGCCTATGAGCGGCAGTTTACCGGTGGCAGTCAATCCATCCGTCGCGCCTGGCAAAGTCTGCGCACGGCCGGTGCCGGTGCCCGCCAGATGCTGGTGCAGGCCGCCGCAGAAAAATGGCAAGTGCCCTTGGATGAAATCACCGTTAAAAATAGCCTGCTCTCACACCCGCAAAGCGGTAAAAGTGCCAGCTTTGGGCAAATGGCTTCTCTGGCGGCGCAGTTGCCTGCTCCCAAGGAAGTGAAATTGAAGAAAGTGGAAAACTTCAGCGTGATTGGTCAATCGCGCAAGAATCTGGAGGGTTTAAAAATTGTCACCGGCAAGCCGTTGTTCGGGCTTGACTATCACACTGACGGCATGTTGGTCGCCATGATCGAACACCCGCCAGCCTTTGGCCAAACGGTGGAATCCGCCAATCTCGACGAACTCAAAAAAATGAAGGGAATTGTCGATGCTTTTATTTTTGAATCCATGTTGCCCGACTATCACAAGAACTTTTTTGATACCAACGCTTTTCCCCGTCTTATTGCTATTGTCGGCGATAAAACCTGGCATGTTATGAAAGCCAAAAAAGCGCTTAAGGCCCAGTGGAAAACCTTGCCTACCCGCACCGAAACCATGAATCGCTTTGGCACCAATGTGACTGTCACTGTGCCTGGTGGGCTGGAGAGCACCAGTGACCATCGTCAAAAAATGGATCAAGCCTTGAGCGGTGAATTGCCTGTCTTGCGTGCGGACGGCGACGTGAAAAGCGCCTTTGCCAAGGCGGATAGCCTTATTGAGCGCACTTATTTTGCGCCCTATCTTGCGCACAACACCATGGAGCCAATGAATTTTTTTGCCGATGTATCCGAGCAGGGAGTGCATGTTGCAGGTCCGCTGCAGGCGCCAGAGTTTATTCTCGATACCCTTGCCACCCGACTCAGTATTGCGAAAGAAAAAATACATATTGAGTTTACCCGTATGGGCGGCGGCTTTGGTCGACGTGCCTACTCCCACTATATGGTCGAAGCGGCAGTGATTTCAAAGCAGGTGAAGGCACCGGTTAAGCTGATCTATAGCCGTGAAGACGACATGACCATGGGCATCTATCGTCCGACCTATACCGTGCGCATCAAAGCTGGACTGGATGAGAACAAGCAGTTGGTCGCCTATCAAGTGAGTGGCGTGGGAGTGCCCGAGCACTGCATTCACGAAAATCGTTTTCCCGCCGGAGCGGTAGATAACTACCTCGCCGAAGGGCTCGCCATTGATTCCAATATTTCCACCGGTGCTTTTCGGGCACCACGTTCAAACTTTATGGCCTCGGCTGAGCAATCGTTTCTTGATGAAGTGGCGGAGTTGGCTGGCGTCGACCCCATAGATTTTCGTTTGCAATTGTTAAAGCGGGCCGAGACCAATCCTGTAGGCCAAAACAATGACTATGATCCTGCGCGTTATGCCGGGGTATTAAGGCTGGTGCGTGAAAAATCCGGCTGGGATGCTATGCCAAAAAGCACGCCTAAGGGCGTCGCTGCCTATTTTTGTCACAACTCCTACGCGGCACAAGTAGTCACCCTCGCAAAGTCAAAGGACGAGCTGAAAGTTGAAAATGTATACAGCGCTTCAGATTGCGGCATAGTGGTAAATCCTGATTCGGCAAGGAACATGGTGGAGGGCGCGGTAATTGATGCTATTGGCGTCGCACTTTATGGCGAAATGACATTTACCAATGGTGTGCCTGACAAGCGAAACTTTGATCGTTACCGAATGATTCGCATCAACGAAATTCCCCAAAAAATTGACTGCCATTTTGTAGAAAACTCTGTTGATCCCACCGGACTCGGCGAGCCACCCTTTCCGCCGGTATTTCCAGCAATTGCCAATGCAATTTACAGGGCCACCGGGCAAAGGCTTTATGAACAACCATTTCTAAAATCGCTGCGTAAAGGATAGCGTTATGTGGTTTCGGCTAGCTGCTTGTTGCACGATTTTGTGGATAAATACTTTGGTATTTGCGGGTGATGCATTTGTCGAGTCGCAGGTGATTACCCGCGAAAATTCCCTGGGTGTTAATTATTCATCGGCCGATAAATTTACCGGCAAAGTCAGCTTCTCACGCTACCCGGTAATGCCTTCCCAAGGAAATGTTGCACCGTCTATCGTCACGTTTGAGGCGGGAGCTTATTCCAACTGGCATAGTCACCCCAATGGACAGTATTTAATTGTGGTGGAGGGTGAGGGGCGCACCCAGGAATGGGGTGGTGAGGTGCAAACTATCCGTAAGGGAGATGTGATCTGGTGCCCGCCCGGCGTCAAACACTGGCATGGTGCAAGCGAGCACAGCGCAATGAGTCACCTGGCAATTAGCCCTGTGCCGCGCGAGGGAGAGTCCGTGATCTGGATGGAAAAGGTTAAGCTACCGGAACATCACGCCGTGCGCATCGATAAACAAGCAGTTCCCGCCAACAGCGTGCTGAGTGTGCGGCAACAAAAAATTATTCCGGTAGCTGCGTTCACTGCGACAGGAGATATTGCAAAGCTAAAGCCTGCATTGCATACCGCTCTGGATGCTGGCGTGAGCATCAATGAGATCAAGGAAGTGATGATTCACCTCTACGCCTATGCCGGGTTCCCCCGCAGTCTGAATGGCATCAATACGTTGATTGAAACGTTGGAACAAAGAAAAGCACAAGGCATTAAAGACCTGCCAGGGAAAGAAGCGAGTGAGTTACCGGAAAACTACAACGCAAATGCCTACGGCAATCGTGTTCGCAACGAAATTACAGGCAGGGACCTTACCCATAACCCCAGTGGCTATGCGCAGTTTGCACCTGTTATTGATGTATTTTTAAAGGAGCACCTGTTTGGTGACATCTTTGTACGAGATGTATTGAGCTATCAGGATCGTCAGCTGACGACCATCAGTGTGCTTGCGGCTTTGGAGGGGACTGAGGCTCAATTGAATGCGCATCTCAGGGTGTCACTGAATGTTGGCCTGACGATTCAGCAGTTATCGGCATTTGTCGATGTTCTGCATAGTGAGGTGAGTGCCGATGCAGCACAAAAAACCCAGCGACTACTTGGCCAGCTCCAATAGTTTGTTCAAGTTTTCCGGGCTATTTTCTTTTCATCTAAAAAGGTATTGCTACTATGCGGTTATCAAAAATTGGCCTTCTTATCGTTTTCCTCGTCTCGTCCGTGTGTTTTGCGCAGACGTCTTCACACGAACAGGCTGTCAGGGAAATTTCTCAAGCAAAATGGCAGTGGTTGTCCGACAAGGATGTGAAAAAACTTGAAAATCTTTTTCATGAAAAATCAAAATTTGTGCATATGAGTGGCACCTGGAAAAAAGACCGGGAATTGGAAGTAGTTGAGTCAGGCAGGATTTGGTACAAAAAAGCCGATGTGCATGATGTGGCGGTAGAGCTGTTTGGCGATACGGCGATTGTCTGGAGCCGCATCACCCTGGACGCGGTGGTCGGCGGCAATGAAGTCTCCACTCAATTTACCGTAACCGAGGTCTACCAGCACATAGAAGGTGAATGGAAAATGTTGGATTTGACTTTTAGCAGTGTCAGGGACACCCATCAAATAGAGCACTAGGATACTGCCTAAGCATTTTAGTTTTGTCCGCAGCATTTGTTTAATTCGGCATTCAATTGGTTTAAATGCCTGAGTTGTGGGTGGTGAATACAACCTCAAACACCACCCCGCGCCTATCCTCTCTGTTGCACGCTATCACCTGCGCCTCGTGCAATTCCGCTACCAGCCGCACTATCTGCAAGCCCAGCCCCAAATGAATTTTTCCATCTTCGCCCTTGGAAGATTTATCGCGAATCGATACCAGCGCATCAAATAATTGATGTTGCATATGCTGCGGCAGCAGCGGACCGTCATTGCTGACGCACAGGTGCAGGGATTTTTTGACGCGCTTGAGCGAAAACATAATGCGCCCATCGGGTGGGCAAAAATCGCAGGCATTATCAAAAAGTTTGTCGATCATCTGCACCACCAGATCCGGTGCGCCGGTCATGCGATAGTCTTCGCCCTCCGCAATCTCGCATACCAAAGTTTGCCGGGCGATGCCCTGGTAGGCTTGGGTCAAATCGCGCAGCAATCTATCCAGCGGAAATTCCACCAGCTCGGCCTGGCGAATGGCTTCTTCAATGCGGTTGGCGGCGCTTATAGCGGTGAGAATCGCGGAGAGTCGCTGCGAGCCTTCTTGCGCGCGGGCGGCGTAGGTGCGCGCATCATCGGGCAGTTGTTCCTGATCCAGATTGTCGAGGGATGAGCGCACCACCGCCAGCGGCGTGCGCAGTTCGTGGGAAAGTTTATTTGACAGGCTGCGCAGGTATTCGGTGTATTCCTGCACGCGCAACAACAACTGGTGATAGCTGCGGCTCAAATCGCCCAACTCGTCGACGGCATCCGAGGGCGTAAAATAGTTTTCCTGTGTGGTGTCGTCGCGCATCGCGGAATCTACGGCGCGACTCAATCGCCGAATGCGCAGCGACAGCCAGCTGGCGTAGGCGAGTAAACCCAGGCCAGCGATCAGGCTGGCGGCGAGAGTGTAAAACACCAGGCGACGAAAACCAGTGTCGGTGAGGGCGACCAGCTGGTCGCTGGTTTGTTCGGCAAGCACAGCGCCGAGTGTTTGTTGGTTCACCATTACCGGTGCGGCGACGCGCACCAGCGATTGCTGGCGCCATTGATACCAGTCGCTGCCTTTGTGGCTGCGCAGCGCTTGGATCAGTAGTTCTCCGTTTAACCGGCCATCTGCTTCCGGGCTGTCTAACACGGCCAGTTGTTCGCGCACCAAAATTCTGCGCAGCAGTCGCGTGAGCCAATCGATGTCGGCGACTTGTGTTTCGTCTACCAGTTGACCCGCTTCGGCCAGCAGCCATTGGTTACGGCTGGCAACGCGCAGGCGCATACCCTGGCTCGCAAAAACCATCAGTGTTTCCGTGAGTGACTCGCTCGGTTTTGCAATGGGTGCAGGTGCGCTCTCGGCGTCAAATGAACCCAGCCAATGGGTTTGGTGTTGATCGGGATAAACGGCGGCGATACCGAGATAGCCTTGGGTAAGGTACCAGGGAATTTGTATTTCTACTTGATAGCCGCGCGCTGTTTCCTGCCACACGCCTTTGATGCTGTGTTCCTGGCGATAGTGCGCTAGACCGGTGCTTTCGGCGTAGAAAAAATCGGCGTCTTCGTTGTTGAGACTTTGCGGGCGAAACAAATCAAAGGCGCTGAGGCTGCCGGGTGCGCTGGCCACCAACGCAAAATCGCGATAGCGTCCATCGCGATCCAGGCTGCGCAAGCGCAGATGATCGGCTTGGTTGAAATCCGTCATGGCTGGGTGGTAGTAGCGCACTTGCGGCGTTTCTACTTCCGCCAACACATAAATTTGGCGTTCATACTGGGCGGCTTGCAATTGCATTTGTCGCTCACCCAAGCGCCACGCCAGAGGAGTGAATGCGTGATGTTGCCAATCTCGTGGGTAGCCATCAATCAACAAGGGGCCGGGCAGGGGATGAGCGTATAGCTGCCGCTCGGGCGCGCCCTGGGCGGCGTTTTGTGTGAGTTCGGCGAGTAGCAGCGGTTCGCTGGCGATGCGATTGGCAACAGCTTCGGCGGTGGCGAGGAGCGCGCGACTCTGGCCCTCGCGCAATGCCGATTCCATTTCACGCAAATACTGGCAGCCAGCCCAGGGCAGGCAGAGCGTTAACAGACTGACGACAATCAGTTGACGGCGCAGTCTCACGGTGTGCGGTCATCCCAGCGGTAGCCCATGCCGTAAGCGGTTTGCACGGCGTCAAACGCCGGGTCCAGCCGCAGAAATTTTTTGCGGATGCGTTTGATGTGGGAGGTGATGGTGTTGTCATCCAGCACCACATTCGCAGCGTCCATCAGTTGCTGGCGATTTTTAACATGGCCCGGATGCTTGGCCAGCGCGTAGACAATCCAGAGTTCGGTAATGGTGAGGTCCAGCGACTGATCGCCCCAGTGGGCACTCATACGATCCATATTCAAACGCAGCTGGCCGCGCTCGAGAATTTCTTCACGCTCTGGTGCTGCTGGATTGCGCAACGCATCCACGCGTCGAAACAGCGCTACCACTCGCGCCAACATGTGGGCCTGGCTGATGTCCTTGGTGAGGTAGTCATCGGCGCCGAGACGCAGGCCGGAAACCACGTCAAATTCGCTATCGCGCGCGGTGAGAAAAATTATCGGCAATGCTGGCGCCCGTGCGCGCAGGTCGCGACAGAGTTCAAAACCGCCTTCGATATCGTCACCCAGGCCCACATCGATAATTGCCAGATCCGGCAGCGCCCGCGCAAAGGCATCGAGCGCATCGCGGCGATTGTGATAAAGACTCACACTAAAACCTTGCCGAGCGAAGGCATCCCGGTAGTTGTGTGCCAAGGCGATTTCGTCTTCAACAATTGCAATATGTCGTGCCATTT
>CBFGWO010000107.1:0-12221 GCA_965652595.1 uncultured Cellvibrio sp. | reverse complement strand
CCAAGCTGATGAAGCAAAGTCGTGACCTGCCCCCGATGATGGGTTTGGTGATTGAACAGATGAGTTACCGCCAGCCACGCCGGATGCTCCCGATCCCGACCTGCGGCATTGCGATAACGCATGGTCTTGGTCAGCATTTCCTCCGTCAGTTCATGGGCCCAGCCAGCAATCACGGCATCCGTCGCCTGCCGCTCGCGAAACAGTGACTCGAAATCACTGTACAGCTGCTGGCGCAGGGAAGAGAATTCATAAATCAAATCAGCGCCCCTGAGGGATTCCAGCTCCGGCATTGCCATAGCAAATCGCCCCAGCCAGATTCTGTCTGCCAAAAGGATATGGTTAAGCGTGCCCTGAATAGAGCCGAAAAAAGCCCCCATATCCTTGTTTCTTTCTTCATCACTCAATGTCGCAACGAGCTTGAACAGCGACAGATTAAATTCACGGTTGTATCTGGCAAAGCCACGGATCTGATCTTGGTAGACGCCCATAAATGCTTCCTTGTTAGGAAATGAGTCAAATCGAGATAAGTTCCTAATTCGATCGCCATGAAAAAAATACAATAATGTACAGCTGCCTCATACTCACCCCATATACTCGTCAGTATTTAAACCTGCCGCACTGTATCATTTCGAAACAACCATTAACGCTGGTATACATAGTTAATGATTTCATTAAATCCTGCCTCTTCGCGCGCCAACTTCATTTCTAATTCGTTAAGGTATGCTACGCCAGGCAATTCATCGGTTGCCGATATTTCAACTGAGAATACGGTATTGTAAACTTTACCAACCCTTGACAGCTCACAACTGAGCTGACTCAAAATGTCGTCCCTTAGCAAGAGTTGGTTTCGTCGAAAGCGGATAAGACGGTGACAATCGAAGAAGTCTGAGCGCTTTGTCGAGTCATATTTTCTACCGTTCCAGCCGGTTCTTCGCGTGGCACGATAAAAAGCGCGTTCTTGCGTATCTCTCCACACACGGAAATCGAAATGGTTGATCGGATTCGGGGTCTCGTGTGTGGCCTGAGAGTGAAAATTAGCTTCTCCAAATTGGTGTTTATCAAGGACAGACAAAGTCCTGTTCTGTGCGGATAACATGCGTTTTATTGGTGTGGGCATATCGAAGCGCATTACTTTGGCTGCATCCAAGATGCGTATTTCTCTCCGAATTTCCTCGTCATCTCGATCCCAGTGCCTTTCCCGCCGTTTGGGAACCCACTGAATATGCGTACCAAAGAGGCGCACAACGCCGTCTGAGCCGAATGAAGCCACGTGTATTTTTTCCTGCTCTGTATCATCGTGAAGGAAAAAGTACGCTCTGCCGGACCAAATTAGCGACTGAGCTATTTCCTCCACCAGTTCACGTATTGTTTCGTCAACTGAATGTGGTGCATATCTCGTCTTAATGTCGCCAAGTAACTTTTGCGTTAATTCTTCATCATTCGAGACGATATCGAAAAGGTTGCCGCCTCGGCGGTTCATCGAGCAGAACAATCTGGCAAAATCCTCATCAAACATCCGACGATTAAAATTAGGCCTCTCTCGCTCGCTTCTCACCAAAAGTCGATCAATTAACCCAAGATGCACATCGTGAAAGTGGTGTCGGCGCAAAGGTTCGGATCTAAATATCTTCATGATGAACCTCTTCACCCAACCGGCGCGCAAGACTGGTGATGTGATAGTCGATATCGAAGTCAATTGGATCAAGTTGCGGCACAATCTGGTCTGCAAAGAACAGATGAGACGCATCGGCATGAGACTTCAGGAACTCCCTCACTATTTTATTTGGGTGCAGCACCCCTCTCGTCACTCCCATTTGGTCCTCAAAACCATCTTGTCTCGCGCGGTGTTCAAACACCATTTTCCAGTTAATCCGGATTAGACCACGTGGCGACGCACTCAAACTAAAGCTGCGCGGGTTTGAGAGGAGTACCATTCTCTTGAAGTACTGTTGCTTGTCAGTTAGGTGCTCAATCCAAGCATTGAACTTCGCTATAGCTCCCGCAGACAACTTTTCGTTGCCGAAGTATGCCCCGTAAAGAATGGCAAAACCTAAGACTGAAGCCAAGTCATTGATCACCGTTGAAATGAGATGGAGTCGGAATTCGGTGTTTACATCCAGTGATGGGTCCGCGAATCTCGAATCCGCCGCCAGAAACGCAAGGGACATGAACATCGGGAGCACCTTGTCCAGCTTACTTTCATCGTTTTGTTCAAGAGCGCTTATACATGCTTCGGCCAGTTCGAAGTAGATCTGCCCAAAATGATCAGGTAGTTCATCGTTGTGTTTTGGTTCCAAGATATGCCCGACCATGGTTTCGCTGCCGAGCAGGGCAATTGCATCATCTCGGGCAGAAGCAAGCTGCTGGGTCATCTCGACAGTGTTTATCTCAGGCAGCTTGTACTGCTCTTCGGTGTAGTGCCCATACTCACGATACCGGCCCACGAGTTGAGCAAGTTCTTCGAGCCAGCGTGGTAATTTCCAATGGCTATGTAAGCTTGCTAGGACAACCTGTGTTGCGGACTCGGACATTTTCAATTTTGAGAGTGAGCCTACAAAATCTGGAAGCAAATTATGGTAAAAGTCGCATACCGCAGGCAGGACTTTTGAATAGTGCTGCAACAGACTTTGGACCGCCAACTGTTGGACGTATTTTGGCTTGGAAAGGCGTTGCCCCTCGATCACTTGCTCAAATTCAATGCGTTCGACGATGAAGGCGAGCTTTACTTGCAAAAGGGCTGGTAGACAGCGCAGGGACTTCTCGGTCCACTCGTCCTTCTCAAAAAACTTTTCCAGTTCTTGCTCAAAGGTAATCATTCTGCGTAGTGTTTCTAAACAGAGGTTGCTCCCTAGCGCAGCCCATGTGTCTGCTATGCCAATTTGTACTTTCGCTGATTTATCATTTGCTACGGGATTCAATGAGGCGAAAGCCTGCTCTATGATTTCCTTGAATCTCTTGAGTTCTTGCATGCCAATCTCGAACTGAAACCGTGCTGCATAAGCTGAAATACGAGTCGAGAAGCGACCGATTAGTTTTAATGCGAGATTGAAGTCTCGGACTTGAAATGCGAGCTCAATATGACCAGCCAATCTGTCGACGATCTCGTTTTCGAGCCATTGGTGTTCTGGTTTTTCTTCAACCAGCGGTTGCTGGCTACTCGTTTGCAGAGCTATAGACGTGGCTGTGTCCCCCGCAAAAAACCATTGCTTATGCTTGCTCAGTCTTGGAAACCAATAGCTTTCTTGATCTATTGTGTGTTTTCGTTGAAGGTAGTGCAAAAGCAAAGCCGTATAGTCGTCGGTCAACGCAGGCAGATTATCTTCCAAACCCTCCTTGCTAGCTTTTACACGATCATCAATGTATGAAAGTTGTTCAAGAGCCAGTCGCGCTGCCATTGAGTGATGGTTGGCCAATGAATTTGAATTCTTACGATTTGCCGCACCTTCGATATGGCGCGCAATGTTGGGAAGTATTTCGCTGCTAACTAGAATATTTAGGTCAAAGAAATTAAATAGTCTCTGGCCCAAGGGAAACAAAGCCAAAGCGCTCAACAGAGTCAAAATCGTACCGCCGGCATAAACGAAAAGGCCGGGTTCTAATCCAAACAAAGGCAAGGCCGTTGCGCCTAAACAGAACATCGCTGAAAGCACCAAAACTCGAGAATACACGCTACCCACCTGCTCGTTGGTGAGCATTTGGATGATATCCCGGCGAAGTCTGGTGTAACCGGCACTCAGTATAATTCCAATTGTAGCGAAGTAGATCGAGAATATTGCAGTGAGCAGTTGGGCGTACAGTCTGAGTTGCTCGATATTGAACTTTTTGTCGTCTGCACTAAGTGGTGAGAGCCAGGCCAGGTTGTTTCTGACGTAACCCTCAACGAAAATTAGGGTTGCCAAACCCAAAATGACCCAAAACAAGCTTTTCACACCGATCCATGTGAAAGAGCCTAAAATGCGAGTGTTTGCCTTTGCTTTTGAGACTGAGGCGCTTCTCTTGTACGCGCTGCGCTCGAAGGCAAAACCAATTTTTCCTAACCATGTTCGGAACTTCCAAAACCAGGACTTGGAACTCACCCAGACTTTCAACCAATCAATCAAAATGCTCTGCCTCTCAATGCTGATTTCAATTTCGAGATTATTTAACTTCTATCGCTCTGTGAGTAGCTATGGAATTTGCACGCATCTAAATTAATATGGCTATGCCCTGCCTAACAGCTGCACCACCTGCAAATAGAGCGGCTATGGCACTCCACTTCGATTGTGCCCTTAGCGATTTGAAGACATCAGCACCATCTACGGTAATAGTTGCAGGCGTCATCCCCTGCTCGTCCCGCTCTTTCTCAACTGGTTTTACTCTCACTTTCGCTGAATAGAACCAATTCGCGGCGGCGGCGAACGCAAAAACGACTGACAGAAAATTCAAACAGGTGGCCATTCTTTCATTCCATAACATTTAGAGGTGACACTAGATACTATTGTGTTTGTGTGAGGCAGCTATCCGTAACGACGCGCTAACGCAAAATATGCTCAAATCCCTTTACCGTCAACCACTCTGACCTATCAGCTCTTTCCGTCAGATACAAATATGCGGTCGAGACTGGTATCGCAATTGCCACTGACTGATTCAACCTATTGATTTTTCGTGGTAAAAATTTCCCGCTTGATTACTACGATCTCGCAGGCAGGGGTGGGGTATGGGTGGTGAGACCGTCGACAACATGGATGTTGGCGACGAGCCTACAAGGACGTATTCACGGCGTGTCTCACCGCCCATACCCCACCCCTGCCCCACTACCGAGTCAACAACAAATCAATCCGCCGCAAATGCCCAACCAATGGCTCGGAGTGCAAATCCATCACTGCAAAATATTCCTCCGCCATAGGCGCAATACCACAATTGGTTGGCAAAGGCGCTCGCGCTTCAATCATCACATAAAACCGGGGAATAAAAATAAACTGCAACCACTGCGCAAAACTCAAATAATCCACCGCAAAAGGTTGGGTGCTGGCGAGTGCTTCAGGAGGGGGTGATTCAGATTGCCACAAGCGCAGTTCGCGCAATTCTTTTTCTACGTCTATCAACATCTCGGCAAGGCGTAGGTGTGGCTCGCTCATTGAATCACCTGGGTGAAAGGCGGTAATGAATTCAAAATGGCTTTGCCGTAACGCTTGGACACAATACGGCGGTCGAGCAGGGAAATTTTTCCGGTATCGCTTTCGGTGCGCAGCAAACGGCCGCAGGCTTGCACCAACTTAAGCGCCGCATCGGGCACGGTGATTTCCATAAAGGCATTGCCGCCACGGGCCTCTACCCACTCCGAAAGCGCCGCCTCGATAGGATCGTCGGGTACAGCGAAAGGGAGCTTGGCGATCACCACGTGGCGACAATAATCGCCGGGTAAATCCACGCCTTCGGCAAAACTGGCGAGGCCGAAAATAATACTGCCGTCGCCTGCATCAATTTTTTCGCGGTGCTGGCTCAGAATTTCCTGCCGCGAGGAATCGCCCTGCAGCAGGATGCGCTCGCGCCAGTGGGCGGGCAATTGTTCGTACACATCGAGCATTTGGCGGCGCGAGGAAAATAGCACCAGGCTGGCTTGGTTAATGTCCAGGGTGTCGGGCAAATTATTCACCAGCGAGGCGGTGTGGGCATCAGCCTGGGCGGCTTCGATCACCCAGCGTGGCACTTCCAAAGTCGCGCGCGCAAAATCAAAGGGGCTGGGCACTACTTTGTAATTGCTCTCGGGTGGTGTGCCTGCGCGCATTTGAAAGCGATCAAAACGCCCAAGCGCAGTGAGCGTGGCCGAGGTGACCACGGCGCCGCAGCATCTGTCCCACAGGCTGTTTTCCAAGGTGCGCGCCGCGAGTATGGGGCTGGAGCAGACTTCGATATCCATAGACCCGCTGCTATCCACCGGCGTAAGCCAGCGAGCGCGGGGCACGCTGCCTTCAGTATCAGGAATGGCGTAGCTGGCCCAGAGTTGGGTAGTGGCTTCGGCGCGGGCTTGCCAGGTGCCAATAACCGGGAAGTGATTTTCCAAATCAATTTTCGGCACAGGGCAATGGGGGTCCTCCATGGCCTCTTCGATTTCGCTGACCATTTTGCCGAGCAATTCGCTCAAGCGCGAAAAGCTGCGTTGCAATTCCACGCAGTGAAGCAATAAATCCTCTGGCACCTTGCCGTTGGGAAAGCGGTAGTTGGATTGCCGCTCTTCCAAGGCGATGGTTTGGGTTAGTGCTTCGAGTGCGGGATAAATCGTTTCGAGGCGCTGCTTGCAATCCATAAACGCGGCGGGCAGTTGTTCGCCAAAGCGATCCACATGCCCTGCCCCACTGATAGCACCGAGTATCGCGCCCAAGCCTTTGTTGGATTGTTCCAGCCATTTGCTGGTGGAGAGCATGCGCGCGTGGTGCGCAAAATGGCTGAGCGCTTTTTGCGGCAGGTGGTGGCCTTCGTCAAACACATAAAGAGTGTCTTCCGGGTCGGGCAGTATGGCGCCGCCGCCCAGTGCAAGGTCGGCCAACACCAGGTCGTGATTGGTGACAATACAATCGACGCTGTGAATCGAATCGCGTGCTTTAAAAAAGCTGCAACTGGACACGTTGGAGCAGCGCCGCCCGGTGCATTGGCGATGGTCGGTGGTAATCAACTGCCATTCGTTTTGTTCCAATGCGCGCGGCCAGGTGTCACGCTCGCCGTTCCATTTATTGGCCGCCAGCGAATCCACCATGGATTGATAAAGCGCATAGGCTTGCGCGGTGACGCTCGGGTATTCGTCTTCGTAGAGTGCGCGAGTGGGGTTGATGCCGCTTTGGTATTCCGCCATCAGGTTGTCGAGCTTGGACAAACACAGGTAGCGCCCGCGCCCCTTGGCCAAGGCAAAATTAAAGTGCATGCCCGAGTGCTGTAACAGCTCCGGCAAATCTTTATTGACGATTTGTTCTTGCAAGGCGACTGTGGCAGTAGACACCACCAGTTTTTTACCCAGGGCTTTGGCAATGGCGAGGCAGGGCAATAAATAAGCGATGGTTTTACCCGTGCCCGTGCCCGCCTCCACCACACAAATATGGCCGGAGGATTGGCGCACATTGTCGTCGTCGAGATCAATGGCGCCCAGGGTGCGGGCTATCTCGGCGATCATCAGTTTTTGGCCGTAGCGGGCCTTCATGCCTTTGCTATCCAGAAATTGGCTGTAGCTGCCCTGGATTTGCTTTTTGATCGCCTCGGTCAGCACTGGCCTTACCTGAGTTTGCTCAACACGGGATTGGCGTAAATCGCCAGTGCAATGTCGCGGTATTCGGAGGGAATGGCATTGATGCGCAATTCAAACGCCTGGCGCTCTGCCACCAGCTTGTCGGGATTAAACGGCAGCTGTTTGTCGGAGTAATTCACCTTGGGCACTTGATTGTGCAGCATTTGGTAGGCAAAACAGTTGGTGGCGTGGAGCACATAGTTGGCCAGAATTTGTTGGTCTATGGCCTCGACAACCTGATCGTTATCTTCGTAGTCGTCGCCCAGCACTTCGCCGTAGGCCACATGCACATGGCCCTTTTGCCCGGCGATGCCCATGGCAATACTTTTAACATCTTCGTGTTCTTCCTTTTGGTATTTACCGGTAGTGCGCTGATGAAACAGCTCCCGCGCCTTGGCGCCATCGCAGGGATCAAACTCATACGAAATAGACACAGGCACAATTTTGAGCGAGCGAATATAGTCGCCAAATTCCATGGTCTTGGGTTTGTTGAGGGTGAACATACCAATCACGGCAGAATTGGTTTTATCGCAACCGTCTTTGGCGCGGCCTTCACGCTGGGCGATCCACACATTGTGGTTATCGTTCACCAGCGAGTGATGAATGTAAGCCGAAAGATGTTTGGCCGCTTTCAGTTTTTCGCGCGGCGCCTTGGCGGAGCGATTGACGATAAAGCTTTTATTAAGCCGCATCAGGTCGGAGACGTAGGGCTTGGTGAGTAGGTTATCGCCAATGGCGATACGCAGGGTATTGCAGCCCGCGTGATAAATCGTCCAGTTCACAAAGGCCGGGTCCATGGCGATGTCGCGGTGGTTGCTGACAAACAAATAGCCTTGCTGCGGGTCGAGCTTGTCGAGGCCGGAGCAAGTGAGTGCGCTGGTGGTGGTGGTGATCATGCGCTGCATGTACTTTTCCACGACCTGTTGAAAACCCAGCACCGTGTTCACGGATTTGAGCTGGTTTTTCATCGCCTGACGCACCAGTGGCTTAAGCGCCCAGCCTAACCAGCCGCTGAGCTGCGGAAAGCGGAGTTTAACCACCGCCTCGGCCAGCTCGGGATCTTCGAGAATGCGGTCAAGAACGGGCCGAACCTCCTGGTCGTCGTAGGGGCGAATATCATCAAAATCGGTAGCGCTAAGGTCAGTCATCAGGGGCAATCTTCTCTGCGAAAACAGGCACATGCCGGGCGAGGCCACCCGGCCTAAAATAGCCGCACAACATACCGAAAAGGCCCCCGAATTGCCACCGGCCAACCGGGTAGCTAACAGCTTTCGCCAACATTCATGGGGGAATGCCAAGGGAGCCAGGACTGTGAACTGACCAGCGCCGCCGCATAAAAAACAACCATGCTGGCGATAAAAACATCGACGACCCGGCAGATGATGCCTAAAATGGCGCCGCCCTGCCTACTGAGCCACACATTAAACACGCCTGGAGCGCAGACACGGTCAAACTGACTAGACTTAGAAGCGTCTAGACTAAGAAACATAACTACCCAGCCCGATAACGAGCCGCAAGACCTCCATGAAGATCCTCCTGGTTGAAGACAGCGCTACCCTGCGCCACGCCATGAGCCAGTACATCAACGATGCTGGCCACACCCCCCTGATCGCCCGCAGCGGTGAAGAAGCCCTGCAACTGCTGGAAACCACCCCGGTGGACATGATCATCATGGATGTGGAGATGCCAGGCCTTAACGGCTTTGAAACCACGCGCCTGATTCGCGAATGGCTCGGCGGCCACTGGATTCCAATTATTTTTGTCACTGGCCTGAATGAAGACGAAAACTACCGCGAGGGTATAGAAGCCGGCGGCGATGATTACCTGATCAAGCCCGTGAGCTACATGATTATCAAAGCCAAGATTCGCGCCATGGAGCGAATCGCGGAAATGCGCGACCAGCTCAACCAGCTTAACGCCGAACTCGAAGCCCTAAGCCAGCTCGACAGCCTCACCCAAATTTATAACCGCCGCACCTTTAACGAACTGGCGCAACAGCAGTGGCTGGTGGCCGCGCGGCAACAACAACCCATCAGCGCACTGATGATCGACGTGGACCATTTCAAGCTCTACAACGATCACTACGGCCACCCGGCGGGCGATGCCTGCCTGAAAAAAGTTACCCAAGCGATTAAATCCTGCCTGCATCGGCCGCAGGATATTTTGGGGCGTTTTGGTGGTGAGGAATTTGTGGCGCTGCTGCCAGAGACGGATATCGAGGGCACCTTTAAGGTGGCAGAGGCGATCAACAAGGCGGTAAATGCGCTGGAAATTCGCCACGATGTATCACCCACCCATCGTCGGGTATCGGTCAGCGTGGGCGGTGCCACCTGCAACCAAACCACCGGGCACGATCTGGAAGAACTGATCAAGAGCGCCGACCGAGCGCTCTACAAAGCCAAACGCAGCGGCCGCAACCGGGCGCTGGTAGACGAAGTAGCGCCCCACAGAACCTTGCTGATTGTTGACCCGCAACACGCCGCGCCCCAGCGCCTGAGCCTGCTGCTGCAATCGCGCTGCAACATACTCACCAGCGACAGCGCCAACGAAGCCCTGGAAATTGCCAAGGATTTACACCCGGATGTGATTGTGGTGGACGCCGCCCTGGCAGACGAGAATGATTACGACTTTTGTCGCCAACTGGCGCGCTCACCCAAAACCGCCGCCATTCCCCTTTTATTACTGTCAGATCAGGACTGCGAATCGCGGCCAGTAGTGGAACTGGGCTGCAACATTTGCGGCTGCCTGACCAAGCCCCTGAAAGAAGAGTTACTGCTGCAAAAAATTCAGGGGCTGCTGGAGAGCCACTGACTAATTACCCGCTTCGCCGCGCAATGAGTTGTACCAGCGCACCTCACGCGCGTAGTTATCTACTTGATCCACCACATCCAACACCAGCGCAAACAGCGCCATACGCACCAATACCCCGTTGTCGGCCTGGCGAAAGATTGCCAGGTTGGGGTTGGCGTTGAGGTCGTTGTCCAGTTCATTGGCATCGGCGCGGGAATCGCGCGGCAGCGGGTGCATGATCACGGTATTGGGTTCGCAGTACTGGGTGTAAATGGATTGATTCAAGCGAAAGCGACCGCGATACAAATCTGCTTCATCCTTGCTGGTAAAACGCTCCTCCTGAATGCGCGTGGAATAGGCGATATCGACCCGCGAAATACTCTGCCCCAGCTCGTCGGTGATTTGCACGCTATGGCCAGCGCGGCGCAACTCTTCCACCAGGTATTCGGGCATGGCCAGCTCTTTGGGAGACACCAAAATCACCTGCATCTCGTTAAACAAGCACAGCAGTCGACACAGGGAGTGAACGGTACGGCCGTGCTTTAAATCGCCGATCATCGCAATGCGCAAACCGTCCAGCCCCCGCCCCTTGGAGCGCAGCTCCTTGCGAATAGTAAAAAGATCCAGCAGCGCCTGGGTGGGGTGTTCGTTGGCGCCGTCGCCGCCGTTAATCACCGGCACCCGGCTGGCCTCGGCAAACTCGGCCACCGAGCCCGCTTGCGGGTGGCGCATACAGATAACGTCGCTATAACCCGAGAGCACCCGCGCCGTGTCGTACAGGGATTCGCCCTTGGTGAGCGACGAACTTTCAAAACCGGTGGTTTCGCGCACTTCGCCGCCGAGCAGGTTAAAGGCGCAGCCAAAGCTGATGCGGGTACGGGTGCTGGGCTCAAAAAACATGTTGCCGAGAATGGCGCCCTCCAGCACCCGGGTGACCTTGCGCCTGAGGGCGTAGGGCTCCATGGCATCCGCCACTTCAAAGATGCGCTGGATATCCGCGCGTTCAAATTGTTCGATGGAGAGAATATGGGCGCCGGTAAAGTTCACGGAGATTCCTCGATGGGGAGCTGGACGGGACGAAAATCGGCGCTATTCTAACCCTCGCCGCCAGCGGGTGACATATTTATTGCGCGAGATAAAAGCGATTTTGCCGCCATCTGCTAGTCTTTGAGCAAAGACACAAACCACTGAATTAAAAAAGAAGAGAAAGCAAGGAATCCTCTGTGCCTGACTACCCGGAACATCTGGCCAAGTTTTGCTCGGCTGACACAGCGCGGGAAATTCTCACCAGCCAACGCCTGCGCTGGAGTGCGCCCCACAAATTTAACGACCCCTTTGAGCCGGACCATCGCACCGTGCTCACCTTTGATCCGCACGTGATCCTGGACTCGGTGTTGCGCAGCGTCACCGGTATGATCTTTTCCCCCGATGAGCCACGCGGCAACGCGCCATTAATGACCGTGATTCGCCGCTGGCGCGAGGAAGAGCGCTTTATCTCCCCCGAGGAAGCCGAAGAGGTGCTCAAGGAGTTGATGGGGCGCATGGTGGATCAGCGCCAAAAAGATCTGGAAGAACTCATGGCCGACTGGCGGCGCTTTACTCGCCAGCTGCGCATCTGCTGCTTTAGCGCCAAACCCGACAACCTGGCCTGCTGGCGCCTTTACGGCGACAGCCACCGGGGCCTGGTGATCCGCTTTAACAGCCAGGCGCTGTGCGGTGACAACCCACCGCAACAGGTGGAATACCGACAAACACGCCCGGAAATTACCAGTCTTAAGGAACAGCTCAACGCCGTGCTCTACAACGAACACCCGGAGCCGCGCGAAAAGTTTATGGAAAAGTTCCTGCAAAAGCCGCCTTTTGCCAGCAGCGAACAGGAATGGCGGGCCTTTTTTCACGACAGCGGCGAAAGCAGCAAAGCCCACGATGACGACCAGTGGTTTGATGATGTGTCCTTTGAGCCGGAGGCCATCAGTGGCGTGTATCTGGGGGCCGCCATGCCCGCTAACCAGCGCAAGGAGTTTTACGAGCTGGTGAAAAAGCACTATCCACAGTGCAAGGTGTTTCAGGGGCACATACTGGCGGGCAAGTACGAGCTGGATTTTCAGCGCGCCAGCCTACCCAGCCAGGCAGCCCTTAACGCTGAGGCGAAAGCCCTGTAGAGGAAAGCCCTGTA
>CBFGWO010000106.1:0-12316 GCA_965652595.1 uncultured Cellvibrio sp. | reverse complement strand
CTGACCTCAACACTGCCAGTGTTGCGCTCTCCCAGCTGAGCTATAGCCCCAAAGTCTTGAGCTTCGTCCTGAAGCGGGGCGCATTGTATCACCGGGAAAAGGGGTGTCAAGGCAAAATTTTTAACCGTGAATTTTTAAAGTGCTTAAAAATCAATCAGTTAGCTGCGATCCCAGTTTGGCGTAGACCTTCTCCAAGTCCTTTTGCTTGTTTTTCCCAAAGCCGCCCAGGGCATTAATCGCGTGGCGCAGGCGCGCGCGGCTCATATCCGGGCCGAGGATTTCCATGGAGTCGACTACGGAGAAAGACGCGGTGGTGCCCGCGATGGCCACAAAAATCGGCGCCAGGGCGTCTTTGAGTTTAATGCCCATTTGTTCCGCCAGTAGCTTGAGTTCGGCAAACAGCTGATCCCGCTCCCAGGTACGCAATGCCTCCATCCGCCAGAGCGCAAATTGCAAATATTCCTTTTGTTGTTCCAGCGCGAGCTTGTTGCCGCTAAAGCTGGCTTCGCTCAGCGGCAGCATGCCGGAGGCCAGGAAGCTAGCCAGGGGCGCAAAGTCGCTGAGGGTGTTCATGCGCGGCTGGGCGTGGGGCAGCACTTTGAGCAGTTTTTCGGTGTTAAAGGCCCATTGGTGCAGGCGCTCGGCCAGCTGTTCGCTGCTGAGGTTTTCGCGAATCCACAGGCCGTTGAGCCAGTTGAGTTTTTCCACATCGAAAATCGGCCCGCCGAGGGAGACGCGGGTGAGGTCGAAATGGGCTTGCATTTCGGCGAGGGTGAATTTTTCCCGCTCGTCGGGCATAGACCAGCCCATGCGCCCCAGGTAGTTGAGCAGGGCTTCGGGCAGGTAGCCCATGTCCTTGTAGTAGAGAATGCTGGTGGGGTTTTTGCGCTTGCTGAGCTTGGATTTGTCCGGGTTGCGCAGCAGCGGCAGGTGGCAGAGCACCGGCGCTTGCCAGCCGAAGTATTCGTAGAGTTTTAAATGTTTGGGCGCGGAGTTGATCCACTCTTCGCCGCGAATCACGTGGGTGATGCCCATCAGGTGGTCGTCCACCACGTTGGCCAGGTGGTAGGTGGGCATGCCGTCGGCCTTGAGCAGCACCTGCATGTCTACCTGGCTCCATTCGATTTCGATGGTGCCGCGCAGCATGTCATCGATCATGCACACCCCTTCGGTGGGCAGCTTCATGCGAATAACGTGCGGCTCGCCCGCGGCCAGGCGGCGCTGGACTTCTTCGGTGGAGAGTTTGAGGCCGCGACCGTCGTACATGGGCGCATCGCCGCGCGCGACCTGCTCGCGGCGCATTTCTTCGAGTTCTTCGGCGGTGGCAAAGCAGTAGAAGGCGTGGCCCTTGTCTACCAGCTCCTGCGCATATTTGCCGTAAATATCCATGCGCTCGCTTTGGCGATAGGGGCCGTGGGGGCCGCCCACATCCGGGCCTTCGTCCCAATCCAGCCCCAGCCAGCGCAGGCTGTCGAGAATGGCCTGTTCGGATTCGGGGGTGGAGCGCGCCTGGTCGGTGTCTTCGATGCGCAGCAAAAACTGGCCGCCGTGCTGGCGGGCAAAGCAGAGGTTGAACAGGGCGATATAGGCGGTGCCAACGTGTGGGTCGCCGGTGGGTGAGGGAGCAATGCGGGTGCGAACGGTCATGAAGCGGCCTTTGTGTTTCGACGATATAGGGGTTCGGAGAAATAGGGGTTCGTAGAAAGCCGCGCATTATATATGATCGCCGGTGACCGCTGCGAGCCAATGCGAAAACCAGCATAATACCGGCTGCCAAGGTTACACCCTGCCAAAAGGTTTTTATGACAAATCTGCCCGTAGATCGTCTGTTTTTCTGTCACCGCTACTTGCTGCTATTACTGCTGTTTACCAGTGCCATTTATTTTAAGGGAATAACTCCCTCTTTTTCCTCAGATGACTTTGTCCATTTGGAAAACAATATTCATTTCGCAAGCCTGGCGGAGGCATCCGAAGTTTTTATCAAACCCTACGGGCGCGAATATCGTCCTTTGGTACGCTTGTCCTTGTGGCTCAATCATCAGATGGGCGATAGCGCTCTCGCTTTCAAAATCAGCAACTTGCTTATGCATTTGGTATGCACAGCGCTGCTGTACGGCTTAATGTTGCGCTTGGGTGTCGCTACAACGGCGGCGTTGATCGCCAGCAGTATTTTTGCGCTGCACCCTATTCACACCACCAGCGTGCATTTTATTTTGGGGCGTACCGATCTCCTGGCGGCTGTCTTTTATTTGGCCACGCTCTATTGTGTGGCAGGCTGGAAAAAATCACCCGACGCTACGCAGCAGGCAATCACATTTGTCTGGTTTTCGGCGGCATTTTTATCCAAGGAATTGTCCATCACGCTGCCAGCCACGATGTTGATGATTTTACTGTTGCAGCGAAAGACGTTTTCGCTCGCTGGCATATTTCGCACAGCGATCGGGCTTTGGCCTTATGCGCTCTTGGCACTGATGTATTTGCTTGTGCGACTTTATCAATGGAAGTCGATGGACGCCGCTGTTGCGGTTTATACCGATTTCTCGTTGATGAATATTTTCACTAATTATCTCGAATGGGGTTTTGCATTGCTTTACCCCTTCGATCTTTATAGCGCGCGCGAGTGGCAACTACTGCATCCTCAGTGGTTTGTCACCATTACATTCTTGATGTGCCTACTGCTTGTCTTGGTGGCTGGGTATGTTTGGCGCGGAGCTGCCGCGCTTCTTCTGCGCTCACCACTCATGTGGCTCGCATTAATGTGGATTCCAATAACGTTGATGCCGATGGCGGGCGGCAATGCTCATCGCTGGTATTTGTATTTGCCTAGTGTCGGTTTGAGCCTGGCTATTGCTGCAGCTTGGCCCCTTACCTCTATGTATAGGCGCAAGTTGTTAAACCTGTTCCTCATGCTAACGTTGACGGTGTATTCCGTCGAAACTGTGCGTCAGTCACTGATCTGGGATAGACAAAGCCAAATTACCGAGCACTTGTTATCTGAAGCAGAAACTCGTGAGTTGCGTCAACATGAGTCTATCGCTATTGCTAACATGCCCTTTAGCTATAAAAGTGCATTTTTGTTTACTCACACCGCGTTTGAAGAAGCATTGCGTATTCGCTATGGCAATAGTCCGAAAATTGAGGTGCTGAACTACCTGAATCTGGATGAGCACAATCCAATTGCGCTAAAAAATTCACCTGATGGAGTCAGTTTTAGTATCACGCCTAATGCTTATCGCAATTTTCGCTTGAGAAATTTGCAGGTCGTCTTTGCCCAACCCGACCTATATGTACAGGGTCAATTCACGCTTCGTATTGATGAGCTCGATGCGGCAGGGCGTATCAGCACTTACACCCTCCATTCCGATGCGAAAACGCAAATGCCGATTTATTATTTTGATGGCAGCCACTTTAAGCGACTGCCAATCACTCACTAATACCTTTGCGTCCCGGTTGTTAATGCCCATAGAGTTTCAAACTTAACTCCTCATCCCAAAACGCCGCTTCAATTTTGTGGCCCTCCAGATCCCGCACAAAACAACCGTAATAAGGATCACCGTAAAGCGGGCGCGGGCCAGGTGGGCCATCACAGGTCGCGCCTGCCGCAATCGCGGCGTTGTAAAAGGCGTGCACTTGCTCTTTGTTGGTGGCGATAAAACCAATATGAAAGCCATTGCCCACACTGGCGGGTTTGCCGTTAATGGGTACCTGCACCCAAAACTCCGGGTAGGCTTTGCCGTAGGCCACGGCATCCGGGTGTTCCATCACTACGCCTATGCCGAGTGACGGTAGCACCTTGTCGTAAAAGGCGCGCGCTCTAGCAAAATCATTGGTGCCGATAGAAAGGTGGGAAATGATGCTGGGGTTTTGGTCGCTGCTCATGGTGGTGCTCCTGGGAAGGTAACCAAGCCAGTTTAGCTTCGTGGTTTGTCGGGGCTTGTCAGCAGAGGTAAGGCTATCTGGGTGTTTTGAGTGGGCATGCCAATAAAGCCCTATGCTCCCGCCAAGCACTGCTAGACTTCCTGAGCGATAAGAGATTTTCGGGCAAGCAGATGTTAAACCGGGGAAGAAATAAAAAAAGTGGGGCCAGCTTTTGGCGGCGCTGCCTATGGGCATCCTGCCTTCTTGGCTGTGCGCTGGTGTATGCGGGCCTTGTGTTGGCTGCCACGACCAGCGGCGGCGCCTTGAACCAAAAGGGGCAGTGGGTGGCCATGATGGCGCCCGAATCTGATTCAACTTCAGCAACCGATTTGTCGCCTCGCCCTCAAGGCGGTAGCTACCGCCATCAGTTGCGCTTGTCGCTCGATCAGCCGCAGCGGCTGGTGCTGGATTTCAAAAACTCCTCCGTTATAGGTCATTTCAGCCACCAGGTATTTGATGCACAGGGTCAGCGCCTGATGCACTTGAAGGGTGGTTTGAGTCACCCGGAGGACAGCGAGTTTTTCCTGCGCCACGGTCGCTCCCTGTCGCTCGCTGCCGGTGATTACCTGATTGATACCCAGCTCAGCAGCCCCTTCTATCTCGCAACGCCTATCCCCCACGTTTATCGCTGGGCCGATTACCAACAGCCTCTACGCATTTCCCAGGCGCTGACCCTGCTGGGCATGGGCATTTTTCTGGCGCTGGCGTTTTACTACCTGGTGATGGGGCTCTGGCGGCGGGCTGCGACCGATTTGCTTTACGCCGGGTTTATTGTGGGCAACCTGCTGTTTAACGGGGCTGCGCAGTTGGTGTTTAAGGACTTATTGGGTTGGCAATGGATCTACCTGGTGAGCGCACCCATCCTGGTTTCCAATCTGATTTATATCGGCTTTGTTATGTCGTTGCTGGTGGTCAGGCGCCATACGCAGCCTGGATTTTATCGGTTGGGTTTGCTCGCCATGCTCCTGCTGGTGAGCTTTTGGCCGTTGGCGCTTTTAGCGCCCAACTGGTCCTTGGAGTTGGCGCGCTATGGCGTCGCGGTTTTTGCGCTCTACGGTTTGTTGGTGGGTATTGGCCAGGCCTTGAAGCGCAATCGCGTGGCGTACTTTTATTTGATCGCCAATGCGGCGTTTCTGTTGCCTGCCTTTATTGCCATTACCACCAAAGAACAGGTGTGGATGACACTATTGCTGGTCGAGCAAATCGGTATGGTCGCGGTGCTGATCGAAGTCCTGTTGTTGGCGCAGGTGATGAGTTACCAGATTGGTCAGGTTTATCGCGAAAATGCCGACCATCAAGTAGCCGCTGAGCAATGGCAGCTACTGGACAACCTGGCGGCCCAGGTTCCGGGGGTGATTTACCAGTTCCGGTTATTGCCCGATGGCCGTTTTGATGTGCCCTATGCCAGCGATGGCCTCAAGGCTATGTTTGACCTGTTTCCGGAGGAAGTCAGAATCGATGCCATGCCCGCCCTGACCAAGGTGTACGCGGAGGACTTTCCGGCGTTTATGGAATCGATAGAACGATCGGCACGCACCATGACGCCCTGGCTGCACGAATTTCGTGTGGAGATTCCCGGCCAGGGTCTGCGCTGGCGTGCGGGCAATTCCCAACCCGAACTTCAGCCCGATGGCAGCATCGTCTGGCACGGCTTTATCACCGACGTTACCGAGCGCAAGTTGGCCGATGAAAAAATTCGTCACCTGGCCCAGCACGACAGCCTCACCCAACTGCCCAACCGCGCCCTGTTTATGGACAGATTTGCGCGGGCTATTGAGCAGGCCAAGCGCCAGCAGCAGGAGTTGGCATTGCTGTTTGTGGATCTGGACGATTTCAAACAGGTAAACGACAGCTACGGCCACCAGATCGGCGATGTGCTATTGCAGTATCTGGCGCAGCAGCTAACCCTCAGCCTGCGCGCCTCGGATACCGCAGGGCGCATCGGCGGCGACGAATTTATGGTGCTCTTGCACCCCGTCAAGGGTGAAGAAGATGCGCTGCAAGTTGCGCGCAAAATTCAACAGGCCATCGCACAGCCGTGCGAGTTTGGCGAGGTTCAGCTGTCGGCCTCGGCAAGTATTGGTATTGCCCTTTACCCCGACCACGGCCAATGCCCGGAAACCCTGATTCGCGCTGCTGACACCGCCATGTACCAAACCAAAGGGCGGCAGCCGGGGCAGGTGCATCTCTACCGACCGGCGGATTAACCGGCGCTTAGTCCTTATTTTTTGCGCAATTCTTCCCTAGACTCTGGCAAACACCCCACGAGTCGCACCCATGCGTTTTTCTGCCCTCAATAAACTGGCCCTTTCTACCAAACTCGCGCTGATTCTCAGCGGCCTCTCGCTGCTACTGGTGTTGGCGGTGATGCTGTCCATCAAAGCCAGCTTTGATCGCGGTTTTGAGCGTTACATTAACCAGAGCATTGGTGAGCGTATGGAATTGCTTGCCGCCCAGTTGGCGGTGGATGCCAATGAATTTGATCAGTTGCTGCACAATCGCCGTCATTGGGAGCGCTATCTGCGTCATCAGCTGCGGGATATGGAACCCGAACCTCCCTCGACGCCGGGCGCCTACCCGCAGACACAGCCGCCGCGTCGGGACATGGCGCGTTGGGGTGTGGTGCGCCGGAGTGTCTGGCTGCTGCCACCGGGCGGTTATCCCCAAGCCCAGGCCCAAGCCACGGAACCCTTGCCACCCCTGGAACAACTGCGCTTGCTGCCCTTGCACACCACCGACGGCCTCTTGGGTTATCTCGCCTGGCGTCCCCTCAAACCCAGGGACAGTCTGCTCGAAGCTCGCTTCGCCGAGCGTCAGCACCGCCTCTTTGCCCTGATTGCACTGGTTGCCGTGGCCTTCAGCTGGCTGCTGGCCTGGCCCCTGTCGCGCTATCTGGTTAACCCGGTGCGGCGGCTCTCCGGCGCCATGGGCGCGCTCACGCGGCGTGAATTCCAGCAGCGGGTGCCGGTGGAATCCCGCGATGAACTGGGCCAATTGGCCGCCGATTTCAACCGCCTGGCCGAAGCGCTGGAAACCCAGGATCAACAGCAGCGCCAATGGCTGGCGGATATTTCCCACGAACTGCGCACCCCCCTGGGGGTGATGAAGGGCGAACTGGAAGCCATGGAAGATGGTGTTATGCCGCTGGACCAGGCGCGGGTGCGTTCACTCAGCGAAGAGGTCAACCAACTGGCGCGACTGATGGACGATCTGCATCAGCTGGCCGTCACCCAGGTATCCCATCTGCGCTACCAATTCGAAACCCTGGATCTGGCCGACGTCCTGCGCCAGATGGGCGAGCGCTTTGCGCCCATGATGCAGCAGGCGCGCCTGGGCTGGACCCTGGCACTGCCAGACACGCCGGTGTGGATACTCGCCGACCGCTTGCGGTTGGAACAGCTGCTGATGAACCTGGCGCAAAACTCGGTGCGCTACACAGATCCCGGCGGTGAGGTCTATGTCTGCCTCACGCTGGGCGAGCGCGCAATGCTGGCCTGGGAGGATTCAACACCGGGGGTGGATGAGGCGGATCTGGCGCATTTGTTTGATCGCTTTTATCGCGTGGAGCGCAGCCGCCAGCGCTCCCTGGGTGGCAGCGGCCTGGGCCTTTCCATCGTCGCCAATATCGCCCGCGCCCACGGCGCCAGCCTCAGCGCCAGCGCCGCGCCACTGGGAGGCTTGCGCGTAGTGTGCAGTTTTGAGTCAGCGGAGCCGCCGCAATGAACCATGTATTAATCATTGAAGACGAACCCAAACTGGCACAGCTGGTGGCCCAGTATCTGGAGCGGGAAGGCTTCACCTGGACCCATATTGCCGATGGCAGCGAGGTGATGCCCTGGCTGGGCGAGCATGACACCGATCTGATTCTGCTTGACCTGAATCTGCCGGGCAAAGACGGCCTGACACTCTGCCGCGAACTGCGCGCCCAGGGCAATATTCCCATTATCATGACCACCGCGCGGGTGGACGAGCTGGATCGTTTGCTCGGCCTGGAGCTGGGCGC
The DNA here is from genome assembly GCA_965652595.1 of uncultured Cellvibrio sp. Taxonomy (GTDB): domain Bacteria; phylum Pseudomonadota; class Gammaproteobacteria; order Pseudomonadales; family Cellvibrionaceae; genus Cellvibrio. The sequence goes on along the minus strand of CBFGWO010000106.1, from coordinate 4,395 downwards.
CGACGATTACCTGTGCAAACCCTACAGCCCGCGCGAACTGGTGGCGCGGGTCAAGGCAGTGCTGCGCCGGGTTCACATGCCCAGCACCAGCGGCGATGTGTTGCAACTCAATGAGGCGCAACTGAGCGTCGGTCTGAACGGCCAAACCCTGGCACTAACCAGCGTGGAATTTGCGCTGCTCAAGCGTTTGGCCGACCAGCCGGGGCGAATTTTTTCCCGCGATCATTTAATGGACAACATCTACCCGGACCACCGCGTGGTTAACGACCGCACCATCGACAGCCACATTAAAAAGCTGCGCCGCAAACTCGAACAGCTGGATCCAAAAACCGAGTGGATAGAATCTGTGTACGGTGCAGGTTATCGTTTGAAGCCTTAATGGCATACACTGGCGGCCTCTTGCCACAGCTGTGGTATTTATTGCCTGAGGAGATCGCCATGCTTTACGAATTAACGGTTGTACAGTTCAGCAAAATGCTGGGCAACCTGAATGCCATTCTGGACAAGGGCGCGGCCTTTGCCGAAACCAAAAAAATCGATGTCGGCGTGCTGTTGAATTCACGCCTTGCGCCCGATCAATTTAACCTGATTCGTCAGGTGCAAATCGCCACGGATACCGCCAAGCTGGGTGTTGCGCGCCTGACCGGCAAAGTCGAGTCCGCCCCGGTCCATGCAGATAACGAAACTACCCTTCCTGAATTACAGGCGCGCATCCAGTCGGTGCTGGATTATCTAGCGCAGTTTTCTCCCAGCGATTTTGCCGACGCCGCCGAGCGCCGCGTGAGCCAGCCACGTTGGGAAGGCAAATACCTGACCGGCCTTGAGTTTGCGATTCAACACGCGATTCCCAATCTGTATTTTCATATCACCACGGCTTACGCGATCCTGCGTCATAACGGTGTGGATGTGGGAAAAAAGGATTATTTAGGCCAAATGCCTTACAAGAACTGAGCCCTACAAAAACTGAGCTTTCCAAAAACCGAACTTTCACATTTCGTCCCCATTTGTTGCGCAATGCGCGAGTAATCTGACCCTGTATTCACCCACAGAGGAAATCACCATGAACAGAGTACTGATCGCATCACTGTTAACCCTGGGTTTGGTTGCCGGTGCGCAAGCGCAGGGCATGGAAGGCCGCCACGGCAAAGGCGACGGCAGCCGCATTGCCGAGCAGATAGGCGTTAGCGAAAGCCAGTTGCCAGCCTTTCAGGCGGTTATGCAAGCCCAGGCTGAAAAGCGTCGCGCGCTTCACGAGGAGTTTCGTGCCCAACACGAGGCACTGGAAGCCGAAACACAACAGGAGTTGGCCGGTGTGCTAACCCCGGAGCAGCTGGAAAAACTGGAGGCGCTAAAGGCTGAACGCCGTGATCGCTGGAAGTCCCGTATGGGCGAGCATCGCGGTGAACACCGGGGCGAATATTCAGACAGAAAAGCCAAGTACCACAAAAAATCTGCCGAGTAATATCGGCTGTCAAAACCGGGCCAGCGACAATGTCGCTGGCTTTTTTTATTTAAAAATTAACAAAGTCACCAAAATTCCCACCATCAGTCCAAACAGCCAGACCGCCAGATACCACAAGAGCCTTGGCCCCAGGCGTACTTCGGTCAGCTCTTCAGGTGCTGGGCGAGGGATTACCGATAAATCCTTTGTCTCGATCGAGAGTGTTGCGCAGAGTGCAAGAACGGTTTCCTGTGCCGCTGAGCCCTGATTTTCGGCGCGCTGAATGGTGCGCAGGCTAAGGCCAGCCGCATCGGCCAGATGTTGCTGGCTCCAGCTGCGCGCTTGGCGCAATTCGCGCAGTTTGGTTGCATTAATTTCCATGAGGTGAAGTTCTTCTCCTTAAGCCTGAGTGGCCAGATAGCGGCCCAGATGATGGCCCAGGACATAGGCAATGAAAAAGCCAACGAGTCCGCCAAAAACAAACAACCAGAACAGCTCCTTGAAGTAGGACTTCCAGGATCGCTTGGCCGAGTCTATATAGGCTTTGGTTTCACAGGCGATTTGTTCGCCATTTTTGAACAATCGACACTCCAGTTTGCCCGTCATTATCTCCGTCAGCGCCAACTCCACCTCGTAGGCGGTTTCGCCAATATGAAACGGGTGGCGACCACTCCGCGTCAGGAGATTGCGTTTTGATGAAACGATTTCCTCGCCAACAAAAACGACCTCCTTACCCGAGTAACTGGAGCCGAAGACAGTAATGGGGGTGCCTTCATCATTAAAGTAAAACCAATAGCCCTGGCGCAGGCTGGGTTGGTGGACGCCGGTTTTAGGACTCATGTTGTATTCCCTTGAGGTGGTGAGTGATGACGGAAGGCATTTAACCAAGCTCTACATCGCTTTGCAGCGACAGAATTGCGTCACCAGGTCTGTTGGATGTGCGACAGCTCGGCTGTCGTAACAGGAATTGTCCGGTGTGCAGGTATTTGCCAGGCAGCTGGAAGTTGGTAGCAATGGGTTTTATAGTTGGGCGCTCAACCTTCTTTGTCATTCACCCCATGGATTCGAGGCCTATCATGACACTGATTCGCAAATTCCTCCCCCTGTTGTTCCCCGCGCTTGCTTGCCTACCCCTTAGTACCCATGCCCAAGAGAATGTCATGCTGGTGCTCGACGCTTCTGGTTCCATGTGGGGCCAGATCGATGGTGTGAGCAAGGTGGAAATCGCTCGCGATGCCGTGGGCGCGCTGGTCAAAGACTGGGAGCCAGAAAATCAACTGGGGCTGATTGCCTACGGCCATAATCGCAAGGGTGATTGTGATGACATAGAAACCCTTATCCCCGTTGGCCCCCTGGATGCCAAAGCCTTCGAGGCACGGGTGCGTCGCCTCAATGCGCTGGGCATGACGCCCCTCTCAGCCGCCGTGATTAAAGGCGCTGAAGCCCTCAAGCACACAGAACAAAAAGCCACGGTGATTTTGATTTCCGACGGTGAAGAAACCTGCAAGCTGGACCCCTGCGCCGTGGGCAAACAGCTCGAACAAGCCGGGGTGGATTTCACTGCCCACGTGATCGGCTTTGATATCGCCAACCTGGAGCACCAGGCCCAGCTGCGCTGCCTGGCGGAAAATACCGGCGGGCGCTACCTCAATGCGCGCGATGCCGCAGAACTCACCAACGCCGTGAATGCCGTGGTCGCCGTCGCGACCGAGGAGCCACTGCCCAGTGCCACCGCCACACTCAAAGCCCCTGCCAGCGCTCTCCAGGCCAGCGAAATTACCGTGGAATGGGAAGGTCCTGGTGACGAGGGGGACTATATTGCGATTTATTCACTGGCGCGCCCCGGCGCCTACACCAGCTATGCCTACGTTAAGCCGGAATCCAAGAGCGTGAAACTGCTGGTCCCCTCGGACTTGGGCGACTACGAAATTCGTTACGTTAGCGAGCGACGTAAACCGCGAGACCTGGCCAAGCTGGCCCTGAAAGTGACCCCGGTCGAGGCCAGCCTGGAGGCGCCCGACGAGGTCAGTATTGGCACCGAGGTCAGTGTGCGTGCTACCGGCCCCCACGACAAAGGCCACTGGATCGGTCTGGCGCCCAAGGGTTCAGCCCCCGGCGCCTATGTGTCTTTTGCCTATACCACGGGCGAGGTGAGCGAGGTTCGCTTAAAGGTGCCCTCGGAGCCGGGTGACTACGAACTGCGTTATCTTCTGGCCAACGCTACCAGTGTGCTCGTAAGCCGCCCGTTAAAAGTCGTGGAATCGGCGATTACCGTCAGCGGGCCCACCGAAATCAGTGCGACCGAAAGCTTCAGCGTCAAAGCCCGTGGCCCGGAGGGCGGCCACTGGTTGGGTATTGCCAAAGCAGGCTCGGCACCCGGCGCTTACCTCGCTTACCAGTACCTCAAAGATGGGGTTGAGGATTACACCCTGCGCGCCCCCGCCGAAGCCGGTGACTATGAACTCAGGGTCATACTGGTGAATCCCGAGCGCATCGCGGCCAGCCAGGCGATCCAGGTTATACCTCCCCAAATAAGCATCCAGGCGCCCGAGTCGGTCAAGGCGGGTGAGCAGTTTGAGTTCACCGCCTCAGGCCCGAGTAATACCGAACTTTGGCTATCGCTTGCGAAAAGCGGTAGTGAAGATCGCGCCTATCTCACCTACGAGTACGTCAATCAAACCGGTAGTTACCGCTTTGACGCTCCCGCCGTTCCCGGCGACTATGAGCTGCGCTTTATGCTGTCCAACACTCTGGTGGGGGCACGCAAAGCCATTCGCGTGACGGAATAACCGCATTTTGGGATAAACCGCCCCTTGGCGTGACCAGTGGCTGAGGCTGTCAGTGGCTGGTCACCGCCACTTGGGGTATGGTGCAGGGGTCTGTGATAAATGGAGCCCCTGCCTATGTCAGCCCATGCTTTCTCCAGTCATATCTTCTCTTTGCCCTTGTCCTGG
>CBFGWO010000105.1:0-12357 GCA_965652595.1 uncultured Cellvibrio sp. | reverse complement strand
TGACGCCGCTGTTGTTTTTTATCGGGGCAGCGATTGCCTACTACTTGGTTTTCCCTATGGCCTGGAGTTTTTTCCTGAGCTTTGAAACCCAGGGGATCGAAGGCGCCTTGCCGGTGCAACTGGAAGCGCGAGTGAGTGAATACCTGGGATTGGTAACGCAATTGGTATTGGCGTTTGGATTGAGTTTTGAGTTGCCGGTGGTGTTACTGCTTTTGTCTCAGGCTGGGTTACTTCAGTCATCGACGCTGGTTGCGGGAAGGCGCTATGCGATTGTTGCCATATTTGCGGCAGCGGCCTTGATCACCCCGCCCGATTTGATTTCGCAAATTGCACTGGGCACCCCCGTATTGCTCTTGTATGAGGTGTCGATTTTACTTATTCGCTGGCTGGAGCGACGCAGGGAGCAACAAACAGTAGAATCCGAGGTGGGGCATCAGCATTGATGCCTTGTGATTACAGCATCGCAAAACTGACTTATTCCTAAAAAACAAAAATAAAATAAAAATTCCGCAATTGTCATCTAAGTGACGCGGCTCTTTCATAAAGCAAGGGTAATCTCCCCGGTCGAGACATTGCGCTCATCGCCAAATGAACAATATCCCTAACCGTGGAGATTACCCAATGAATACTAGCCCGGAATTTCTGGAAAGCCAGAGCGATTTGCCCGTTGAACCCGTTGTAAACCGTCGTGAATTTATGAAAGGTGGTGCAGCCGGTGCTGCTGCTATCTCTTTCGCTGCTATGACGCAGAGTGCGCGCGCTGATTTTACCAGCGACTATGGTCCGGTAGGCTCAGTGGCTGATGAAGTGACTGGCTTGCCACTGCTGCAATTGCCGGAAGGATTTAAATACTGGTCCTATGGCTGGACCGGCCAAATCATGAACGACGGTGTTCCTACTCCAGGTGTGCATGATGGTATGGGTGTTGTTGCCGCTCAAGGTAATACCATTGCCCTGGTGCGTAACCACGAAATTCGCGGTGCAGGTGCTGCCGTGAAATCTCCTGCCGTTTATAACCCCGGTGCTCCCGGTGGTTGTTCCAACATGCTGTTTGATACCTTCAACGGTCGTTGGTTGGCGTCTTACATGAGCATCAGCGGTACTTCTACCAACTGCGCCGGTGGTATTACGCCTTGGGGCACCTGGTTGACCTGTGAAGAAACAACGTCTTCCTATGGCGGTATGACTCACGGTTGGATTTTTGAAGTTCCCGGTTTTGGTAAAGCCAAGCCTGAGCCGATCAAAGCCATGGGCCGTCGCGCACACGAAGCGACAGCAACCGATCCAGTAACTGGTTACGTGTACATCACCGAAGATGCGGGCACGTCGTCTGGCTTCTATCGCTACCGCCCGGATGTGTACGGCAACCTGTTGGCTGGTGGTGTGCTTGAGATGCTGAAAGTCAAAGGCACCAACCAAGCAGATTTGCGCGCAAGCTATGCAGATGGCACCAGCTGGGATGTGGAGTGGGTAACCGTTGATAACCCCGAGTCAATTAATCCACGCAATTACACTCAGGGCTACAACAAAGGCGCTGCGCGCTTTGCACGTTTGGAAGGCTGCTGGTACGACACAGGTTTGGTGTATTTCACATCAACCAGCGGTGGTGGCATTGGCGCCGGTCAGGTGTTCCATTTTGATCCGCGTCGCGAAAAACTCACGCTGACATTTGAAAGCCGCAACAACACAACTCACCCAGTAGCACCTGACAACATGTGTATCAGCCCCCGTGGTGGCATTTTGCTGTGTGAAGATCGCGGTGGCATTTCACGCTTGATGGGCTTGAGCCAATCTGGCGATGTATTTGAGTTTGGCCGCAACAATGTTGTGTTGACAGAGGCGGATGCCGCTGTTGTGCATGGCAAGTTCCCCGGCACTTCAGGACGCATTCGCGCAGGAAGTTACCTGGGTTCTGAAACTTGTGGAGCCTGCTTCCATGATCGCTGGTTGTTCGTCAACATTCAAAGCCCTGGTGTGACCTTCGCTATCACCGGCCCTTGGAACCAAGGTGTGCTCTAACTTTTGGAGATTTGGATAATGAATAAATTACTTTCTGCATTGGCCATACTGCTTGTCGCCGTCAACGCACAAGCTATTCCAACCCACTACACCGGCGAAATCTCCGGTGTTCACAGCAGCTATGAGTCCAGTTTGGATATCAATTTCGGTTGGGTGAATCCACCTTTTGGACTTAACCAATGGAGCAACGATGTCAGCCTCTGGGGCATTGAGGGTACTGCGGGCGAAAAATTGTCGCTGGATTTGACCAGTGATCAAATGAGCTTGGGCTTTAGTCTCTATTTTGGTGTGATTGATTCCCTGGATCTGTTGATGGGTTCCTTTAACAATTCTGCGGATGTGGGCGCTGCCCAGTATCTGGTGGGAAGCAACCTGTGGGACAGCGTACAAACCCTGACGGACTTCAACTTGTCACAAACCGGCTTTTATACTTTGGTTGTCGGCGGCAAGGATTTTGGTGGTTACTCAGGTTATGAGTATTCGATGAACGTGTCCCAGGTTCCTGAGCCAGCGGCTTTCCTGTTACTGGGTTCCGGCTTGTTCGGGATTGTTGCATTGCGTCGTCGTCAGCGCCGCACCCTATAAAAAATAATAGGCAAGGATGCAAAAAAACGGCGAGCCTTGGCTCGCCGTTTTCTTTTTCACTTTCGCTTAAGATTTCTTTTCGTCTTGCTCGTTGGTGGCGTTGATATCACTCACGCCTTTTTTAAAGCTCTTAATACCTTCGGCCAGATCGCCCATCAACTGCGGGATCTTGCCGCGTCCAAACAACAACAAAAACAAAATAGCGACCAAAGCAATTTGCCAAAAACTGAGTGCCATACATCCTCCGCGGCGGTTAGGGGGTTAACCGCTGGAGTATCCACCACTCAAGTGACCAAATGATGAATAGCTTTATGCTGCCAGTTCAAGAATTTCTTGCGAGGCCTGCAAATCAATCCGGCCGTGTTCGCCCAGACTTTTGAGGCCGTGTTTCTCCAGCATGGCCACCAGTTTGGGAATGGACTCACGATCAACACCGTAGCCGCTGAGTGTGGTGGGCGTGCCCATGGTTTCAAAAAACGCCTTGGTGTGGGCGATAGCCGCATCAATCAAGGCTTCTTCATCGGCGAGGTGCAGATTCCACACCCGACGACCGTATTGCAAAAGTTTGTCGCGCTTGGCGCGTCGCTGGTGTTGCATGACGGCGGGCAAGACAACCGCCAGAGTTTGGGCATGATCCAAACCGTGCATAGCGGTGAGTTCATGGCCGATCATATGTGTTGCCCAGTCTTGGGGTACGCCCACGCCAATCAATCCGTTCAGCGCCATGGTGGCGGCCCACATCACGTTGGCACGCACCGCGTAGTTGGTAGGCTCTTTCAGTGAGCGCGGCCCTTCTTCGATCAGGGTCATTAACAGGCCTTCGGCAAAACGATCCTGCACTTTGGCATCAACGGGGTAGGTGAGGTATTGCTCCATGATATGCACAAACGCATCCACCGCGCCGTTGGCGATTTGACGCGGCGGCAGTGTGTAAGTGGTGGTGGGGTCGAGAATGGCAAATTGCGGATACACCAGCGGGCTACCGAAGGACAGCTTTTCCTGGGTGGCCGCTTTAGTAACCACCGAGTTGCCGTTGCTCTCGGTGCCTGTGGCGGGCAAGGTGAGCACGCAGCCGAGTGGCAAGGCTTCGCTAATGGGTGCATGTTTTTCCAGAATATCCCAAGGTTCGCCTTTGAAGGGCACCGCAGCGGCAACAAACTTGGTGCCATCGATAACGCTGCCGCCACCTACAGGCAACAGAAAATCAATTTTTTCTTTTTTCACCAGTTCGACGGCTTTCATCAGGGTTTCGTAATGGGGGTTGGGTTCAATACCGCTGAATTCAAACCAGGTTTTTCCTTCGAGGGCTTTGACAACCTGATCGTAAACGCCGTTCTTTTTGATAGAGCCACCACCGTACAAAAATAAAACACGGGCCTTGGCAGGAATGAGTTTGGCGAGTTCGGCGATCTGGCCTTCGCCAAATAAAATACGGGTCGGGTTGTGGAATTGAAAATTGTTCATGAGTTTCTCCGGTTGCTGTTCTCTGTGGCGCTCAGTGTGATAACGCCAGCGTGAATTTCAAAAGGGTGGGGCGTGAGCTGCTTTCCGCCACAGGGGCCAGAAATGCATAGCCCCGATGAAGGTGAAAAAAGTGCGCCGTGGTTGGCGCATTGAATCAGGGTTTTGCTGCTGTCGAGAAATTGATGAGGAGTCCACTCGAGCGCTATGCCCTTGTGAGGGCAGTGATTGCGATAAACAAAAACCTGGCCGTTAATACGTACCGCGAAAAGTGAGAGTTCACCCACAACAAACGCACGACTACCCGGATCCTCTATCTCATCAATATGGCAGAGGTGGTGGCCGCTCAATTGCTGGGCTCCGCCAGCGTCAATTTGCGTTTGATAATCTTGCCGTTGCGTACCAAATGAACTTCGATTCTGTCACCCGGCTTGTGCTTTTCCAGCACGCTCATCAGCTGGTCGTGGTTGGGCGTCACCTGCTTGTCGATACCGATAATCACATCGCCGAGCACTATCTGCCCCCAGGCGTTGCGCATCAGGCCTTCCATCCCCGCTTTGTCGGCCGGTGAGTTGGGTTCGACGCGCATAATCGGTACGCCTTGAATGCCGCTTTGGTGAGCCCAGTGATCCGGCGCCAGCGCCACGCCCATAATCGGCCTAACGATGCGGCCGTGGGCAATCAATTGCGGCACAACTTCCTTCACCGTGTTAACAGGTATCGCAAAACCAATGCCGGCACTGGCGCCGCTGGGGCTGTAGATCATGGTGTTAACACCAATCAGCTGCCCTTGGGAATTCAGCAATGGTCCCCCCGAATTGCCTGGGTTAATGGCGGCATCGGTTTGAATCACATTGACAATTTTGCGTCTGTTAGGCGATTCAATTTCGCGACCAAGGGCACTGACCACGCCGGTAGTGAGGGTGGCATCCAAGCCAAAGGGATTACCGATGGCCAACACCTTGCGTCCCACAGACAGCTTACTGGAGTCACCCAAAGGCAAGGGCAATAGCTGATTCGCGGGTGCGGTAATTTTTAATACCGCCAGATCTCGCTCCGGTGCCAGCCCCACGACTTCAGCGGGCCAGGCACTTTGATCTTGCAACGTAATTTGAATCTGGCGTGCGCCCTCAATCACATGAAAGTTGGTGATGATGTGGCCCTGGTTATCCCACACAAAACCTGTGCCTGTACCGCGCGGCACTGTCATCAAATCCAGTGAGCGGGGGTTGCGCACCAGTTGTTGGTTGGTGACAAACACCACGCTTGGGCGCGATTGTTCGAATACCTGAATGGTATTGCGTTCGTCATCGGTCGCAAAATCCAGCGCCTGCACCAAAGCGCTGGCGGTTGCAAAGACACTGAGCAAAAACCAGCGCACCAGTTGCATGGCAAAGTCTCCGTTGTTATCTGCGCGCCATCAAACCTGGCGGCTTAATGCCTCTATACGTGCTTGCAGCGGCGGATGGCTCGCAAACAGGGCACCAAAATGTTGTTTAAAGCCGCCGCTGATGCCAAAAGCTTTCATGTTTTCGGGCATGGGGCTTTCCACACCGGCGTTTACTTCTGCCTGCAAGCGCTGCAAAGCGCGAATCATGGCGTTACGCCCGGCCAGGTGGGCTCCGGCAGCGTCAGCGCGGTATTCGCGGTAGCGCGAAAAGGCCATCACGATGGTCGATGCCAAAATGCCGAGCACCAGTTGCGCCACTATGGTGGTAATCAAAAAGCCAGGGCCATTGCCGCGCTCGGTTCTAAACACAGCTTTGTCTACCACATGGCCGATAATGCGCGCGAAGAAAATCACAAAAGTGTTCACGACCCCTTGAAGCAAACTCAGGGTGATCATGTCACCGTTGGCGACGTGGCCAATTTCGTGGGCCAGCACGGCGCGCACCTCGTCCCGTTCAAAACGTTGCAGCAAGCCGAGGCTCACGCCCACCAGTGCGTCGTTGCGGTTCCAGCCGGTAGCAAAGGCGTTGGCCTCGCGCGCGGGGAAGATGCCGATCTCGGGTGTTTTGATACCCGCTTCCTGCGCCAGCTGTTGTACGGTGGTTACCAGCCACTGCTCGTCGGCATTGCGCGGTTGAGTAATCAGCTCCACACCCATGGCGCGCTTGGCCATGAATTTGGACATAAACAGTGAAATCAAGGAACCGGTGAAGCCTACGATGGCGCTGAAGATCAGCAGCTGCATCATGTTGATGCCGCCGGATGCGTCCAGATACTGGCCCACACCAAACAGACTCATTACCACACCCAGAACGATAATAATCGCCAGGTTAGTCATCAAAAAAAGGCCAATGCGCAGCACGTTAGTTCTCCTGTAATGCCGGGGTTAGAAACTCGACGGAGCAGATATGCGTGCACAGACAGGAAATTCAATGGCCAGTTGCCTTGGGCGCTAGCAAAAAAGCGTTAAGCCGCAGGAAAGGAAAAATGGCCACCCAAAGGGTGGCCCAAGCAACCGTGGTTAGCCAGAGTTAGGGGGATACCCATGACTCAGGAGAAGATCAGATTCCCACTTGCAGTTGGGAATCCTCACCACTGCCGTACCGGAGAAGTGATGCGACAGTGTTGCTAATGATAATTGTTATCAATAAATCGTCAAGCTATTTTTGAGAATTATTCTCATTTTTTGTTGTGAGTCGTATTTCCTACCATCTCGGCAGCACTCAGGAAACTTTGGCGCTCAGGTGTAACAGCTGGGTATTCAGTTGATTGATTTTGGCTGCCATTTCTTCAATCAGGCTCACACAGATTTGCGGTTGATGGTCGATGAGATCGATAAACTCTTCCTTGCGCACCGCCAGTACCGTGCAATCACTGCTGGCCACCACGGACGCAATGCGCTCTTGGCGAGTGAATACGGCCAGGGCGCCGAAGATTTCGTCGGCATGAATCTCGCCCACCTTGACGCCATCGCATAAGGCATCTGCTGTGCCTTCGAGCAGTGTGTAAACCCGGTCGGCCATAGTGCCTTGTTGAATAATGGTTTCGCCCGCACGAAAGTGCATAAAGCCCGCCGTAGGCTGGAACTCGCTGCGCATCTCCTGCGCCAGCGCCTGGCGATAAAAGCTGGTGAGGGCCAGCAGATAATAGGCCCAGTTTTTTTGCAATTTCTCATTTTGGTTCACATGTGCCACCAGATCATCCCGGTCATAGGGCATCAGTGTCACCGGCGCATCGCAACCATAGATGCCTTCGGGCAGATTCAGGGAGCGGGCCAGCCCCAGCAGGTCTCCCGCTTCAAACAGGGCCTGCAATTTGTTGTTTGCTCGGCAGCTGATTTGGCCATCGGTGACCAACAGCAATTGGGTGGGGGGTAGTGCAGCGAAGATATCCGCTGATTTATCCAGGGTAAAAGCGTCACCGCTGGGCTCCAGCTCAGTGATCAACACTTCAGTGAGTGCACGGCATTTGATGGCAAGATTATTAAGCTGGTCAGATTGCTTGCTGGGTAGATGCATGTTGTCCTCAGTAGATCCGGGGTCAGGCGTCTTCTCATTGTAGTCGCTGACTGTGGAAATACTGCGCTGAGCACCGCACAAAGCTGCGGCTAGGCTGACGCTGGTGTCGGGTCAGGCTTCGCTGAAGACTTCTTGCTCTGCTTCGGCAACGAGTTGCGCTTTGAGGTCGGGAGGAAGGTCATTCCAGTGCACATCCATAAGCGCGCCCTGAAGGGCATAAAGCATCACTTTGGATACGCTAATGTGACGGGCCCTGATTTTGCGATAGGCACCAACGGCGCCCACGCGATGAAGATCGGCGTAGGTATTTATGCCCACGGCGTGAAGAATATTGACGGACGCCATGCCCAAATTTTTCAGTTGGAGTAATTCACTGTGACTTATCGTCATGACACGCACGCTCCAAATTATTATTAATGTTATGTTGTGAAGGCCAGGATTCATCTCCGTATATAGCCTTGCGTTATATTACATACTTCACGAATAAGCGCAAATTTTTCCGTTTTTTATGACAATTGGCGGTTGAAGAACACATTTCACGATAATTTTTTAGAACCAAACAAGGGGTTTTGCGTGAATTTGGATACAGATCTTCCTTCGGCAAGATTGCTTGGTCAGACAGAGGCTGGGTTGGTCGAGGTGCCGAGCCTGGGCTGTTGGGTTCAGCCTGCATTGATCGCACCTTTGCTGTCGCTGGCGGAGGCGGCGGCTCAAGCGGGCTTCCAATTGGCCGTCGCCAGCAGCTTTCGCAGCTTTGATCGACAGCTCGCCATCTGGAATGCCAAAGCGCGCGGACAGCGGCCAGTGCTGGATGATTTTGGGCAGCCGATGGATTTACTCGCGCTGAGTGAAGCTGATCGCGTAAAGGCCATCTTGCGTTGGTCTACGTTGCCGGGTGGCTCGCGCCATCACTGGGGTACGGATCTGGATGTTTACGATGCGAGCGCCCTGCCGGATGGTTACGCTTTGCAACTCACCACCGCTGAGTGTGAAGGCGAGGGGCCTTTTAATCGCTTTCACTGTTGGTTGAGTGAAAGGATCGCGTTGGGCGAGAGCCAGGGCTTTTATCGACCCTATGCGCAGGATTTTGGCGGTATTGCGCCAGAGCCCTGGCATTTGAGTTTTGCGCCTCTGGCCTTGGGTTATCAGCAACTTTTTTCAGCGGATTTGCTGGCGGATGCCTTGCGTGGCGTTGATCTGGAATTAAAAGACACAGTGCTTGCCCTGCTGCCCGAGTTGGTGTCGCGCTTTATGCAGCCGCCTATCCCGGTGGATTTAAAGGCGCTGGCAAACGCGGCTGATGCGGCAGCAAGAGCGTGAACCCTTCCTCACCTCGCATCACAGCAACTGGCACCGCAACTCCAGGCGGCATCCGCAGTTGGATGCTGTTCGATTGGGCGGCGCAGCCTTTTTTTACCGTCATTATTACCTTTATTTTTGGGCCCTATTTTGTATCGCGACTCGCTGCTGATCCTGTGCTTGGGCAGGCGGTCTGGGGTTACACCATCACCATTTCGGGGGTGCTGCTGGCGTTGCTGGCCCCTTTTCTGGGAACGATTGCGGATGCCAGCGGCCGACGCAAACCCTGGATTGCAGGCTTTGCGCTGATCAAGATAGTCGCCTTGATTGGCCTCTGGTGGGCGGCGCCAGGCTCGCCGCTCTGGCTACCGGCGCTGTGCATTGTGCTCGCGACCCTCGCCGCTGAATGTTCGATTGTTTTTAACGATTCGCTGCTGCCGCGTCTGGTCAGCGCCAAGGACATAGGCCGGGTATCCAATTACGCCTGGGGACTGGGTTATGCCGGTGGTTTAGTGGTGTTGTTCAGCGTGCTCTTGTTTCTTGCGGCCGATCCTCGCACGGGTAAAACCCTGGCTGGCATGGCGCCCTTTTTTGGCCTCGACCCCAACCTGGGTGAAGATGCGCGCATTACCGGCCCTTTTGCGGCGCTGTGGTATCTGGTGTTTATCCTGCCGATGTTTTTGTTTACCCCGGATTTTGCCCGCGCCAAGCCTTTGGGCCAGGCGGTGGCGGCGGGATTTGGCGATCTGCTAAAAACCCTGGCGAGCCTGCCCAGGCGCGGAGCCCTGCTAAAGTTTTTTGCGGCGCGCATGATTTATCAAGACGGCGTTAATGGCTTGCTCGCTCTGGGCGGAACCTTTGCCGCCGCCATGTTTGGTTGGCAAACCCTGGAAATGGGAATCTACGGTATTTTGTTGCTGGTGGTGGCAATCGGCGGCTGCTACTGGGCTGGCGCCTTGGATGCGCGTTTTGGCTCCAAGTGGGTGGTGATCGCCGGGTTGGTGTGCCTGCTGCTGGCGTCGTTGGGCATTATTTCTACGGGGCCGGGTTTTACCCTCTTTGGTCTGGTGCCCTTTACGCTCGAGTCCAGCGGTGGTTTGTTTGGTACCGCCGCTGAAAAGGCCTATATCGGGTTCGGCTTATTGATTGGTTTGGCTTTTGGCCCGGTGCAGGCCAGCTCCCGCTCCTTTCTGGCGCGCAGTGTGCCCCTGGCGGAAGCGGGGCGTTATTTTGGTATTTACGCACTAACCGGCAGGGTGACCGCTTTTCTTGCGCCCCTGTCGGTGGCCAGCCTGACGCTCCACACGGGCTCAGCCCGGCTGGGGATGGCGGCGCTATTGGTATTTCTGGGCTTGGGTTTGCTTCTATTGATCATCACGCCCTATCCTGCAACATCTCAAGCGCCAGACACGGATCAACAGGTTTTATGAACAACACTTTTCAGCATTCGCAACTGACCTCGCAGCGGCTCTGGCAACAGATGTGCGAGGAGGCCAGACTCGCAAGCGGCGTTGAGCCGGTGCTGGCCAGTTTTTATCACGCCAGCTTGCTTAACCATCGCAGCTTTGCGGCGGCCATCAGCTTTTACCTCGCCAATAAACTCGATAGCCAAACAATGCCCGCGCTGGTGATTCGTGAAGTGTTTGAGGCGGCTCTGGCGGATGATGTTCAGTTGGTGGAGGCTATGGCAGCGGACATTCTGGCGCACCGGGAAAGGGACCCGGCGTGCAGCGACCACCTGATGCCCTTTTTGTTTTTCAAAGGTTACCAGGCGCTTCAGTCCCATCGCGTCGCCCACTGGCTGTGGCGTCAGGGGCGCGAGTGTTTGGCGCTGTTTCTTCAGCACCAGATCTCCCAGGTATTTGATGTGGATATCCATCCCGGCGCCACCATTGGCAAGGGTGTGATGATTGACCATGCCACCGGTGTGGTGATCGGTGAAACAGCGGTGTTGGAAGACAATGTTTCACTTTTGCATGGCGTAACACTGGGTGGCAGTGGCTGTACCAGTGGCCAGCGTCATCCACGGATTCGACAGGGTGTGTTAATCGGGGTGGGCGCCAAGATCCTGGGGAACATCCAGGTAGGCGAGGGCGCCAAGATAGGTGCAGGTAGCGTGGTGTTGGAAGATGTGCCGCCCCACACGACGGTTGCGGGCGTTCCGGCGCGACCGGTGGGCAGGCCTGGTGTGGATCAACCCGCCCTGAGTATGGATCATCAGCTGGGAAGCGATTAGCCGGATCAGGCGCTGCGTTTGTCCGTCAGACCGAAATCCTCGTCCCGGCTGCCGTGTTGCAACCACTTGAGCACCGACAGGCGACTGTTGAGCATGGCTTTGTAGGTATCCAGCACCAGGCGATTCGGGCGGGGGTGGTTTTCCATGGTGCCTATGCGAGCGCGCAGAAAGGCAATATCTTCTTCGACTTTGATTCTTACCGAACTGGTATCTGGCATCCGGCCCAGCGCGGCTGGCAATTGCGGTGTTAAGCCTGTCATAAGCGAACCCTCATACAGTGGCAGCCTGGCTGCGTGTTGGCGGGTGGGTGTCCTATGACGCATCCGTGACACCCGTGGAAATCAAGTATGGTGGTGGAAAGATTCCGCTGCCAGTTGGGTTTCAGATTGTTTCTTCACAAGCCATAACAGGCTTATCACCAGTCGCGGTTCGCGTCATGCCGAAGCCTGGCGGGTGGGCGGTCGGGTGCTATCATCTGATGCAGGCAGGAGGAGTTGGCCCCATGAGTGCAGAAGAGTTCGACATTATTTTTCGCGGTGACATAGTGCTTGGTCACCAGTTGGCTGAGGTCAAGCAGCGCTTGCAGCAGCTGTTCAAGTCTGACGCCGAGCGTATCGACGCTTTGTTTTCCGGGCGGCCGGTGCCGCTCAAACGCAATCTGGATAGGGCCACAGCGGAAAAGTACCGCGATGTGCTGCTCAAGGCCGGTGCGCAAACGGATATTCGCCCGGCAGGCAGTGTGGGCGCCAACCCGGTGGCCAGGCCAGAAAGACCCGCTGTGCGCAAACCTGTTTGGAGCCTGGCTCCCGCTGGAAGCTATTTGCTGGCACCAACCGAGCGCCGGGTTTTTACCCCGTTGAACCTGGATGTGAGTGGTTTGACTCTGCGACCTGTGGGAATGCCGCTGCTGGATACCAGCGAGCAGGCACCCACGCCCGTAGCTCCGGTGTTAAATGCTGAGTTTGACTTGGCTGAAGTGGGTGCTGACTTGCTTTCACCTGAAGATCGTCCCGCTTTGCCCCTGGTTGGCTACGAGGCGGGAGACTGGGATCTGGCGGAGGTGGGTTCGGACTTGCTCACTGAGGCTGAGCGCCCTCCGGTAGCCGCGCCCGCCATTGCGGTGGGTGATTATGGTCTGGCGCCTGCGGGCAGCGACCTGGGTCAAATCAAACCACAGGTTAAACCGGTTGCGCCGGACATCAGCCGCTTGAGCCTGATTGATCCGGAAACGCCGGAACAGACATAGCGCAACTTTCGATGGCATAGCGCAGCCAATGGCACAGCGCAGCC
>CBFGWO010000104.1:0-12475 GCA_965652595.1 uncultured Cellvibrio sp. | reverse complement strand
GCGGCAGATTTGGATCACTATCGCGGTGAGCGCGGCAGACGAGGCAACAAGCTGCCAAGGGGTTTCCAGAAAGTGGATGCGGTGGAAGTCACGGAAAAATAGGCCACACTCTAGTTGCTAAGAATAACAATCGCCCAATAACAACCGCTGCGGCGGTATTCACTTGAGGTTGAACTATGCAGGGCCCGGATCAGCGTCGACATATTCGCACACCATTTTCCTGTCGCATCAAAATCATCCACGAATCTGTGGGCGAATTGCTGGTGAAGACTCGGGATATTTCTGACGGCGGTGTTTTTGTTGTGCTCGAACCGGATCAGATTCCGCCGGTAGGCACAGTGGTTCAGGGGCAGGTGCAGGGTTTGATGGACGACGCCCCCGTGCTGAGTATGCAAGTGGTAAGGGTGGAGCCGGGCGGTGTGGGTTTGCGATTTCTGGATCAGGATTAGTGGATTGTGCAATAACAAGGGGGTAAATCTATGCGCACAAATTTTGGGATTCTCTACCTTGGTTTGCTCACACTGGCGTTAGCCATCAACACAACCCAGGCTGCTGTTGTGCTCCAGTACCACCATGTCAGCGACGCTACTCCCGCTTCAACCAGTGTCACGCCCGAGCGATTCAAGGCGCATATGGATTACCTGGATGCAAAGGGCTTTCGCGTTGTACCTGTCATGGCGCTGATTGAAAAACTGAAAAAAGGCGAGCCATTACCCGATAAAACCGTGGCCATCACCTTTGACGACGCCTATGACAATGTTTACACCACAGCCTACCCGCTGCTCAAGGCGCGCAACTGGCCCTTTACGGTGTTCGTGAACACAGATCCTCACGACCAAAAAAAATCCGGCTTTGCAACCTGGGCGCAGCTGCGTGAAATGGCAGAGTCAGGTGCGAGCATTGCAAACCACTCAACCGCCCATAATCACCTGTTGCGTTTAAAAGAAGGCGAAACCCGCGCGCAATGGCGCAAGCGAATCAGCGCCGAAATTCTCGACGCCGAAGCGCGCATTAAAGCGGAAACCGGTCAATCGCATCGCTTGCTGGCCTACCCCTATGGCGAGTATGACAAGGCACTTCAGGTGCTGGTGGAGTCACTGGGATTTGTTGCGTTTGGCCAGCAGTCCGGCCCCTTGCGCGAAGGCGATGACCTGCGCGCACTGCCACGCTTTCCTTTTGGCGGCAGTTACGGCGAGGCAGAGGATTTTGCCACCAAGGTGAATACCCGCCCTATGCCCATTGCCGAGCTGGCTTTTTATGCGGACATGCAAAAAAAGCAAGCGCTGGCGGATCTGGTATTGCCACCCGCACAGCGACCGGTGTTGGCATTGCAGTTGAGCGAGGAGAAAGTTGCCGCGCGAGTCAATTGTTTTGCATCGGGGCAGGGAGCTATCGACGTTAAACGGCAGGGCACTGAGCTACTGGTGCGTGCTAACCAACCACTGCGCCCCGGGCGGGGTCGCTACAACTGCACCGCCGCCACAGGAGAACCTGGGCGTTTTTACTGGTTTACCCAGCAGTGGCTGACCACCGGTGAGCAGGGCCGGTGGTTGCACAATGATTGATGTTAGTCTTGGGGTAAGCTTTCTTCTGCTGTCTCATTCGCCGCAACTTTCAGCGAGTCGCTATTCAGGTTTTCCAAACTGTTCACGCGAATGACCGAGCGCAATTCTTCAATATAAGCGCTGCCGCGACTGGAGTAGCGGCTAAGGCCCGCCACCAGGGCTGCACCAGTCAGCCCAGCATCCTGATCGCGCAACTGAGCGCGCAGTTGACGCAACTCGCGGTAGGCGCTGTGGCTATTAATGTTGATGAAGTAGGCGTTGAGTGACTCTTCCACGCTACTGAACTTTTGCACTTCGTGGCGCGCACCGCGCGCGCGCTGTTCGGGCACCAGACCGCAGCCGGGGCTGTAACACCATTGGCCAAATAAATTGTGTGCTTCCACCGCGAAGCGCGAAGTGCCCCAGCCTGATTCAACTGCTGCCTGCGCCAATACCATGGAGGTGGGCAGCATGTCGGCGCGCAATAGCAGTATTTCTATGGCTTTGGCGGTATCGGGATAAACCTCGTGGCTAACCCTGTAGCGCTCGCGCAGTCGCTCAAGCAATTCATATTGGCGCTCGCTCAGCTCTTCGCCATCATTTAACTGCTGTTGAAGCTTAACGATCAAACTGCGGTTCTTGAGTACGGCTCGATTTTTTTCTTCAACCAGCGGTAGCAGCAGTTCAAGAAATGCCTGCTTGCGCTCGGGCGTTTGTTCAATAGCGGTAAACTCCGGCAATTGCGTTTCGGTATTCAGGTCGCTCAAACGAAAGTCATTGGGATCTACTGCAAAGCGGAGGTGCTGCGATAGCAGCACCGCCAAAGTGAGGCAGCCAATGGCATAGGCCAGCAGGCAGAAGCCGAGTAGATTCTTGGCAAAGTTTGGTTGCATGGCAGGTCTCTTCGACAAACTCACAGATTGATAACGGCATTGATACGATCGCGAATTTCCGTGCCCGCTGAATTGGAAATAACCTCTCCCTCATCGTCCACCACTCTAGCCTCAATCACCAGATCAATGCGCTGCTCCATCGGCAAATCCCCGTCTGCGCTCAGCTGGCCTTCGTCGTTGATGCGCAGCTTGTCGGCGTCGAAACTATCCGATTCACTTTCGAGAATGTCCCATCTCAGGTTGTGTTTGTAGTTGGTATCCGTGTTGGTGCTGTTCTCGAAACTGGCGGTGACCAGCAGGCTGGTGGAATTGCCTCGGGTCAGGGAAACGCTCTCGGTGT
Organism: uncultured Cellvibrio sp.; assembly: GCA_965652595.1. Classification (GTDB taxonomy): domain Bacteria; phylum Pseudomonadota; class Gammaproteobacteria; order Pseudomonadales; family Cellvibrionaceae; genus Cellvibrio. The sequence goes on along the minus strand of CBFGWO010000104.1, from coordinate 9,698 downwards.
TGCCACCGCTGGTGCGAATTTCGATAGCGCGAATATCCGGCTTGAGCAATGTAATAACCAGCTCAGCGGTGGTGTCATCACAGCTGCCAGTGACGGTGACCTGGGTGCCCGCATAGCTGCCGGTTTTGGCGGTCAGCACACCTTCGGCGTCGAGGCTGGCGGCGTCCTGATTATCCACGGAGAGCGCAGCGTTGGCGGTGATTTCGCCGCTGGTGCCATTGCTCCATTGCGCGGTGGCAACAAGCGCGGTTTCCTGGCCTTCACGCAGGGACAAGTCTTCGGCGTCCGGTGCGCTTAACGAGAGGTTGGTAAGACTATCGTCGATGGTAAAGCTGAGTGGAGTGGCGCTGATGGTGTCGCCCGCGTTGTTTTTGCCTTCTGCCAAGAGGCTGACAACACCGCTTTTGCGCGTTGCCAAGAGGCCGCGTTGCTTGTCCGGGAAGCTCGCCAGGCTTTCGCTCTGGCTGTCGGCCAGCCGCCACTCCAGCGGATAGTCGAGCACCAGGCCGTTATTAAACAGCGCCTCGGCAGTAAAGCTGGCGTTTTTACACACGTCTACGCTGGTGGCTTCGGGCACCAGGGTGATGCTGACCAGATCCGCGTCGGAAATCACCAGCGATTGGCTGGTAGAGAGATCCGCGTAGCTGACGTTGAGGGTCAGCTGGCCAGGTTCACCGCTGGGAGTAAACAGCCCTTTGCTGTCGATTTTGCCCAGGCTGGTGTCACTCAGGCGCCAACTGGCTTTGCTGCTCAGATCAATGGTCTTGTTGTCCTTGTCGGTTCCTTCCAACACAAATTGCTTGCTGCCGCGCAGGTGCACATAGCCGTCATTGTCGGCCAGGGCTATGGCGACTATGCCCAGTTTGTCGGCATCGACAATTTGTTCAAATTTCTTGCTGTCGCCCTTGCTGCCTCCGCAGGCCGCGATCAGGAGTGACAACAACAAGGGGAGACACCAGACGGCTCCCTGCCGGTAGAGATTAGAACGCATAGGTTGCTCCCAGCCCGCAGCCGTCGATTCTCAAGTGGGAATCGCGGTAGTAGCGCATGCAATCCAGTGACAAGGCGACAGGTTTTTTGGCAAAAATGCGTTGCTGAAAGGAAAAGCCGTAGGCAAGGCCCGAGAAGGTATCGCTCACCTCAGCATCCAGTTGGTCACGGGTGGCGAGCTTGGTGGAACCGTAGCCTACTAGCAGCACAAACTTGAGCGATTCGGGGTCGGTATCCGGGTCGACCAGGGTGACGAAAACGCCGCTTTGCGACTCGATATCAACAGTCAGATTGCCTTTGGTGGAATCGCTGATAGGCGTGGCGTACTGCCCCTGAATACCGATGCCGGAGAAGAGGCTTTCGTTGAGGCTGACACCGGCTTTGACTTGAAACAGGCGCGGGGAAAAGGTTTCGCCAGCGGCTTTAACCTGGGTGTAAACAAGCTGGCCGGAAACATCGTAATCCAGCGGGGATTCCGCCTGGGCGCTAAGGCTGGCGAGACAGGCGATTAGCAGGGCGCTGAACTTTTTCATAAGCAGTCCTTGAGTAGGCATAGAGAGTGGTGAGTGATTATAGGTCAAGTTGGGCGCGCAAAGCCGCGAGCCGCTGTTGGTTTTCGTCCTTGGACAAAGGTGTTTCACTGGTTTCGGGGAGGGCCGGGGCGTTGGGCTCTGCCAGCTGTACCCCGTTCATCACCTTTTCACACAGGCGTAGGTAGTGGCGCTCGAACACAGGAAAAGTGACTTTTTCGGCGTTGTTGGCCAGAAAGAACCAGTCGCTTGCCAGGCCTGCGTGGTACACCGCTGGATGGCTCCAGGCGTAAGCCGCCTTGGGGCTGGGTGCGCGACAGGCTTCGAGGTAGGCGCTGTGAGCATCTGGCAGGCCATAGGCCTCCGGGTCGCCCTGGCAGGCGCGGATCATGCGGTTGAGGGTGGGCAGGAATTCGGATTCCTCGATCACCCGGCGGGCGCCGCGCAGGATGGTTTGTGGATCGAACTGGCACAGGCTTTCCAGCCAGAGTTTTTTGATCTGGTTGAGCACTTCAACCTTGTCGTAGGCCTTGTAGTACTGGTTGTGGTAATTGATGCGAAACAGGGCGAAGACCTCATTGATCGCATCGATGTGGCCTGCCTGGGGGCGCGGTCGAGCCTGAGTCGAGTCAGCTGGCCCAGCTGCGGTCGGTGAGGTCGTCGACGAGGCTGCGAGCTCTTGTGTGACTTGCTGAAGAAGGCTGTTGTTGTCCTGCATGGGCATAAACCTGTGGGCTATTTGCAGTGTTCAGGGCGTGTTGTTTCGCCCAGTGGTACTTCACGTGTTGTAAAAATTTGGTGTTCCACGAAGTGTACACCTGGTTGCTTTCACGCCAGTACAACAAAAACTCCGCTACCTGGCTGTGGGCAAATTTGAGGTCGATATTGGCCAGCTTGAGTACATCAAACACATCTTTGCTGGGTTGCCAGTTTTCGGGGATGGGGCGTGGTTCCGTGTCTCGCTCAAGCGCCGAGTTATAGCGCAGCCACTGGCGTTTGACATGCTGGATAAACTTGCTGTTCCAGGTTTTTCCCACATCGCCCCGCTCGCGCCAATAAAGCACAAATTCGGGGATGGCGTCCTCCACAAAGGCGCGGCTGATACCGGCGTGTTTGACCAGCACCTCCAGAGCATCCTTACTCGGGCGCCAGTCGCTGTGCATGGCCACGGCCAAGTCGGGTTGTAAAAACGCCGCTTCACTGGTGTCCCGCTGCTCTCGCTCCTGGCGGGCGTCGCGGGTTTCCCGTTCGCGCCATTGGTGCAGTACATGCTTGAGAAAGCGCGCCCCCCAGGCGTGGCTGATCTCGCCTCGCTCGCGCCAGTAGGTGATGAACTCCGGTAACTGCTCCCGCACAAAGGTTTCGGGGATACTGTGCTCAGCAATGCGCCGCAACAGCTCCCGATCCGGCTGCCAGTTGGGGGCTATGCGGTTGGCACTGGCAATGGCGGGGCTGGCGGGCGCTGGTGTTTGCGTGACTTCGCCCCCATCGAAGGCAAAGCGCAGCTCCCGACTTTGGGTGTAGGGGGCTGAATCGAGCAGGATCACGCCCTTGTCCTTGAGGTTGCGGCTGATACGCTCAAGGTCGTAATCGTTCCAAAAGGGCATCAATCGCTGGATAAGGGCTTGGTCCAGTTGCAGCCAGCTGCGGCCTTGGTGGGGGCGGCCCGGCAGGTAAGCGGCGGCTTCGGTGAGTATGGCCAGCAAGCAGGCCTCTTCCAGGCCGATGGTGGCGGCCAGGGAAGGGGAAATACTCAGGGGTTTTTCGGGTATCAGTGGCGAGTTCATGGGCGCCACTTTACCACTGATTAGGGTAAGTTTTTCAGGGGGTCTCCGGGCGGGTGCGGGTTATGGCCTTTTGCGTGATGGAGGGTCAACGATTTTCCAAACGGTTGTAATCGAGTAGCCCCGCGTCTTCCGGCTGAGTGACCTGGTAGTAGTCGTGCAGCAAGTCGCTGTAGTGCCAAAAATCCGGATCGGTGCGGCGAACACCGTAGCGGTTGCGCAGCTGTGTGTAGTCACTCTCGCTCGCCAAAGATTGAATCCGTGCGACAAAATCCGGCAATTGGGCTTCGCTCACCAGCATGATGGCATTGGGGTAGGCGCCGATAATACCCCGTACCAGAGTCACTGTATCTTCTTTGGGCAGGCGGCGCGCATCTTCCTTGAACAGCGACGAAAGGTTGCTGTAGGCACTGTTGTGCAGCAGCGTAAACAGCCCCACCTCGGGAATATAAACCAGCGTCGTTTGCGGCAACCAACGCAGGCTGGCGCCGCGGGTTTGATCCAACTGCTCCAGCGCCGCGCGCGTTGGCTTGTCAATCACCAATCGCTGTAATTGATGACGCTGATCCAGTACCGGCGAGAGGCGGGTTTGCAGCAGTCCATACAATTCACTTTTGGCGTTTTCTGTGGTGTAGGGGATGGCGTTTTTGAGATTGAGGTTGGCCTCGTACACCTTCAGGTATTCCAACACATCTTTTTCGGCGTCGCGATACCAGAACATGAGTTCCTGATGACGGCTGTCAGGTGGCAGTAAATCGATAAAGGTCATCTCGCCTTCCATGCGCAAAAAATCCATGTAAAGGCGACTGAGCAGTTGGTGCGACACATTGCCGTACACATCAAAGCCGGCCACCAATAAATAGTGGATGCGTTCCAGCAAGGGGTAGCCAATCACCCAGGCGGTTTTAGGTTGGTCACCCACCAGGCCTTTGACCACACTGGCGCTGTCGTTGTGACGAAATATCGTGAGCGCAGCATTGGGGTTTTGCTCTTCACCATCCCAAATAAAATCCAGACTCACAGCGCCCTGGCGCTCAACTTTTTCCTGCACATAACGGCCCTTGGCCGCCAGATAATCTTTTTGCAGCGATGAGTATTTCAGCCAGCTACTCAAGGGCAATAGGCTGTTGCCCAGCTCCGCCGGTAGCGCCAGGTGCTGGCTATTGTCTGCCAGGAATTGTGCGTCCTCCGGCCCGGACATGAGTTCCGGCGCCACAAAAAATACCCAGAAGTGATCCTGAATAACATTCAGCGCCACCTGCCCGCGACACACAGGCCCTTTAATAAAGCTCATGATAGTGAACTGGGCCTCATCCAGCATAAAGCGGTAGCGAGAGCCCACCGGCAACTGCGCAAAGCTGGCGAAGGGATTGGCCGCTATCTCTGGCGCGTAGCCAGGCCACTGGGTTACGGCATAGTCGGTGTCGTAAAACAATGCCTGCCAGCGTGCGCGCCTGTCGGCATCCAACTTGTAGGGCAAAAAGTTTTTCGCCAGACGACTGGAAGGATCACGCCAGAGCCGGTAATAAACGCGCTCAACTTGCGGATCATCAAAAGGGCGACGTGTGGCAATGCGATCAATAGCTTCGCCGGGTGCAGTACGCGAGCGCACCAGCTTAAAGCTAGTGTCGGGCGCACTGGGCAATTGCAGGTCGGCGAGAAACAGGTGCTCAAAAATATAGCGATTCACCAACTGCTGTTTAAGGCTGTCGCCGTTGAGAAACGCCTCCCAGGTGGCAATATCCTTTTGGGCTTGTGCAGAAAGTGCAGCCTCCGGGCCCTGGCGCGCACCCTGGCGCAACCATTCCATCAGCGTTTGGTGTTCTTGCTTATCAAGTCCCGGCAAGCCGTAGGGCATGCCCCACAGGGGCGTTTTTTCGGCGTAGCTGGCAAATTGATCCGGCTTGGGGCAGCTGAGATCACGATTGATATTTAAGTCAAAGCTCTCAGGCAAAAAGGGCGAGTTGGGAAGCGGGTGAACCTGTTTGAGTTGTAGCATTTGCGCAAACAGGCTTTGCTCAGGAGATAAATCGCCTTCGCTCAGCACCGGAAAAAATCCCTTGTCTCGCCATTCACCGGTAGTTTGCGCATCTTCAAACATCCGCGTAAGGCTGGCGCCCAGCAGGCGTTTGCCATCGTAGACTTTGTCTTTGTGGGCACCGCGCAGCAGCGCTTGGTAGCTGTCGAGTTTCAGCTGACAGGGCGCGTCATAGCAGCCATGACACACCACGCAGCGGCGCTCTAACAGTGGCTGAATTTTTTGAGTGTAATCGGCTTGGGATTGCGCCGGGTTGTACTCGCGCGCTTGCTCACTGGACCATTGGCTGCTGAGTAGGCTGGCACAACCACCGAGCAGGATGAGTAAGACTACAAGAGCATATAAAAGGCTGGATGGAGATCTCTGCATGAGCTCAATTCGCCGCTACATCCAGCGGTAGGGTGATCACAAAACTGGCGCCCACGCCCAGTGGAGACTGCAAGGCAATACTGCCTTGGAGTTTTTGTGTAACCAGGTTGTGCACTATGGCCAAGCCAAGACCGGACCCGCCGGTTTTGCGTGCGGTGGTAAAAAAAGGCTCAAAAATTTTGTCCTGGATATCGGGGGCGATACCACTGCCGTTATCGCTGTAACTCAGGTGAAGCTGATCGTTATGGGTGGCAATGTGCAGATTGATTTCACCATTGGGCAGATGACTAAAACCGTGATTGATACTGTTGGTCACCAGGTTGGTCAGCACCTGGGCAATAGCGCCCGGATAGCTGTTCATGCGAATGGGAATGTCACTGGCAAAATGGCATTTGAGTTGATGGCTTTTTAGCAGTGGCTGCAAACTCTTGATCACCAGTTCAAGGCAGGCATTGAGATCAAACTCTTCCTCCTCAGCCGAGGTTTGAATAGCCCCGCTCAATTTAAAATTCTGCACCAGGTTGGTGGCGCGATTGAGATTGTGGGAAACCAGGTGCAGGCCTTCGGTAAATTTTAATAAAAATTGCGTGAACTCTTCTTCGCCCAATTCTTTTTGATGGTAGAGCCGCTCCATTTGCTTTAGCTCTGTTTCGCAATAGCTGGCGGAGGTAACGGCTATACCCAGGGGCGTATTAATTTCGTGAGCCAGCCCCGACACCATGCGCCCAACCGACGCGAGCTTTTCGCTCTCAATCAGTTTTGCCTGGGTGTGGGTCAGGTTGCGCAAAGCATCTTCAAGCCACTGGGTGCGTTCCTTGACCTTGGATTCGAGTTGCTCGTTGATGCCTTTGAGTTGATGTTCGTAGGTGTTGCGCTGCTCGGCGCTGATGGCCCGACCATAGAGATCGGCGAGGGCGCTGACAAAGGCCACTTCTTCGGATGTCCAGTCGCGGGTACTGCCCCGGTGCTCGCAGCAGATGATGCCGGTCATCTGGCCCAGGTGGCGGATGGGGGCGTCGAGCATGGCGGCAATATTGAGCGGCTTGAGATAGCCTTCGGCAAATTCGCTGGTGGCGGGGTTGGCGACTGCATCGCCCGCCACTATGGCGCGTTCCTGATCCAGCGCCGCAAAGTAGCGCGGGTAGGCACTGCGCGTGAGCCGGGGATTTTGTTCACTGGTGCGACGGCTATCGATGAGCAATTGGCACTCAATGCTTTGGCGATCTTCCGCCAGCAACCAGATGCCCGCGCGGTCAATGCCCAGGCCGTCGACAGCGGCGTTGAGAATCAAAAAACTGGCGGCGTTGAGATCACCCGTATCGATCAGGCTCGAACGGGAGACATTGTGCAGTATGTTGTAAAAATCGTTGCTCATGGAACTTAATGAATCCTTGAATAAGTCCTTAGTGGCCTTCGCCCGGTTTGTCGGGCAGCTGTTGGCGAATCTCGCGGAAGACATCAAACATCTCCAGCGCGGCGTCTACCAGGCGCGGGTCAAACTGGCGGCCGCGTCGCTCGCGAACATAAGCGCGGATATCCTCTTCTGCCCAGGGTTGTTTATACGACCGCTCCGAGCCCAGGGCATCAATCACATCGATAATCGCCACTATACGCGCTTCGAGGGGAATTGCCTCGCCGGCCAGACCCTGGGGATAGCCGTTGCCATCCCAGTGTTCGTGATGGCCATGGGCAATACGGGCGCCCATCTTGGCAATAATACGGTTGGAATTTTTCAGTAGATCGTAGCCGATGCGAGCGTGGGTTTTCATGATCTCCCACTCATCCGCATCCAGTTTTCCAGGCTTGTGCAAAATGGATTCGGGAATGCCGATTTTGCCCAGGTCGTGGAGTGGCGATGCATACCTGAGGGTTTCGGCGTATTCGGCGGATTGGCCGATCTTGAGGGCCAGCAGTTCGCTCATCAAAGACACCCGGCGCACATGGCAGCCGGTTTCCTTGGAGCGCTGCTCAATGGCGTCGCCAATAATCAGCAGCAGTTCCTTTTGGGTTTCCTGCACGCTTTCCCTGGCCGAGAGGTTTTGAAATATCAGCGTAATATTGGCCGCGAAAAGTTTGAGGATATCTTCCTGCAAGGATGAGTGAGGCAAACGAAAATGGGTATAAAGCACACTTTCGGTGCGCGGGTCGGTGTTGTAGTAGCCGATAAAAATGCCTTCCTCGCTGCGCGATGTTTTGTCATCCAGCGTTTGCAAAATGCGCTTTTTGACATCCGCAGGCAGTATGGAGGGGTTCCACTCGCGTTCCAGCTTGACCGCTGAACCGGTCGCCGCCAGGAGCATTAATTCGGTATCGCCGTAGAGGTCCCGGTGGCGGCTCACCAGATACATTTCGGTGGTGTCTATGCCCAGCAGCTGGATGGTGTGCTCCAAAATGGCGTTGCCAAACTGGTGCAGGGTACGGCTCATCAACACCGAATCTGACGCATCGATAACCTTGCGCATACCGCGCTGGCTGTTTTCGATGGTGACTATGTCGCGATAGGAGCGGATGCAGGAATAGGCACAGGTTTTGAGCTTGGTATCGGTCAGCTCGGTTTTGCTTTTGTAGTCGTTGATGTCATAGGCGCGGATGACGGTTTCTTCCGGCGAGCTGCCCGGATGGCCGGTGCGCAACACAATGCGGGTGGAGTGATTGTGCAGCTGGTTGCGAACCTTGTTGACCAGCTCCAGCCCGGCCTCGTCGGTTTCCATGATCACGTCGATAAAGGCCAGGGCAATATCCGGGTGATCCTTGAACAGCTTTAGACCTTCGGCGGCGCTATAGGCGCTGAGAAACTCCAGGGGTATCTCGTCAACCTGGGTGTTGCCCAGCACCAGCTTGGTGACAGCATGTACCTGCTGTTCATCGTCGATGATGGCGACCTTCCAGCGGGTCACGGCTCTGCGCAAATGGGCGGCCGTGGTGTGCGGGTTGGGTTTGGGTTTTTTTCGCAGAAATTCCATTTTGGTTATCTCATCAGCAGGGGAGCAGGGGAGCAGGGTGGCCGGTGCGAGTACTTATTGCGAGAGTATAGAAGACTCCGGCGCCAGTGCCTGGAAGTTTGAGAAACTTTACGCAGTTCCGGCAAGCTGCATAAGGGCTAAGCCTTCTTAGCGCACATTTATCTGAAAAGACGCTGTAAAGCAGAAGGCTTTTTTCGGTGCCAGAGCTACACTGTGTTTGCGCCATTTTTGACGTGGCCGCGATGATTTTTTGAACAGGCGATGACCTGGATATCTGGGAACATGGAGTTGGCTATGAGTGAGGTACATCGTTCAACGCGCCTGGGTGATCTGCTGGTTGAGCAGGGGGTGCTCAAACGCAGCGAATTGTTCCAGGCGATTGAGTTGCAGCAGCTGCGCCGCTTGCGCCCCAGCGAACACATGGGGCGAAGCCAGGAGCTGGGTGAAATATTGATCGAGCTGGGCTTTATCAGTGCCCGGCAGCTCAAATCCGGCTTGAGTTGGCAGCGGCGGCTGCGCAAAACGGCGCGGGTGATGGTGTTTATTGCACCTTTGCTCACCGCCGCCTGCGGCGGGGCGGGTGGCACCTCGGCGGGCGCCGCGCCCAAGACAACCCAGGCGCACAGCCAAAGTTCGCTGGTGGTGGGTGGCGCCAGTTCCTCAGCGGCTAACCAGGAGCCCCAGACTCAGCCGCCGGTGGTGTCCTCATCGGCATCCTCGGTTTCGTCTGTGCCTTCTGTGTCTTCACAATCTTCTGTGTCTTCGCAATCTTCGGTGGCTTCGGTTTCCTCGCAGTCTTCAATAGCGTCCCAGTCATCCGTGTCTTCCCAGTCGTCGGTGCCGGTTCAGCCGAGCCAACCGGTCAAGCAGCCGCCCAAGTCTTCATCGTCTTCTTCGCGGTCATCTGTGTCTTCGGTGCGCGCTTCTTCATCAAGTGTCTCTTCGCCAAGTGTTTCGTCATCAAGCGTCTCTTCATCAAGCGTCTCTTCATCAAGCGTTTCTTCGCCAAGCGTTTCGTCATCCA
>CBFGWO010000103.1:0-12812 GCA_965652595.1 uncultured Cellvibrio sp. | reverse complement strand
ATGGCGTCACCTCCTTCGGCGAAAACCCCGGCGGAGGTACCCTCTGGGGCGCTTTTGTCGGCTTTGGCGCCATAAGTGGCGTTCTCTACTGGGCCAGGGAATACATCCTCTATCTGGTCAAAGCTGCCCATATCGCTGTGCTGGTAGAAGCGCTGGACGAGCGCGAGCTACCTCAGGGTAAGGGTCAGGTGAAATACGGTCAGGAAGTGGTCAGGGAGCGATTTGCTGAAGCGTCCGTTCTATTCGGTATCGACCAACTGATCAAAGGGATTTTGCGCGTACTCAATGGCCTGCTGCTAACCATCGCCCGCTTTATCCCCATCCCTGGCCTGGATAAACTGGTCGCCATAGCCAATGCCATCCTCAAGGCATCGCTGACCTATGTGGATGAGATTATTCTGGCCTACAACATTCGTATTCGCAGCACCAATCCCTGGCAAACCAGCCGCGAGGCGCTGGTGCTCTACGCGCAAAACTACAAATCCATGCTCAAAAACGCGGTGTTTTTGTTGCTGTTCATGTATGGCCTCACCTTCCTGATTTTTCTGGTTATCCTCGCGCCCGTAGGTGCCATCATGAGTCTCTTTCCGGGCTCGGTGGGCGCCTGGACTTTCCTCGGCGCCCTGTTGCTCGCCTGGAGTTTTAAAGCGGCACTGCTGGAACCCCTGGCAGTAACAGCCATGACCCAGGTATTTTTTAAGGTGATTGAGGGGCAAACCCCCAATCCCGAATGGGATGCGAAACTGGCCAAGGCGTCAGGTAAATTTCGCGAGCTGACCGACAAGGCCAAGTCCTATGCCATGAGCAAAGGCGAACCTGCCCAGGCTGCCGCACCGGTTGCCGGTGCCGAGGCGGATACCGGCACCAATCCACCGAATTCACCTACGCCCTGATTTTTTCAAGTGCCAAAGCCCGCCAGCTAAGGCTGGTGGGCTATTTTTTTGCGAAAAATTGCGTAAAGACGGGCGCTCGACTTGGGTACATGGGCTATAAGGTTCAAGCCCCTGGACCAAAATAAAAAACGAGGCCGTCGCTATGCTCCTCTCAAAACCCCTCCAACCTTTCACAATAAAATGTCTGGTACTCGCACTAGGCATTTTGTTCATGCAGGCCTGTACACCCAAAAACACAATGCCCGACTTACCCAAAGCGCACATCGCCGAGCGGGTTGCCGATTGGCAGTTGGCGCATATGGATGACTTTGGTTACGTGCGCACCTTTCGGGATCACACGGAAGACGAGCGCGGCTGGGTGCAGGCGGCCTTTTTTGTCGGCCTGGATCGCTGGGCCCATTCGCAGGGAAGACAACACCATAGAGATGCCCTCTATCAATTGCTGCAAGCGCGGCAATGGCGCTTAAGCGACAAAGACTGGCATGCCGATGAGCAAGTTATCGGTTTTGTTTACGCACAGCAGGCACTGCGCTCCAGCAATCCCAAATACCTAGCCGCAACTCGCAAAGCTTTCGAGCAAATCCTTGCCAATCCCGCCGACAACAGCCTGGAATATATTCCTGACAACTCTGGCCTCGCCGAGGCGACTTGTCAGCGGCGCTGGTGTTGGTGTGACGCCCTGTTTATGGCGCCACCCGTGTGGGCGGCGGTCGGCAAATTTACCAATGATCCCGCCTATCTGGATTACCTTCATCGCGAATATCAGACGGCGATGGATTACCTTTTCGATCAGGAAGAAAACCTCTTTTACCGCGACGGTCGCTTTCTGGATCGCCGCAGCCCCCAGGGTGAAAAGATCTTTTGGAGTCGAGGCAATGGTTGGGTTTACGCTGGCTTGCCCTTGCTGCTGGAACAACTGCCCGCCAACGACCCCCGTCGCGACTTCTACACCCAGCTTTATTTACGCATGTCCGCCAGCCTGGCCAAGCTTCAAGGCGACCAGGGTTTTTGGCCCGTGTCTTTGCTCGAAGGCGCTCACTACCCACTGCCGGAAACCAGCGGCACCGGCTTTATCACCTTCGGCCTTGCCTGGGGCATCAATCGTGGGCTGCCAACTCCAAGCGAATACCAACCGGCGGTTGAGCGCGGCTGGCACGCGCTGGTCAGCGCTGTGAACGCGGAAGGAAAACTGGGGTGGGTGCAGCAGGTGGGCTATGGGCCCGACCAAGTCAAGGCGGACGACACCCAACTCTACGGCGTGGGCGCCTTCCTCCTGGCAGCGTCTGAAGTAAGTGCGCTGGGCTTGTAGCCGGGCAAACACCAAGCGCTTAAGTCAGACGCGCCAGCAACCAGGCTCTGATGGCTTGTATTTGTGGCAGGCAGAGCGTGTGCTCCATGGGATAAGTTCGGTACTCGGGCGTATAGCCCCAGGTGCGCAGCTGCTCACAGGCGCGCTGGCCCAGCAACTCAGGTACCACCGGGTCGCGCGTGCCGTGCTGAACCAGGATTGGCAGCTGTCGATCGGCCTGCGGATCAAGGCTCTCCCAGGTCGCTAAATAACTGGAAAGCACCAACAGGCCGCCAAGGGGTTCTGATCGGCCAAGCGCCGCTTCATAGACCACAGCCCCACCCTGGGAAAAACCCGCCAACACAATGCGCTGCGGTGGAATACCGCGCGCCATTTCGCGCGCGATCAATTTGTTCACTTCTTGCGCGGAGGCACGCAGCTGAGTGCTATCCACCCGCCGATCAATGCTCATTTCCAGGATGTCGTACCAAGCGGGCATCACATAGCCACCGTTAATGGTGACCGGCATAGCAGGCGCATGAGGAAAAATACCTCTCAACCCCAAGTCTTCCGGTAGCCTTAACTCAGGCATAAGGGACGCAAAATCCTGGCCATCAGCACCCAGACCATGCAGCCAGATAATGGCCGCCCTGGCGGGTACTTTGGGTTCAATTTCAACACAGGGCAAACAGGACATAATTTTCTCTGGCAGTGGAAAGCCAATCGATGGCTTTCAATTTTTATTTGTGGAACCATGCGACCTGGCGCATCTTAACAGATGCCAAGGCTCTGCTCCGGCAAATCACAACCCAGTTTCACTCGCTATCGGAACCGCAATGACTATGGATACCAGCTTGACCAATCCCTACATTTCCACCCATCAGGAAGTGGGTAATTACCAAACACTCGACGGCATTATCTCGCCCCAGGGCCCGCTCAATGTTCTCTCCAAAATCGAAGTTGCCAAGCTGTTGGACGCCAGCCAGAGCGGCCTCTACAACCTGTTTCGCAGCTGCTCGCTGGCGGTGCTCAACTGCGGTAACTATCTCGACGACGGCAAGGAATTGCTGGAGCGCTATCCGGATTTCTCCATCAGTATTTTGCAACAGGAGCGCGGCATCAAGCTGGCAGTGAAAGGTGCCCCGGCCAGCGCCTTCGTTGATGGCAAAATGATCAAGGGCATCAGCGAACACCTGTTTACCGTGTTGCGCGATGTGATCTACGCCAGTGAAGAAATTCGCGGCAACACCAAATTTTCATTTGAAACTTCTGAGGGCATTACCGACGCGGTTTTCCTGATGCTGCGCAATGCCGGGCTTTTTGTGCCGGGGCTCGACCCCAATCTGGTGGTCTGCTGGGGAGGCCACTCCATTAGCCGCGGCGAGTACGACTACACTAAAGAAGTCGGTTACCAGATGGGTTTGCGCGGCCTGGATATTTGTACCGGCTGCGGTCCTGGGGCCATGAAAGGCCCAATGAAGGGCGCCACTATCGGTCACGCCAAACAGCGCATCCAAGGAGGTCGCTATATCGGGATTACCGAGCCGGGCATTATTGCTGCCGAAGCGCCCAACCCGATTGTCAACCAGCTGACTATCATGCCCGACATCGAAAAACGTCTTGAAGCCTTCGTACGCCTCGGTCATGGCATAGTGGTGTTTCCCGGCGGTGCAGGTACCACCGAAGAAATTCTCTACATTCTCGGCATACTCTTGCATCCGGACAATCGCAATCAGTCTTTCCCATTGATTTTCACCGGCCCGGCAAACGCCGCTGAATACTTCGATCGCGTTCATGCATTTATTGGCGATACTCTGGGCGCGGAAGCGCAAAGTCTCTACAAAATCATCATCGACGACCCAGCCAAAGTAGCCCAGGAAATGCTGGAAGGCGTCAAAAAAGTACGGGAACTGCGCAAATCCACCGACGACGCCTACTACTTCAATTGGCGCTTACGCATAACCAAGGACTTTCAACTGCCGTTTATTCCAAGTCACGAGAACATGCGCAACCTCGAACTTCATAAAAACCAGGATACTCACCTGCTGGCGGCAAACCTGCGGCGGGTTTTCTCCGGCATAGTCGCGGGTAACGTTAAAGAAGAAGGTATTCGTGCCATCGAAGAGCGCGGGCACTTTGAGATTCACGGCGACACCAGCATCATGCACCCGGTGGACGAACTGCTCGAATCCTTCGCGGCCCAGCACCGGATGAAGCTCCCGGGAAGAACCTATAAGCCCTGCTACAAAATCCACAAGTAGCTAAAAAGAGGTTTTCGGTGCCGCAATAGCGTCAATCTCTGCGGCCTTGTGTAGTCAATTTCCTACACAAATTGCGGACTTTAGCGACTAGGCCAGCAGGGACGATTTGGAGACAATATTGCTTAACAAGGAAGTAGACACTGACGTGCGCTGGCCAGGAAGGTCAACGGAAGCGCCCTATTTTCAAGGATGTCCCGGCTCAAAGGATTGTCCGGGCCCTCTGATGAAGAGCAGATCAAGGATGGTCGGCTTCAGAGGCAAAAAAGAGGGGCCAGCATTGCTGGCCCCTCTTTTTTACGTCAAATAACTAAATTAAATCAAAAACCTAAAAATTATCTTGCAAGTATTGGCGCGCCAAACGGGCCGCATCACCGGTATCTGCCGCTGCTTCGTCCAGCAACCGGCGAGCACTGGCATTGTCCCCCAGCTGGTGATAAACGCGACCCAGCTTGTACTTGGTATCCGGCACCTTGCGATCATAAGGAAACTCCACCAGAAGCTTCTCAAAATGGTCTCTGGCTTGAGCAAGATCTTCTTTCAACAAGTAAATCTCACCTAACCAGTAATAGCTGTTACCCGCGTAAGCCCCTTTGGGGAAGCGCGTAAGGTAATTTTTAAAGGCTTCGATAGCAGCGTCATACTGCCGCTCGCGCAAAAGGTCGTAGGCCGCCGCATAGACTTCCGCATCCCCACCGCTGGCTGCTGCGGGTGTTGATGGTGGCGTCACAGGCGTGGCCGCTGCCCCTGAGTTTGCAGGAGTAACAGGAACGAATCCTGACGTTGAGCTGGCGTTACCACCGCTCAGTCGGCGATCAAGATCCAGGTAATTCTCGGTTTGCTGTTGCTTGAGACGAGATATCTCATGAGCTTGCTCTTCGACCATGCCACGCAGGGTAGCAATTTCGTACTTGAGCGCTTGAATTTCAGAAAGCACATCCGTTTGGATGCTGGCGGACTGCGCCGGGCTGACCCCCACCCCAGAGCGAGTGCTCTGGGGGGAGGATTCAACAACCCGAACCTGCGCCTGCGAAGAGGAAACGGCAGCAAACAACACCACCGTCAGCAGGTACTTAACCATGGAGTTGAACTCTTAGTATTTGATTTCTACGCGACGGTTCAGAGACCAGGAAGCCTCATTGGAGCTGGTGGCAACCGGCTGCTCTTCACCGTAGCTGATGGTTTCCAGGTTAGCCGCGCTTACGCCCTGAACAACCAGGAAGTCGCGTACGGCGTTGGCACGACGCTCACCCAGAGCCATGTTGTATTCGCGAGAACCGCGCTCGTCAGCGTGGCCTTCCAGGCGTACGAGAGTGTTGGTGCCTTTCAAGCGATCAGCGTGCGCCAACAGCAAAGCGCGCGACTCAGGCTTAAGGGTAGATTGGTCGAAATCGAAGTAAACAACAGTTTCCAATTGCACTTCGGTAGCAGTGTTAGTGGTTTCGGTGCTGGTGTAAGTGCCGGTGGAACCTGCGTTGGGATCTTCTTTGCTATCGCTGCTGGAACAGCCAACGAGGACGCCCATTACAACGGCGAAGGTCAAACCGTGTTTCAGTGCCTGGGTAATCATGTGTGTGTAACTCCAATCAAGTTGTTGAGTTGTTTTAACCAAGGGTTAGGGTGTTACTTAAAAAAAGGTGACCATGCGGGTTCACGCACGTCACCCAGTTTTGATGGCAAGCTCACACGGGTACGCGCGTCCAGGGAAACAGCACCCAATATTCCCTTGCCACCAGAACGTGTCGCGTACATCAACATGGCGCCGTTGGGCGCAATGCTTGGCGATTCATCTAAATCAGCTTCAGTCAGCGGACGGGTTCTGCCGGTTTTTAAATCAAGAACAGCAATCATGTAGCTTCCGCCATTGCGGTGAACAGTGACTAGGCTATTCCCGTCCGGCGAGACTCGGCCTCGAGCGTTATACTCGCCGTCGAAGGTTACACGTTCAACCTGCAAGCTTGCAACATTTACTTTATAGATTTGAGGGCGGCCGCCTCGATCAGAGGTAAAGAAAATACTGTTGCCATCCACGCTCCAGGAAGGTTCGTGATCAATCATAAAGTGATTGGTCAATCGAGTAAGCTGCCGCGTGACCAAATCCATCACGTAGATCTCTGGATTGCCGTCCTTCGACAAGGTCATCGCAAGGCGGCGACCATCAGGTGACCAGGCTGGCGCGCCATTCAGGCCACGGAAGTTGGTAATTTGTTCTCGACGACCAGTGGCCAACTCCTGGATATAAATGGCCGGGCGAGTTGTTTCGAAGGAAACATAGGCCACGCGATCCCCTTTGGGTGACCAGACCGGTGAGAGCATGGGCTCTGAGGATTCGCGCAACATCACTGGCCGCGCTCCATCAAAGTCCGCCAGCATCAAGCGATAGTGATCGCGATTGCCGCGCTTGCTGGCTTCAACGTAAATAATTTTGGTGGTAAAGATGCCAGGTATGCCGGTGATGTTTTCATAGACACGGTTGGCAATGCGGTGAGCAATATCCCGGAGTTCGTGCTCTGCGCCCTGCTCTGTGATACGAGGCAGTGGCTTACGCTGACCCACCACATCAAAAAGCTGGTAGCTCACGTAGTAGATACCCGAGCGCTGCTCGACGGTACCCACCAGTAGATACTCAGCCTTGATCGCCGTCCAATCGCGAAAATGCACATCCGCATCGGTTTGGGGGAAGGACAACATATCTCTTCGAGGAATGGCAGCGAACTGGCCGGTAAACTCCAGATTGTCGCTAATGATCTGACTAATATCCTCCGACAGACGCAGCCCTTGGGTGCCCATCGGCGACACAGCAATACGGGTTGGGTTGTCAGCGCCGCGGGAAATCTGGATGGTGAGCTGCGCCTGGGCGGCACTGCCAAGCACTAACAACACTAACAGCAAAATAGCTCTCACTGGCGTAAATCCTCCGGTTGAAATAAAAGCCTGAAAACGCGGAAATGACGTTCAAAAATATCGCTGGGCATACCTTGAATTTCGCTGAACCGGTCAACGCGCTTAACCGCCTGCTCCGCCGCACGATCAAACGCCAGGTCGCCGCTTCCCTGCAGAATTCTCACATTGATAACCTGACCCGTGGGAACCATTTGAATTTCGAGCAAGGTTTTCATGCCGTTGCGCGCCGAGGGCGGTCGGTTCCAGTTTTCGATAATCCGCTCCTGAATCAGCGATTCGTAACTCTTGGCGCTTTCTGAGTCGCTGCGATCGCTGAGAAACTGCTCTTCGCGCTGTAGCGCCGCATCCAATCTTGCCTGGGCTTCGCGTTGCTCCTCCTGACGCTTGCGTTCCTCCTCGGCTTTGCGCTTGCGCTCTTCTTCTGCCGCTTTTTGGCGCGCCTGCTCCGCTTTGACTTTGGCCTGACGCTCTTGCTCTGCCTTGGCCTTAGCTTCCTGAGCTTTGCGCTCCTGCTCGCGCTTCTGCGCCTCTTGTCGCTGGCGCTCCTGTTGCTGGCGGCGCTCTTGCTCCTGCTGGCGACGCGTATCCAGCACCTGGGGTTTGGGTTGTTGGGGTGCAGCTATTGCCTTGGGTTTTAATTCCACCAAAGTGGCATTAACGATATGAGGTTGATACACGGTTTCAGGTGGCGCACCAGGCCCCCACTTACCCACCAAGAGCGCAATCGCCAGCACATGGACGGCCAGGCTGCCAAGAATAGGTAAGGTAAAACTCCGATCAATAATCATGACTTAGCTAACGCGGAGGCTCGGTAACCAAGCCCACTGAAGGCGCACCGGCGCTCTGGAGTTCACTCATTAACGTGACCACTGTGCCATAACCCACACTGTGATCCCCCTGCACCAACACCATGGTTTTGGGGCTCTGGCGCAGCACCTTGCTCACCATGTCTTTAATCTCGGTAAGCGGACGCGCCTGCTCAGGATCGCCGCCCAGGGTGATGTAGTAGCTGCCATCTTTTTTAATGGACACAATAATCGGCTCATCTTCCTCGCTATCAATCGGCTCGGAGTTTGCCTGGGGCAGCTCTACCTTGACCCCTTGGGTCAACATGGGTGCCGCCACCATAAACACGATCAAAAGTACCAGCATCACATCGATGTAGGGCACGACGTTGATTTCCGCCATGGGCTTCTTTTTGATCTTGGGACCAAATGCAGACATGTGGCTCACCTAGGCAGATTTACTGTGCACCTGACGGTGCAAAATAGCTGAGAATTCCTCAGCAAAGGTTTGGTAATTGCTCAGCAGACTTTCGGAACGGGCCGAATAACGGTTGTAGGCGAGTACGGCAGGGATAGCTGCAAACAGACCTATGGCCGTCACCACCAGGGCCTCTGAAATGCCCGGAGCTACAGTCGCCAGTGTGGTTTGCTGCACATTGGCGAGACTGCGAAAAGAATTCATGATGCCCCACACTGTGCCGAAGAGACCGATATAGGGGCTTACGGAGCCGACGCTGGCGAGAAACGGCAGCGCCGTATCGAGTTTTTCCTCCTCCCTTGCCAAGGCTACGCGCATGGCGCGCTGACAGCCCTCCATAACTGCATCCGGGTCAGCGCCTGACTGTTGGCGTAGCCGGGTAAATTCCTTAAAACCTGCGCGAAAAATATTTTCGATACCCTCACCATCATTCCGACCATTGCCCTGACGGAACAATTGGTTGAGATCTATACCCGACCAAAACTGTTTTTCAAAAGCGTGAAAGGCTTCCTTGGCTTTGCGGTAATAAAGACCGCGCTGAAAGATCATGACCCAGGAAACCACAGAGGCAAGAACCAGAATCACGGCCACCATTTGCACTACAAAACTGGCTTCGACAAGCATGGTCCAAACGGACAGGGTATTTTCAGGCTGCGGATTTGACATTATCGGCTCTCAATCCCGGTGAATAGTTTGATCAAGTTGAAGGTAGAGATCTGTGGGCAGGGCACAGGGCTTCATGGTGTCCTGAGCGACACAAACAATGCGAATTAGACCCTCACACAACAATTGGTTCCCGCACCACACCTGCTGTTTGAGTTCCACATAGGTACGCGCCAATTTGGCTACACCTGTAGTGACGTCGAGCAAGTCATCGAGTCGCGCAGGGCGGCGGTAATCAACTTGCGCAGCATGCACCACTATCAAGCGCCCCCCATCCAAAATTGCGGGCTTATCATACCCGAGGCCGCGCAGGAATTCTGTACGACTACGCTCCATAAACTTTAAATAATTCACGTAATAGACAATGCCACCCGCATCCGTGTCTTCGATGTAGACGCGCACGGGGAAACTGAAGGCATCGGTGGTTTTTTGTACAGCGGAATCAGTCATGGTTTTCCTGCAAACGCTTGGGCATGGCGATGCCGAAATGAGTGTAGGCGTTTTGGGTGAGCACTCGCCCGCGCGGCGTGCGCGCCATAAAGCCCTGCTGGATCAAATAGGGTTCAATCACATCTTCGATGGTACCGCGATCCTCACTGATGGCAGCCGCCAGGCTTTCGACACCCACAGGGCCGCCGTCGAAATTGTGCATCATCGCCATCAGCAAGCGGCGATCCATATGATCAAAGCCGCGCTCATCCACATTGAGCATATTGAGCGCACTGTCGGCCATAACGGCGGTTACCACACCATCGCCTTTCATCTCGGCATAATCGCGCACCCGGCGCAGCAGACGGTTGGCAATACGCGGGGTGCCGCGCGAGCGCTTGGCCACTTCTTCTGCGCCGCGCGCTTCCATATTCACACCAAGCAGCGACGCGGAGCGCGCCACTATGTGGGTGAGGTCGGCGATGTTGTAGAACTCCAGACGCTGCACTATGCCGAAGCGATCACGCAGGGGCGAGGTGAGCAAACCCGCGCGTGTAGTGGCGCCCACCAGAGTAAAGGGCGGCAAATCCAGTTTGATCGAGCGCGCCGCCGGGCCTTCGCCGATCATGATGTCCAACTGAAAATCTTCCATCGCCGGGTAGAGAATTTCTTCGACGACCGGGCTCAGGCGATGAATCTCATCAATAAAGAGTACGTCGCCTGGCTCCAGATTGGTCATGATGGCGGCCAGGTCGCCCGCTTTTTCCAGCACCGGCCCCGAGGTGCTTTTGAGGGACACGCCCATTTCATTGGCGATGATATTGGCCAAAGTGGTTTTACCCAAACCGGGCGGGCCAAATAC
Source organism: uncultured Cellvibrio sp. (assembly GCA_965652595.1). GTDB lineage: Bacteria > Pseudomonadota > Gammaproteobacteria > Pseudomonadales > Cellvibrionaceae > Cellvibrio. Next base: position 2,252 of record CBFGWO010000103.1, on the reverse strand, counting down.
CAGAGTGTGGTCCAGCGCCTCGCGGCGCTTTTTGGCGGCGCCAATAAAGATTTCCATTTGCTCACGCACCACCGGCTGGCCCACATAATCGCCGAGGCTTTTCGGGCGCACAGTGCGATCGAGATGATCCTCGCGCTCCTTGGCCGCCGGAGCAATCAAACGGTCTGTTTCTATCATGGCGATTTACCTTGCCGGTTAAGCGATTGTTTAGCGGCCTATTAAGCGCTGGCGATACTGCGTAGCGCCAGGCGAATAAGCGTTTCAGCGGCAGCGTCAGGCTCCTGGCGATTGGCCAGCGCCACCATCTTGCTCGCTTCAGTGGGCTTATAGCCCAGGGCAATCAGCGCAGTTTCGGCCTCAACCAGCGCGTCGCGCGCGGCGGGAGCAGATAGCGGCAGATCGGTGACATCCACCATGGCACCCTGGGGAGAATCCCAATTCGCCAGACGATCCTGTAACTCAATCACCAAACGCTCGGCGGTTTTCTTTCCAATGCCGGGGACCTTGGTCAGGGCCGTCACATTGTGCTCACGTACGCAGCGCGCAATTGCATCGGACTCCATGCCCGACAGAATGGCAATGGCCATCTTGGGGCCGACGCCATTCACCTTGATCAGAGTGCGAAACAGGGCGCGATCCCGCGCTTCGATAAAGCCGAACAGCTGGTGCAGGTTTTCGGTGATCGACAAATGGGTGTAGAGGATCACCTCACTGCCGATAGCGGGCAGCGCGTAAAAAGTAGTCATGGGCGCCTGAACTTCGTAGCCCACACCTGCCGCTTCGAGCAACAAATAAGGAGGCTGCTTTTCCAGAAGAATGCCACGCAAACGTCCAATCATAAAAAATGCCTGTGAGTGAAAAAGCCTTGTGGCAAGCAGTTATACCAGTCGCCCCCGGCGGAAACCGGCACCTGCCAGGCGCACCAGGTGTTGATGGGTATTGGCGTGACACAAGGCCACTGCCAGCGCGTCGGCGGCATCCTCCTGGGGACAAGCCGGCAGGCGCAGCAGGGTTTTCACCATATGTTGCACCTGAATTTTGTCCGCAGCGCCATTGCCGACTACCGATTGCTTGACCTTGCGCGCCTCATATTCGAACACCTCCAACTCCAGCGCCGCCGCGGCCACTATGGCGGCGCCCCGCGCCTGACCCAACTTAAGTGCTGAGGCCGCATTGCGCGCCATAAACACCTGCTCTATAGCCATTTGCTGCGGAGAGTAGCGATTGATGATTTCAGAGAGGGAGTCAAAGATGGTTTTGAGTCGCAGCGGCAATTCATCGCTGTCGGTCATGCGAATGACACCACTGGTGACATATTCAGCACGGGCGCCGAGCACATTGATAATGCCAAAACCGGTTTTGCGGGAGCCGGGATCTATCCCGAGAATAAGCGCCATGGTTGTATCTTTATACAGTAATGGTGGCGACAGTGTTACATGCCGCCCCATGGCGTGCAAGTATCAGAAATCCAGCTCGAATTGCATCTCCACACGACCACTGCTCAGCGTATCCAGATGAATTGCAGTGGGTTGCTGGTCAGCAACCAAAACCGCAGGCGAGGCAATCAGACGATAATCATCGTCAACATAGTCGTAAACCTGAATCGACAAGAGCAAATGCTCCTCCTGCCTGCTGGTGGTCAGCAACAGCCGCAATTGGCTGTCAAGCTGCACTTCACTTTGCTGCCCCAGCGTGTTGAGCAACTGCATGTCCGATTGATCACCCAAGCTCGTGGTGATGGACAACTTCATCATCACCTGTTCTGCGGCCGCTGAGGACCACCACCCCAGACTGAGCAGCGCTGCTAACAAAAACCCCAGCCCGCTGCCCAACAACCCGGCAGAAACACGGGGCTGATGATCCTCTAACGGGGTTTCTATACACAGCTGGTCAAGAGAGACTTCCAGCGCCGACGCCAGTGCCATCACCGACTCTTTGGAAGCCGCGCCCGTGTTCTCAATGCGCTGCACGGTTCGCAATCCCAGGTCGGACACCTCTGCCAATTGGCTTTGGGTCCAGGCACGACTTTCACGCAGCTGACGAAGACATTGTTTGTCGATTTGCATATCCATAAATCCAGCCTCAATGAATGATAGAGGCTTCAGCTTTGCCGGCCGGGAGTTGTTTGTACACGCCAGTTCTACGCCAAACCTCCGCCATCACCCTCTGACGGGAGGATTATTCCATTTGCGCCATAATGTCTTCGGAGATATCGGCGTTGGTGTAGACGTTTTGCACATCGTCCAGGTCTT
>CBFGWO010000102.1:0-12824 GCA_965652595.1 uncultured Cellvibrio sp. | reverse complement strand
TTGAAGGTCACCTGTAAGATGCTGGGCGTTTACACAGAATTATTTACAGGGTCGCATGCGGCGCTATATCTGCCTTTGGTTTCAATAGTTGCAAAAGGGGTTAATGATCTTACTTTTTCTCAATACAAACAAATTATTGATAATGGTGCCAAATCAGATCTTTCTGTTCTGAAGAATTTTTCAACTAAAACCTTAGATCCGACTATTGCAAACAGTGTCGCACGGTACTCATTTGCTGGGCTCGCGGATCCCGAAAAAATATGCTCGATCGTTAAGGGGCTTCTTTCGGCTGATCAAGTTGTAAGCTCCGGTATAGATTATGTTGAAATCAGATATCAGTTTACTGACAGGCTAATTGTCGGTTTTAGGAATCAATTTTTCCATTACCTATATCATGAAAGGAATTTATCTTTAAAAGACTTGGGCGATCCGGAAGAGTTTTTGGGTGTGTGTCTACCCAACTTTGTTACTTACTTTGCATTTCTGTACAGGGAATTTATCGCTGCGGAATGGGAGCTTTGGTCGGGTTAGCTTCCAATGATTTTCTGGCTAATGGAGGTAAGTTAGAATATGTAGTCGACCCCAGAAAAAATAGCCAACTGTCGTGGTAAAAGGTACCTGCTGTTGTGGCGTTGGCTTTTACTAGTTCTTATAAACTTCCGGATTCCAAACCTCCATAAACCGCTCCCCATGCGCTATCGGCGTAAACCCAAACTGCTCGTAAAGCCCATGAGCATCCACCGTCACCAACACAAAACGCCGCAAGCCTTGCAGGTCCGGGTGGGCAACAATAGTGCTCATCAACCATTTGCTCAGCCCCTTACCGCGTTCGCTTTCCACAATAAACACATCAGATAAGTAAGCAAAGGTGGCTCTGTCGGTGATTACCCGTGCAAAGCCCAGCTGTTGGTTATCTGCCGAAAAAATGCCAAAGCAGAGTGAGTGTGCCATGGCTTTTTTCAGCACAGCGAGCGGCATGCCTTTGGCCCAATAGCTGTTTGCAAGAAAGCCGTGGATTACGGCGAGATCCATCTCGTCCGGGTTGGTGCTGATGCGGTAGCCGTTCATGGGTTAGTCTTGGTAGTTTTCAATACTCGGGCAAGAGCACACCAGATTGCGATCGCCGTAGACGTTGTCGATGCGGTTTACGCTAGGCCACACCTTGTGGTTTTTCAGCCAGGGCGCCGGGCGGCCTGCCACTTCGCGCGAATAAACACGGTTCCAATTTTCATCTAACACATCGTCTTGCGTGTGGGGTGCGTTGTGCAGCGGGCTGGCTTCGGCGCTGATTTCGCCGCTGGCCACCTGGGCGATTTCCTTGCGAATGCTGAGCATGGCCTCGATAAATTTATCCAGCTCGGCTTTGGATTCAGATTCAGTCGGCTCGATCATCAAGGTGCCCGCTACCGGGAAGGACATGGTAGGCGCATGGAAACCAAAATCCATTAAGCGTTTGGCAATATCTTCTTCGCTGATGCCACTCGCTTCTTTGAGTGGGCGTAAATCCAATAGACATTCGTGCGCAACAAAACCCTGAGTGCCTTTGTACAAAATCGGGTAGTGGTCGCCCAGTTTTTTGGCAACGTAGTTTGCGTTGAGAATCGCGAATTCCGTTGCTTGGCGCATGCCGACGTTGCCCATCATTTTGATGTACATCCAACTGATCGGCAGGATGCTGGCGCTGCCCCAGGGCGCGGCAGAAATGGTGCCGTTGCTCAGATCAGTGCCGGGTACAGGTTGCACCGGGTGGGCGGCAAGGAAGGGCGCGAGGTGTTTGCCGACACCAATCGGGCCCATGCCTGGGCCGCCGCCGCCGTGGGGAATGCAAAAGGTTTTGTGTAAATTCAAGTGCGATACATCACCACCAAATTTACCCGGTGCGGCTACGCCCACCAGTGCGTTCATATTGGCGCCGTCGATATACACTTGGCCGCCGACGGCGTGGATCATGTCGCACACTTGGGTGATGCCTTCTTCAAACACACCGTGAGTGGAAGGGTAGGTGACCATAATGCAGGCAATTTGCTCGCCGTAGGTTTCAATTTTTTGTGCTAGATCAGTTAAGTCCACGTTACCTTTGTTGTCACAGGCAACAACGACCACTTTAAAGCTGACCATTTGCGCCGAGGCAGGGTTGGTGCCGTGGGCCGAGGCGGGAATCAAACAAATATCGCGCTGGGTTTCGCCTTTGCTTTCAAAATATTTTTTGATCGCGACGAGGCCAGCGTATTCGCCTTGCGAGCCGGCATTGGGCTGCAAGCTGACCGCGTCGTAACCGGTGCAGATTTGCAGCATGGTTTGCAGTTCTTCAAACAGTTGGCGATAACCCTGCGCTTGGTCAATGGGTGCGAACGGGTGTATTTTGCCGAACTCGGGCCAGGTGACTGGAATCATTTCGGCCGTGGCGTTGAGTTTCATGGTGCAAGAGCCGAGCGGAATCATCGCTTGGTTGAGTGCGATATCCTTGGATTCCAAACGCTTTAAATAGCGCAGCATTTCGGTTTCGCTGTGAAAGCTGTTAAACACCGGATGGCTGAGCACGGCGTCGGTGCGCAGCAAGTCAGCGGGAATCGCCTTGTTGGCGGTGAGATTTTTGCCGTCGATGATTTGGCGATCGAGCGCGGGTAGATCCAAACCGCTGACGCCGAATACTTTTAACAGTTGTTCAAGATCCGCCAAGCTTGTGGTTTCGTTTAGGCTAATACCGAGCGCGCCTTTACCAACCAAACGCAAATTGATTTCGGCGTTAAGCGCGGCTTCGTAAATGGCTTTTTGACTGTCACCCACTTGTACAGTGAGGGTGTCAAAAAACTGGGTGTTAGCGAGGCTGAAACCTTTGCTTTGCAGCGCGGCTGCGGCCACGGCGGTCAAGCGGTGAATGCGGTTGGCAATGCGCGTTAAACCTTCGGGCCCGTGGTAGATCGCGTAGAACACGCTCATCACCGCAAGCAATACCTGCGAGGTACAAATATTGGAGTTGGCTTTTTCGCGGCGAATATGTTGCTCGCGAGTTTGCATGGCCATGCGCAGCGCTTGCTTGCCGCGCGCATCGATTGATACGCCAATAATACGGCCGGGCGCCGAGCGCTTGTAGGCATCGCGGAATGCAAAGAAACCGGCGTGTGGGCCGCCAAAGCCCATAGGCACACCAAAACGTTGGCTGGTGCCTACGACTACGTCTGCGCCCATGGAACCGGGCGATTTCAATAGCATCAGTGCCATGGGGTCGGTGGCTACCGTCACCAGCGCGTTGTTGTTGTGGGCGGTATTGATTAGTGCGGTTAAGTCGCGAATCTGGCCGCTGGAGCCGGGGTATTGCAGCAGGGCGCCAAAATAGTCGCCATTTGCCAGTTCGTCAGCCGCGGCGACAACGACTTCAAAACCAAAATGCTCGGCGCGGGTTTTTACCACGGCGATAGTTTGCGGATGGGTATCGACATCGACAAAGAAAACATCTGAGCGGCTTTTTTTGTTTTGACGTTTGCACATAGCCATGGCTTCGGCGGCGGCAGTGCCTTCATCCAGCACCGAGGCGTTGGCCATTTCCATGCCGGTCAGGTCGATAATCATTTGTTGGTAGTTAAGTAGGGCTTCCAAACGGCCTTGGGCAATTTCCGGCTGGTAAGGCGTGTAAGCGGTATACCAGCCCGGATTTTCCAACACATTGCGCAAAACCACGTGCGGCACCAGCGTGTCGTGGTAGCCCATGCCGATATAGCTTTTGAAAATGCGGTTTTTGCTGGCGATGGCTTTTAATTGCGCCAGCGCTTCTGCCTCGGTCACTGCGCTCTCCAGCGCAAGCTCGCCCTTCAGGCGAATATTCTCCGGCACAGTTTTCGCGATCAGTTCCTCCAGCGAGTTAACACCCAGCGTCGCCAGCATGGCTTCAGTTTGCTGGGCATCCGGGCCAATATGGCGCTGCACAAACTCGTTGTGGTAAGCCAATTGGGTGAGTGAAGCTGAGCGAAAATCAACAGACATAGGGAATCTCTTGGTTTGGAGAGTGCGGGGAAGGCGGGTGGTAGGTGGCCACAAAAAATTGCCCGGAGCAATTTTTAACGCCGCACCGGCGGCGGCCCGCAGGGTGGGCCGCCAAGGATGGCGGCCATAAAAAGGCGGCAATCTTAGCAATTCGCCCTTTTTTCAGCAATTCAAACGGCTTTGACCGAGGTCGGGTCCTGCGCATGGCAAAGCTGCTAGGCTTGCATACATGACGCTGGTACTTGGGTGCCAGGGGCACCGGTGTGTCACCCTCTGAAAACGCATGAATACATCCCTGTAGCTCCCTCGCGTCGTCCGTGACGCGAGGGTTTCAGAGGGTGACACACCGGCACCCCTATCAACACCGTGCCAAATTCACCCTGCTCAGACGAAATAAAAAAGGAAATACGATGACCAAACCCCACAAAATCACCTTTCACGGCGCCGCCCAGGAAGTTACCGGCTCTTGCCACCTGCTCGAAACCGGCGGCAAACGCTACCTTTTGGACTGCGGGATCCACCAAGGCGAACAAAGCGAACAGCAGGATTTCGCCTTCGATCCCGCCAGTATTCACGCGGTTGTACTCTCCCACGCCCACCTGGATCACTCGGGCATGCTGCCCCGGCTGGTGCGCGGCGGCTTTAGCGGGCCGATTTACTGCACCCCCGGCAGCGAGCGGCTGCTCAAGATCCTGCTGGAAGACGCCGTCAGTCTTTACTTGCGTGACCTTGAGTACGACAACCTGCGTCGGGAGCGGGCGGGCAAGGAGCCACTATTGCCCATGTACGAGCGGGTGGACGTGGAAAATACCCTGGAGCTGGTGGAGCCCCAGGACTATGGCCAGCCTCTGATTATTGAAAAGGGCGTGGAGCTGCGTTTTCACGACGCCGGCCATATCCTTGGTTCGGCCATTGTTGAACTGGTGCTGGGCGAGGGTGGAGAGCGAAAAACCCTGGTGTTTTCCGGCGATCTGGGCAACCCCGACACCTCGCTGATGCCCGACCCAACACGCCTGAAAAAGGCCGATATAGTTCTAATGGAAGGCACCTACGGCGACCGCAATCACCGCTCCTTTGATGACACCATCGCCGAGTTTGAAGAGATTCTGAAAGTGGCGGCCGAGAATGGCGGCAACCTGTTGATTCCCGCTTTTGCGGTGGGGCGCACCCAGGAGCTGCTGTTCCAGTTGGGCATTCTCTACCACCAGGGCAAGCTGCACGGCTGGCAGGTGTTTCTCGACAGCCCCATGGGCGGCGCGGTGACCGAGGTTTACGACCGCATGCGCCACGACTGGCATGCCAAGGATCGCGAGCTTATGCAGAAATTTTCCAGCCGTAGTCTCAAAGAGTTTTTGCCCAGCCTGACCATTACCGCCAGCGTGGAAGAGTCCATGCTGATCAATAAAGTCAAAAGTGGCGCCATTATTATCGCGGGCAGCGGTATGTGCACGGGCGGGCGCATTCGCCACCACTTTAAGCATCGCCTCTGGCAAAAGAACACCCATGTGCTGTTTGTCGGCTACCAGGCCCAGGGCACTCTGGGCCGGATTCTGGTCAACGGTGTGAAAAAGCTGAAGCTGTTTGGCCAGGAGCTGCTGGTGCGCGCTCAAATTCACACCCTGGGCGGCTTTTCGGCCCACGCTGGCCAGCGCCAGTTGCTGGATTGGGCGGCGGCGTTCGAAACTGATCCACGCTTTTTTCTGGTTCACGGCGAACCCGAGGCATTGAAGGCACTTGCTGAGGTGTTGTGGCGCGAGCATCAAATTGAGGCGACGGTGGCAGTGCGCGGATCGGGCGTGCACTTCTAGGCCCCAATTGCTGACGCTTGAGAATCGCTGGCTGGCGCGCTGTCGCGGCTCGCGGGGCAAACCTGCTATAGTGCCGGGGCGCCGGTTTTGCGGCGTCAATATTGCTTGTAAAACAATAATAATCAGGGCACACAATGGCCCTGATCCCAATTCAAGGCTGAAGGCGCAGCAAAACCAAATGCAGGTTGAAATCCCCGGTTATCGCATCCTCAAAACCCTGGGCAAGGGCGGTATGGCCCGGGTCTATCTCGCCATACAGGAAAGTTTTGAGCGCGAAGTGGCGCTGAAAATTATGGCGTCCCATCTGTCTGCCGACGAGGGCTTTGGCGAGCGCTTTTTGCGTGAGGCGCGTATCGTCAGTCGTCTCGTGCATCCCAATATCGTTACCGTTTACGACGTGGGTGTGCATGAGGGTAACTATTTTCTCTCCATGGAATATGTGCAGGGCCAGGAGCTGGCTTTCAAGCACCCGCAACTCAGCCTCGAACAGTGCTTGGGCGCCATAAAGGACGTTGCCAAAGCCCTGGATTACGCGGGCAAAAAAGGCTACGTGCACCGTGACGTTAAACCCGAAAACATCATGCTCCACGACGAAGACGGCCGCGCCGTACTCATGGATTTTGGTATTGCGCGGGCCACGGATATCGCCTCGGGCATGACCCAAACCGGGATGGCCATAGGCACGCCTCACTATATGAGCCCGGAGCAGGCCAAGGGCCAGCCGGTTGATACCCGCGCCGACATTTACAGCCTGGGGGTAGTGCTGTTCCTGCTGCTGACTGGCCGCCTGCCCTATCAGGCGGAATCGGCGGTGGTGGTGGGCATTATGCATGTGTCGGAAGAGATACCGCTCCTGCCCGGCCAACTTTCGGTGTTTCAGCCGATCGTGAACCGGGTACTCGCGAAAAAGCCGGAGGAGCGCTACCAAACGGCGGCAGAGTTGGCAGCCGATCTTAACGCTTTAGCCGCCGAGGATATCCGCTTGGCAGAGGAAACCCGCCAGCAGCTGCTGGCCGAGGAGGAAGCAGCCAACCAGGTAGCCACACCTGCCTGGGTAGCCCTGGCAGATGGCGAATCTCTCTCGGGCGCCAATGACTCACAAGTGGCTGGCGAATTTCAGCAGGCGGCAAGCCCGGTAGACGCGACTGTGCTTAGCGCCAGGCTGCCCAGTGAACCTGAGAAAGCGCCCGCTACCGAGGCGCCCCAAGCCTCGGTGAAGTTTTCGGTAGGTGCGAACGATCGGGTGCTTCAGAGTGGTGGCGCGCGTCAGGACGACAAGCCCGCCTCCTCCGGTTATGGGTGGTTGATGGGGCTTATTGTTGTGGCTTTGTTGGGTGCGGGGATTTACTTCAAAGACCGACTTCCGGGCTCAGACAACCTTGTCCCGGAGATAGCAGACACGCAGCTCTTGCCAACACCCCAGGACAAGATTTCGGGGCCCGCTCTCCAGCCCGCCGTTGAGCCCCTTGTTCAGCCAGAGCCAGCCATCACCGAGGCTACGGAGGAGACGCCAACTGCTGATGAGGCACCAGCTACTGAGGAGACACCAGCTGCTGACGAAGCGCCGACGGGCGAGATTGCTGAACCCGAGGAAGTTGTCGCCGTTGAAACTGCTCCTGCAGACCCAGCCACGGAAGCGCCCCTTGCCGACGCAGTACCCAGCGCGGAAGAGGCTGAGACGCAGGAGGAGATAGCCGAGGCCCAAGGTGATACAGAAGAAGATCAGGCAGCAATACGTTTGCAGCAACAGCTCGCACAAGCCGAAGACTACCTGGCGCGTGATGCACTGGGCTCGCCCAAGGGAGCCAATGCCATAGAAACCTACAACGCCATTTTGGCTGAGCACCCCGAACAGCCCGACGCGTTGTCCGGTTTGACCCGAGTGGCCCAAAGGTATTGGCAGCTGGCCAAGGCGCGAGAGCAACAGGGACAGCTGGAATCGGCACTGCAAATGGCCAATCGCGGCCTTGACTTGCAACCGGAACACGCCGAGCTTGTCGGGCTGCGGGATCAGCTCGACATCCAGCTGGCTGAACAACGTCGCTTGGTGGAGCGGGAACAGACCCTTGTGCAGAGCATCAAAGCCGCGCTGGCGGCGGATGATCTGAAATCTGCGGCCAGTAAATTAGCAGAGGCGCGCGAAGAATTCCCTCGCAGTCAAACCCTGTTTGAATTGAGTATGGATATCGACAAAGCCCTGGCCGATGCACGCCCGACAATCGACGCGCTGCGCGTCAGCCATCAGGAGATGAGCAGCCTTCCCGAGGCACAGGCGCCGGGGCTAGCCGCCGACCGGGTAATTCATATCGGTTTCAGCTACCGCAATTTTGACCAGGAGGCCGCGGTGATTCAGGCTATCCTTTATGATGGTTCCCGCAGTTTGCAGATAGTGCAGGTGCCGGTGGTGGTGACCGGCGCCGAGGGCGTCAGATTTTTTCGCATGGAGCAACCCGTCAGTGGCTTTGCGGAAGGCGGCTACCATATTGACCTGCTGCTGAATCAGCAGCCGCTGATCAGCGAAAGCTTTAGTGTTAAACGATAACTACCCACACCCTTCGACGAACAACAAAACCTGTAAAGGAGTTGTCCATGAATAGGCTCGGAAAATCTACCCTGGTACTGGTGGCGCTGGTCTTAGGTGCCTGCCAAACCCAACCCAATATCAAACAAATGGAAGATAAAAATCGCCAACTCAAGGCGGAACTTGATCAAGCCAATGCACAGATCCAACAACTGCAAGAAAGTGAGTCTCGGCTTTCGCAGGAACTCAGCGAGCGCGAGCGAGTGATCGGGGTATTGGGAACGGAAAAATCCTCGCGCATACAGGAGTCCTCTGAGTTGCGCAGCCAGGTGCGCCGATTTGTGCAGCATCAAATTGACGCCTACCGCGATTTTCTGGTGCAAGGTGGCTTGCTGGATTACGTGGGCGGTGAATTGGTGGAGCGCGCCAATCGCGAACAAAAATCCCTGCAACTGGTTGACCTGGCCAACCCCATGCCTCGGCCTGGTACCCTCACCGGTGTTGGCGGCCACTTTTTGATGCCCGGCAGTTTCAGTGTCAAGGTGCTGCGCCAGGTAGATCAAAACCTGGTCGTGATCTGGGACAGCAAACCCATGCGCGTGCATCAACCTGGATTAAACCGCATTAATTTTGCCGTAAGTGTCGGGGTAGAGCAGGGTGACGTGATTGCCTATTACCTGCACGAAGGTCTGGTGGTCAGCTTTGACGAAGGCACCGGTGATACCCGCTTCCAAACCGATGAACTTAAACCCGGCTCGGTGGTGCGCACCAGTTCACTTGACGGTGAAAAGCGTCGTCGGGCTTATTCGTTGGGGGTTTATGGATTGTTGAATTAATTGTTAGTTTGCTAGAGTAAGCCAAATTTTTTTCGCTTAACTGTTTTTATGCTGTGGTGGCGTTCTCGCTGCCACAGCAGGTCACCAACAAGGAATAAGGATATGTTAGTTACCTCTTCGGTTTTTCAACGCTTTACCCTCCCCTTCGGAATCAAACCAAACTCTTCGGTAACTTGCGCGCTGCTCATTACTACGCTTGTGCTACTCGCCATGCCAAGGCTCACTCTAGCATGTTCCCCTACAGCTGGCTGTATGGAAAATATGACAGTTAATTATTCTGTCAGCGGGCCGATGTATCCATCAAGCAAGTCCTATCAGTTTTTGTTTTCATCAACGGCTGGTGCGTTAGCGGACTATTGTACGGAGATCAAAAACTGGGAGACGATTGCCAATGCTGGGCCGGGTTGTGCCTCATACGATATTACGTGTCCTACGGAAGGTAGTGGCGTTTTATTTCCTGGTTCGGAATCTTCTTATACCTATTACTACACGTTACAACATTCGGGTTGTGCTACACACGCAACCACCTATACTGCGGTGACACGAATGCGCAGCCGGTGCGAACAGGCGCCCCACATTTATGGGCGGGATCTGCCGCCGATCTATGACGGTAACCACGAACAATGCTGGCGCTGCGCGGAAAGTCTGCGCCGCAATCAGGCGCCTCAATTCGACCGCTACACACCAAACGGCGCCAGCATGGGGGGAGGTAACGGCGACGCCGTCACCTGGTTTAGCCCCAACGCTTGCCCCGAGGAATTTTTTCAAAACGACCCTCAGCGTAAAACGTGCGAAGGCAACCCCATCGCCTGCGAAAGCGGTGCCAAGCTGCACACCGAAGTGGATTATCGCGGGCCAGCAGGCGATAGCCTTACATTTACCCGTCAGTACAGCACCCTCCAAAACAAAGGGGAAGTCCAGCCAGTCGCCGTACCCGGCTGGAACTTCCCGGATAACCTGAATTTTCGCATCCTGCGCGATGCTTCCTACGGTCGTATTGTGGAAATCCGGCAGAGTTTGCCGCCGGAGTTTCTCCAGCAAGTTAACGAAACTGAATTTCGTCCGGAAGGAAGGAATCTCGTTCACCTTTACATTGGCGGTGGCAATGCCGAAACCCTGAACTCCAGCACAGCGGCGCACGGCACAGTAAGAAAAATCGCAGGTGCCTGGACTTGGATAACCGCCGACGGCGAAACCATTGTGTTTGGTGCCAATGGAAAACCCCAGCGCAAAGACATGCGCGAAGGCCAGAGCATTACTTACGATTGGCAGGAATTGCCCGGTCTCGGTTTTGTCATGGCCAGCATGACCAGCGAAACCGGCAGGCAGTTACTATTTGGTTACGATAGCCTGGGGCGCATGGTTTCAATGACCGATCCCATGGGCTATATCACCCGCTATGAATATGATTCCCTGGGCAATCTTATCGCGGTGATCTATCCGGATGACACACCAGAAAATGACTCAGATAACCCCCGCAAACTCTATCACTACGAGGATGTACGCTTTCCCTATCACCTGACCGGTATTACCGACGAAAATGGTGATCGCTTTGCCACCTACGCATACGACGAGCAAGGCCGGGGGGTATTAACCACCCACGCCAACAATGCCAACAAAACAACACTCGAGTATCTGGAGGCGGGAAAAACCCGCGTTGAACGCCACGTCGATGCCGAGCAGGCCCAGGTGCTGACCTATCAGTTGGCGAAGTTTCACGGAGGAGACAGGGTAACTGCCCTTGAGACGAACCCGTGCCAGGATTGCGCTACCGGTACTGAGCAACGTTTTTACAGCTCGGTAGGCTGGCTTACCCGGGTTGTACACCCCGATGGAACTGAAACACGCTACGGCCGCGATAATCTCGGCAGAGAAACCTGGCGAACGGAAGCCTACGGCACACCACAACAACGAACCATCACGACTACCTGGCACCATCAGTGGAATGTTCCTTCGATAGTCAATGACAGTGGTCGACTCACAACCTATTACTACGACACGGCGGGCCGACTTACCAATATCTACGCTCCTGGCAACACCGCCACTACCTACACCTACAACTCCCGTGGGCTAAGGGCTCGCATCGACGGCCCGCGCACCGACGTGCAAGATTTCACCCACTTCACTTATGACGCGGCCAACAACATCGCCTCTGTCACCAATGCACGTGGGCACCAAACCCAGTACACCGACTACGACGCCAACGGCCGTCTCGGCAAAGTCATCGATGCCAACGGCGTTGAAACCCAATTCGAATACACGCCGCGCGGCTGGTTGCGCCAAGTCACTATTGCAGGTGCCACTACACACTTTACCTATGACGTGGCCGGGCAGCTTATCGAGGCAGAATCCCCGACCGGCGCAAAAATCTATTACGAATACGATGCAGCCCACCGCCTCACCGCCATCCAGGACGCCGAAGGCAACCGTTGGGAATACTCCCTCGACTATCGCGGCAACATCGTGCAGGAAACTATCAAGAATACCCAAGGCAATCCTGTCAGGCTGCAATCCCGGCAGTTTAATGCGCTAAGCCAACTCATCAGCCAAATCAACAGCGCGAACCAACCGGTTGCTCAATATGCCTATGATGTGAACGGCAACCTGATTGAGGAAACGACACACACCAGCATCGGGCCAGTCACCACCGAGTATCAGTACGACGCACTTAATCGTCTCACGCAGTTGGTAGATGCCCTGAGTGGCGTTACCGAGATGCACTACAACCCCCAGGACGAACTCACGCGTGTGCAGGACCCGGCGCAGCTCTCAACCATCTACACCCTTAACAACCGGGGTGAAACAACGCAGCTGGCCAGCCCCGACACCGGCACCACCAGCTACCTATACGACAACGCCGGCAACCGTACCCGCGCCACCGACGCTCGCGGTGTGATTACCAACTACACCTACGACGCCCTCAACCGCCTCACCCAAGTCAGCTACCCGGCCTCTCCGGCGGAAAATGTTACCTATGGCTATGACAGCACCGCCAACGGCAACTACGGCATAGGTCGCCTCACCAGCATCACCGCCAACGGCAACACCACCCACTACACCTACAATGCCCAGGGCCTGGTGGTGCAAAAAACAACCGCTATCCAAGGGGTAACGTCCACCACCCATTACGCCTACGACCTCGCCGGGCAGCTCACCCAGGTAACCTACCCATCGGGCCGCGTTGTTAGCTACGCACGCGACACCCTCGGCCGTGTCAGCCAGGTCGCTACCCAGGCAAATGCCAACACAGCAACACAACCGCTGGTTGGCAACCTGCAATACCTGCCCTTTGGCCCCGCCAAGCACTACACCTACGGCAATGGCCTCACCCTTAACCACAGCTACGATCTGGACTACCGCCTGCAAGCCATTCAGGTCACCGGCATCAACCCGGTGCTGGATCGCGCTTACGCCTACGACCCGGCCAACAACATCACCGCCATCGTCAACAACCTCAACAGCGCCAAAAGCCAGAGCTTCGATTACGACGCCCTCAACCGGCTAACCAGCGCCGAGGGCTTTTACGGCCAGTTCGGTTACACCTACGATGCGGTCGGCAATCGCCTGAGCCAATTCCACCAAGACGGCGGCACTGCCCATCACGACAGCTACACCTACGCCAACAACAGCCACCGGCTGCTGGCCATCGACCGCACCACCGACAGTCAACCCAGCGGT
>CBFGWO010000101.1:0-13031 GCA_965652595.1 uncultured Cellvibrio sp. | reverse complement strand
CTCCCCTACTAGCAACTGCTCAGGACCGAGTGGCAGATACAACCCTGCGTGAGCGTATCAAGCAGCGAGTTGCGGATAGACGCGAACTTCGACAGAGCCAGGAAGATTCCTCATCCAAGGCACAAAAAATTCAAGGGCCGGGCGATTATGTTCGCTCAATCAAGCACGATGGCCTCACGCGCACCTATCGCATACATGTCCCCAAAAGTTATCAAGCTGCAAAACCAACGCCGCTGATTCTGGCGTTTCATGGCGGCGGTGGCGATATGGACTATATGGCCAATGACGAATACTACGGCTTGATTTCAACATCGGAGGCCAAGGGATTTGTGGTGGTGTTTCCCAATGGCTACAGCCGATTTAGATCCGGAAAGCTCGCCACCTGGAATGCGGGCAGCTGCTGCGCCAATGCGCGTGATGAAAATATCGATGATGTAGGCTTTATCAAAAAGTTGATTGCCAGCGTGTCGCGCGAACTCACGATTGACCAAAAGCGGATTTACGCCATCGGCATGTCGAACGGCGGCATGATGTCTTATCGCTTAGCCTGCGAAATGCCCGACACCTTCACCGCTATTGCTGCGGTGGCCGGGACAGATGGAACCCTTAAATGCCATCCAGCCAAGCCCATTTCTGTATTGCATATTCATGCAAAAAATGATGACCGAGTGCTTTTTCATGGCGGTGCCGGAAAAAAGTTTAGAGACGAATCCAAAGTCACTGATTTTGTATCAGTTCCAGACACCATCAAAAAATGGGTAGACCTTAATCACTGCGAGGCAACACCCGTACCCGTCTTAAAAAAGCCGGGCGCCCACTGCGAGCAGTATGCGCAATGCAAGGGTAGTGTCGCCGTGCAGCTGTGCGTAACCGATACCGGAGGGCATTCCTGGCCTGGCGGAGTTAAGCCACGAGGCAGCGAGGCGCCATCACAGGCCATTTCGGCAAATGAGGTAATTTGGGAATTCTTTAGTTCTGCGAAGAATAATTAATAGGTATTATATTACCCAAAAAATAACAAATTGATATATAAAAGATATTAAATTACCTAAACTATTGATTTATAAAAATAAAGGTATATATTTACCTTAAAAGCCATTTCTCTTGGTTAAAAGGTCAAAATTTACCTCCATGAACTACAAATCCATGACCAACAGTGTCATAGCCGCCGAACTGGGCAATCGCCTGGAGCGGTTGCGGCTGCTACGCAATATCACCCAGCAGCAAATAGCCGAGGAAATCGGCATTACGCCTAAAAGCTATCGCCAGCTAGTGGCCGGTGGCGGCAAGCTCGAAAATCTGATTGCCGCCCTGCGGGTGCTGGACGCCCTGGATCAACTGGATCAGTTTCTGCCAGAGCCAGCCCCCAGCCCACTGCAACAGCTCAAACTAAAAGGTAAAGAGCGGCGGCGGGCCCGCCCTTCAAATTATCCCCAGCCCGGCCCCGGCATCGCTGGCGGTGTGGCTGAAGAAGACCTGGGGTGGTAAATGCAAGATCTCGCTGAAGTCTGGCTGTGGAACAAACTGGTAGGCGCGCTGGCCTGGGACCCGGCCAGCCATAGCGCCAGCTTCGAATACACACCCGAGTGGCTGGCAACCGGCGTGCAGCTGGCGCCCCTGCATATGCCCGCCCAAATACAAGGGCCGCACATCTTTCACTTTCCTGAACTCAACCCCGACACCTACAAGGGGCTGCCCGCCTGTTTTGCCGATAGCCTGCCCGACGATTTCGGCAACGCCGTGATCAACGCCTGGCTGGCCCGTCATGGACGCGACCCGGCCAGTTTCAATCCGTTGGAGCGCCTGCTCTACACCGGCAAGCGGGGCATGGGCGCACTGGAATATGCGCCCAGTTTGCGCCAGGCGCACAGGAATTCCGGACGACTGGAGCTGGAATCCCTGCTGAACATGGCGCAACAAGTGCTGGATCAACGGGCCGGTGCGCATTCGGATCTCGGTGCCACAGAGGACTTAACCGGCTTGTTGCAAGTGGGCACATCTGCTGGTGGCGCCCGCGCCAAGGCGCTGGTGGCCATCAACCAGGCGCGGACAGAAATTCGCTCGGGCCAAGTAGAGGCACCTGCGGGCTTTGAACACTACTTATTGAAATTCGACGGCGTGGTGGAACACAGCAGTGGCCGGGAAACCTTTGGCGATCCTCAGGGCTTTGGCCGCATGGAATATGCCTACTATCTGATGGCCAAGGATGCGGGGATTAGCATCTCGCCCTGCGAACTCTTAATGGATGGAGAGCGCGCTCATTTTTTAACAAAGCGTTTTGATCGCCTGGGCAATCACAAACTGCACTATCAATCCCTCTGCGCCATGGATCACGCAGATTACAAAAAACCTGGCCACTACAGCTATGAACAATTATTTGCAGTGGCGCGAAAACTTCGTTTGAGCCGCGCCGAGGCCATAGAAATTTTTCGGCGCATGGTGTTTAACCTGGTAGCGCGCAATCAGGATGATCACAGCAAAAACATCGGTTTTATCCTGCCAGGCCCTCGCACCCAATGGCAGCTGTCACCGGCATTTGATCTCGCTTACAGCTACAAACCCGGCTCACCCTGGGTAAATTCACACCAACTCAGCCTCAATGGCAAACGAGATCAATTTACGCGCGCCGATTTGCTTTCAGCGGCCAAACTGATTAGTAATTTTCAGCGGGAAGCGGAAGAGATTATCGAACAGGTTTTGGCGGTGGTCAGCCGCTGGCAGGACTACGCACAAAAAGTAGCGGTAGAAAAAACCCTGGCGCAGGAGATTCAGGGCAACCTGCGCCTTGGTTTATAAAATCAAACATCACTCATCAATGCAAACACTCGCATCCAATGCCAGGGCCTGTAATTGCTCGCACAAAAACTGGCGCTGGGCTGCGGCTGAGTTATCACCGGCATAAGCCATCACCGTCCAGTATTCCTGCGCATGTTGGGTTTGGCCAGGATTGATCGCGCCATAGGGAAAATGCACTTCCATTTCCAACACGCCAGCGTCAGCCTTATCGGGAAAATAATCGTGGTACAACTCTATCTGGCCCTGCTCGGGATGAATGCGCGCACGCGGTTGCAAATCAAAATGAATCAGCAAGAGTTGATCACCGCGAAAGCCCGCCATCCAACCCGCCGAGGGATGAATAAATAATTTGCCATGGCGACGATTAAAGCCTTCAGCGGGCGGCGCCAAAGAAAGCGCCAGCAATCCTTTATCCAGGGTGTACGCCGGGGGAGCGGAGTTGGGGCCGGGAAATTCTGCCAGGCGAACATCCTCGGCGGATTTTACCGGCACATAAACCTGTGTATCGGGATGTACGCGGGTGTTAAACCACAGGCCCCAGGCAACAGATTCCTGACGAATATTCTGCACGCTCGCCGCCGCTAAAATGGTACCGGGAAATTGCGTAGAAACACCATAATGCTTACTCATGCGCACCCCCGTAATCGGACTTTCCGGCCCACGCATCTGCACCTCTTTGTCATCCCCGGATACACGCTCATAAGGCGCCAACACCAGATAAGGATCTGGCGGCCAAACGGCACCGGCGTCATGGCGCGCCTGATTAATGCGCTGCTGCTTCCACCAGGCCGATTGAGGACCAAGCCAGACCTCATGACCAAAATACGGCAGATTGTGGCCTTGCGGATTCACAGCGGGCGCAGGCTCTCGTTCCAACAATAACGAGTTCACACGAAAAAGATTTTCTTTTCCCGGTAGAGACAGATGAACAGCGCGGGCACCAATAGCGGGAACTATTTCAAAATGCACATCAGCATTTTTTAGTTGAATTTTTTCCGGTGCCTGTGCGAATGCCAGGGGCGATAAAACGGCTAACAGCAAAGCAAATCCTGTGCGCATAAAAAAACCTACTTGAGTGTTGGGGTTTGCCAGGGCACCCAGCGTGCCCAATCCAATGAATAGTTCACATCAGTGCGCACCAGTTCTGTGTTCACTGCTTGATCGTCGAGTAAAAAGCGCTTTACATAGCTGGCAACTTCCCGGGTTTGCGCTTCGGGTAAAACACAGTGGTTATGGCCGCTCTGTTGGGAAATTCCCATACGATCCGCCGCGCCCATGGATTTCCAAATTTCGCGCGCCGCCAGCGAGGTAGCATAGCTGCTTTCATTGCCAAGCCACTCAATGCCGCCGTTATCCACCACCAGCAGGGCGCGTGGCGCAACCATCCCCATAAGCATATGGTGATCAAAGGGCAGGCGTTCGGCATCTTCGGCAAAACGACCAAAGTCTTCACGAAACCACACATTTTCCGTCACGATTTGCCGCAGCGTTTGCACATTCTGCCCGCGCTCGCGCTGCGCATCGGAAATGCGCCAACTGGCTGCACCGCCGGAGCCGGATTCTTGCACCAGCGTCAGCGCAATACGTTCATCAAACGCCCCCGCCACCAGCGCACCCTTGCCGTTGCGCGAACAACCGGTCACGCCCAATCGCTGTACATTAATCAATTCGGTGCCGGAGGCTTCCAGCGCATCGATCAAGCGGCTAATGCCCCAGCTCCAGGCCATCATGGCACTGGCAGAATGGTCTTCGCCAAAGAGTTGGTAGAATTTTCCCTTACCACGTGACTGAGTGTTTATCTGCTCCGCCAATTCATTGTTAGGAAAATCAATGACTGCCACACCCAATTCGGACAGGGATTCGTTATTTAAAAACGAACGCCCCAGTGCAATAACAGCGGGATAAGGTGGCTCTCCCTTGGCAGGTAAATGCATTTTTGCTTCAAACTCAATCTGCTGCCCCTGGTACGCCAAGGTCAAACGCACCAGCTCCGCAGTAACCTGCGTCTGTGTTGGCTGAATAGCCGAGGGCTTGGTGCCCAACTCATAGGCTTGCAACTGGTGGGCGATTTCTGCGCGCCGACAGCGCCAATCCGCTTTATGTCTCACTGGCGTGCCGTCGGTAAAAGTAAAAGGGTCAGGCAGCTCAGCTATTTTTGCCAATTGGTCAATCGGCGAGATCTCGGGTGACACACAATCATGCGTTGAATTTTCAATAGCGGCTTTAGGCCGCGAAGATTCCGGATTGACACTGCCGGAATAGCCAGAACAAGCGGTGAGTGACAAAAAAAACAGGGCCAGGGCGCGCACCGACATATGAGAGTTCTCTGCTAATTATTGTTAAAAATGACTCGCGGATTTGATCATTAACCCACTTCTGCATCAAGTCGGCTTGTGTAAAGTATTGCCAACCCCATTGGGCTGCATTTGATGCAACTCAAACAGGGCGCATTCCCGTTTGCAAAGCTCTGCCATTGGCCGTAGGTTAGGCTCAAGTACAGGAGCAACTTATGGCACGACCGACAAGCAGCGACAGTGACTTTTCATTCCACAGTGCCAGTATCGAGGAGAGTCTCAAACAACGACATACCGGACACGAAGGGCTCAGCAAAGCCGAAGCCCTTGCCCGCATTGAACAATGGGGCGAAAACCAACTCCCTATGGCACCCCCCACCCCGGCCTGGAAACGCTTTCTGCGTCAATTCCACAACATCTTTATTTACCTGTTACTCGTCAGCGCACTGGTCAGCCTGGCAATTGCCCACTGGGTGGACGCTGGTGTGATTCTCACCGTTGTCATCATCAACGCCGCTATCGGCTTTTTTCAGGAGGGCAAGGCAGAAGCTGCGCTGCGCGCCATTGCCTCGCTCAGCCGCAACCATTGCCTGGTAGTGCGTGATGGCGCCACCCTGAGCCTGGATGCCCGCCAACTGGTGCCCGGCGACCTGGTACTGCTCGAAGCCGGTGACCGGGTGCCCGCCGACCTGCGCCTGCTCGAAAGCAAAGACCTGCAATGCGACGAAAGCCTGCTCACTGGCGAATCCCAGGCTGTGAGCAAAATAACCGCGCCAGTGGCCGACGACACCAGCCTCGCCGAACAGCGCTGCCTGGCTTTTATGGGCAGCATGGTCACCTTTGGCTCCGGCAAAGGGTTGGTTATCCACACCGGCAAGCGCACCCAAATAGGCCAGATCAATCAGCTGGTGCAGGCGGTAGAACTACCCGACACCCCCCTGCAAGAACGGCTGCGCAAACTGGCCGCGCAGCTCAGCCTGGTGATACTGGCAGTGACTGTCACCACCATCGCCGTGGGCATGGGGCTGCACAACCAACCCTGGGCCGCCATGCTGCAAGGCGCCATCGGCATAGCCGTGGCCGCTATCCCCGAAGGCCTGCCCGCGATCGTCACTATCAGTCTGGCGCTGGGCGTAGAGCGCATGGCCCGCCAGCACGCCTTAGTGCGCCGCCTTCCAGCGGTAGAGGTGCTGGGCTCCGTTGATGTGATTTGCTCCGATAAAACCGGCACCCTTACCGCCAATGCCATGACCGCCCGCAGCCTGGTCACAACGCACCACCACTACCGTATCAGCGGTGAGGGCTATGCGCCCTTGGGTGACATACACGATGACCAGGGCCAAACGCTGAACACTGGCGAGCATCCCTTGGTGGACGCCGCCTGCCGCGTGGCGCTGCTGTGTAACAACGCCAATATCACTCAAGAGGAAAACGATTGGCAGCTGCACGGCGACCCCACCGAAGGTGCTCTCTACGTCATGGCGCTGAAGCAGGGACTGGAAGCCGCCAACACCAAAAGTACCTGGCCGCGCCAGGACTCCCTGCCCTTTGAAACCGAAAAACGCTATATGGCGAGCCTTCATTCCGGCCCCGAGGGGCAGTTGGAGCTGGCCATCAAAGGCGCACCCGACAGGCTGTTGGAACTCTGCCAACACCAACTGGGTGCCGAAGGCGTGGAACCCCTGAACAAAGCCTACTGGCAGACGCAGCTAGAACAATTGGCGAGCCAGGGTATGCGGGTTATGGCCCTGGCCAGCAAAGCCTTCGCCCAATTGCCCGATCCCCTGGGCCATGAACACATGGCCGATGGCCTGGTAATGCTGGCCCTGGCGGGCATATCCGACCCACCCCGCCCCGAGGCCATAGCCGCCATTGCCGAGTGTCAGAGTGCAGGTATTCGTGTGGTGATGATCACCGGCGACAACCCGGTTACCGCCGCCGCCATAGGTGCGGAGCTGGGGCTGAAAGCCGACAGGGTAGTTACAGGCGCGGAGTTGGACGCCCTGGACGACGCCGGACGGCAGCAGTTGGTCGAGCAGGTGGACATCTTCGCCCGCACCAGCCCCGCTAACAAACTCCAGTTGGTAGAGGCGCTCCAGGCTATGGGCCACACCCCGGCCATGACCGGCGACGGTGTTAACGACGCCCCGGCCCTGCGCCGCGCCGACATAGGTGTGGCCATGGGCCGCAAGGGCACGGAAGCGGCCAAAGAAGCCGCCGACTTTGTGCTCACCGACGACAACTTCGCCACCATCACCAAAGCCGTGGCGGAGGGGCGGCGTATTTACGACAACATCATCAAATCCATTGTGTTCATCCTGCCCACCAACCTGGCCCAGGGGTTGATTATTGTCCTGGCCGTACTTTTTGGCTGGATGCTGCCCATCACCCCCGCGCAAATCCTCTGGGTGAATATGGTCACCGCCATTACTTTGGCCATGGCCCTGGCCTTTGAGCGGCGCGAAACCAACCTGATGCGTCGCCCACCGCGCCCGCGGCAAGAGGGCATCATCAACTTGTCACTGCTCTATCGCATTTTGCTGGTGGGCGGCCTGGGGGCGGTGATCGTGTTTGGCATCTTCAGCTGGCAACTGGCGGCGGGGGCCTCCACCGAGCTGGCCCGCGCTATGGCGGTTAACGCCCTGGTGGTATTTGAAGTTTTTTACCTGCTCAGCGCTCGCCGCCTGCACGACAACCTCTGGCAGGCTGACTATTGGCGTGGGGCTGGCCCCAGCCTCTTGAGCATTGCACTGGTACTGGCGTTGCAGTTGGTATTTACCTATGTACCCCTGAGCCAGCAGGTATTTGCCGTGGCGCCCCTGAGCCTGGCGCACTGGGGGATTATCCTGCTACTCACCTGCCCCATCCTGATTCCCATGGAGCTGGAAAAACGCCTGCGCCGTTCCGGCCCACTACACGGAGCCCATCACCATGCCCCTGTTTGAGCGCCAGCTACCGCCCGAACTCAAGGCGCTGCACCAACTGGCGGCCGACCTTCACTGGAGCTGGTACCACGGCGGCGATGCCCTGTGGGAAGCGCTCGACCCGGAGATTTGGCGCCACACTCGCAACCCCGTTGGACTGCTGCAACTCACCAGCGATCAGCGGTTGGCCACCTTGGCCAAAGACCCGGACTTTATGGCCCTGCTCAGCGCCCAAACCCAAGCCCGTCAACAATACCATCAACACCCCGGCTGGTACCGCCAAACTCACCATCAAACCCGCCCCCAAAGCCCGCTCAAGGGCGTGGCCTACTTCAGCATGGAGTTTGGCCTGTGCGACGCCCTGCCCCTGTATGCTGGCGGCCTGGGTATTCTGGCGGGCGACTACCTCAAAACCGCCAGCGACCTGGACTTACCCCTGGTGGGCGTAGGCCTGCTGTATCAAGAGGGCTACTTTCGCCAGAGCCTCGACAGAGACGGCTGGCAGCAAGAAACCTACCTCTACAACGACCCCGGCAGCCTGCCGCTGCAACCGCTGCTGGGGAAAGACGGCGCCTGGCTGCATATCAGCACCCACTTTCTTTGCCGGGAGGTGCGTTTTCGCATCTGGCAGGCCCAGGTGGGCAGAGTCACCCTCTACCTGCTCGACAGCAACGACCCGCGCAACCAGATGGCCGACCGGGGTATCACCAGCAAGCTCTACGGCGGCGGCACCGAACTGCGCCTGGTGCAGGAAATCGCCCTCGGCATCTGCGGCTGGCGCTTGGTAGAAACTCTGGGCCTGGACATAGACGTTTGCCACCTCAACGAAGGCCACGCGGCCTTCGCCACCCTGGAGCGCATCCGCAGCTGCCGGGAGCGTCTGGGGCTCAGCTTTGATGAGGCCCTCTGGGCCACCCGCGGCGGCAACCTTTTTACCACCCACACCCCGGTGGAGGCGGGCTTCGACCGCTACCCGGTCAGCTTGATTCGTCGCTACATAGGCGAATACGCCGCTCACCTGGGTATCAGTATGGAAAAGCTCATCCGCTTGGGACAGGCGCAGGACTACAACGAAGAGGAACCCTTCAACATGGCCTACCTGGCCATGCGTACCTGCGCCCGCAGCAACGGCGTCAGCCAGCTGCACGGGGCCGTGAGCCGAGGTATTTTCCAACCCCTGTTTCCGCGCTGGCCCGAGCGGGAAGTGCCGGTGGGCCATGTCACCAATGGCGTCCATGTACCCACCTGGGACTCCCCCGCCGCCGACCAACTCTGGACCCAGGTGTACGGACGAGAGCGCTGGCGCCAGGATCTGGCGCTATTAAACCCAGCAGCGTTTGATCAGGTTGGCGACGGCCAGCTGTGGCAACTGACCACCCAGGGTCGCGCCCGACTGGTGGACTTTACGCGGGAGCGGCTGGCGCGCCAGTACCGTCATGAATTCACCCCCGAATCCTGCGAACTGCCAGGCCCCCTGCCCCTCGATCCCAATATCCTCACTCTCGGTTTTGCACGTCGCTTTGCCGAATACAAGCGCCCGGACCTGCTGCTCACAGACCCGCCGCGCCTGGCGCGCCTGCTCAGCCATCACCAGCAGCCGGTGCAATTGATCATCGCGGGCAAGGCCCACCCCGCCGACAACCAAGGCAAACGCGCGCTCCAGCACTGGCACCACTTTATCCAGCAATACCAACTGCAACGCCAACTGGTGCTGGTCGAAGACTACGACATCAGCCTCGCCCAGCACCTGGTACAGGGTGTAGACCTCTGGCTGAACACCCCGCGCCGCCCCTGGGAAGCCAGCGGCACCAGCGGCATGAAAGTCTTGGTTAACGGTGGGCTCAACCTCTCCAGCCTGGACGGCTGGTGGGCCGAAGCCTATGACCCGGCCCAAGGCTGGGCACTGGGCGACGGCGAAGAACACGGCCCCGAAGATGACGCCCAGGATGCCGAAGCGCTTTACCGGCTGCTGGAGCAAGAGATCATCCCCTGCTTTTACCAACGCAACGAACAGGGCCTGCCAACCCAATGGCTGGCGCGCATCCGCGCCAGCATGGCCAGGCTAACTCCGGAATTCAGCAGCAACCGCATGCTGCGCGACTACCTCACCCAATACTATCTACCCGCCGCGCAAAGCCAGGGTGAGCGACTGGCCGACAAGGCCAAGCTGGCGCGGGAACTTGCGCAGTGGGAACAGCAGTTGCGAGAGCACTGGCATGAAATCCATTTGGGAGAGTTAACTGAGCAGCAAAACGATGCTGGAAGGATGATCGAGACCCAGGTGTATCTGGGTGGCCTGGAGCCGACGCTGGTGACTATTGAGGCAGTGGCTGACCCCAGCGGCGAACACGCGGCAGAAGTGATAAAGCTGCAACTGGATGGTGCGCTGGAGGGGGCGATTAATGCGCATCGCTACTATGCGGAGCTAAACAGTGAGCGCCCGTTAAGAGATTTCACACTGCGGGCAGTGGCTGCGCATTTGCGCGTACAAGTGCCGGGGGAGATGGCGTTGGTTGTATGGGGTGAGAGACGAGAGTTTACACAGAGTTAATTACAGTCTCCCTCGCGCGCCAAGAGTCAGTACTCTTTTTGTGCAAACTGCAGATTTTGTGCAACACTGGACAAAGGAAGCAATCCAGCGCAGGAATCAACCATGCTTGCTACACCAAACCATCATCACAAAGCGTCGCGCACAACCATGCTCAAACAGAAAGTCAGGTTGATTTTCGGGTATCTGCTCTTTGCACTGCTTGCACTGATGAACTCGCACAACTCACTCGCGGAAGGTAAAACGCTGAAAATTTCCACTGGGGAATATCCGCCCTGGACAGGTGAAGCGCTACCTGAGCAAGGCTACGTCAACCATATAGTGCGCGAGGCTTTTGCCGCTGTTGGCATTCAGGTTGAATTTATCTACATGCCGTGGAAACGCGCATTTGAAGAAGCCAAGAAAGGCAAGGTGGACGCAACTTCCTATTGGTTCAACAACAGCGAGCGCAGCGCCAGTATGCTACTCAGCGAACCACTTATTCAGAACCGCACCGTGTTTTTTCAACGCATGGAAGATCCACCCATTGAGTGGAAAACTCTTGATGACTTGGCCGACTATCGCATAAGCGCCACTGTTGGCTTCAGCTACACCGAAGCCTTCCTCAAAGCCATCGCCGAGCGACAACTCAATGCCACACTCGTGCCCAGCGATGTGCAAAACATCAAGATGTTGATGTCCGGGCGAGTAGAGCTTATTGCCACCGACGAGATGTCGGGCTTTTATATGGCCGCCACCTTGAGTGTTGATCCACGCAAGCTTCGCGTACTTGACCCACCCATGGTGACAGACAAGGGCTACCTGATGGCGACAAAAAGCAAAAGCGAATCTACCGACTTAATCAACGAGTTTAATCGCGGCCTAAAAATCATTCGCGAAAACGGGACCTACCAGCAAATTTTGAATCGAATTGATAACAGTAGTTTTTATAGCCCTGAAGTTTGATGCTACCTCACGCCAAGTTTAGCGCGAAGATTTGCAGTAATTGTCTACAAAGTCTTGATGACTTGGAAGCTTACCCACCACTTCAGAAATTGTATTTCGAGTGTTAGTCAAATGGCCAACCAACTCTTGATCCGACATGGTTTGAAACATCAAGTGATAGTGCTTTGGCATAATACCTTGCCCGAACATGACGTGCAGCCATGAATCACGTCTGAACAGCTCTTGGTTCCCCTGATAAGCGAAAGCATTTTCTCTGAACAGATCAAGACGATGAGCTAAGGAATCCGGCACATTCATATACTTACAGTAGTGCCAAAATTCACTGTCTTCGCGATCCGTGACATGATAGTGCAAAATAATAAAGTCACGGATATTTTCCAGCTCGGCAATAGACTGAGAATTATATTCATCGATCAAAGATTGCGTCACGCCATGAAACGGAAACAGCTTCATGAGCCTGACTATCCCTATCATAAACATATAGATACTGGTCGACTCCAAAGGCTCAACAAACCCACTGGAAAGACCCAAGGCAACACAGTTTTTATTCCAGAATACTTTACGTCGACCCGTTTTGTATTTAATGACTCTGGGTTCGGTCAAAACCTTACCTTGAACATTGTCCAACAGATGCTGTATTGCCTGATCATCGGACATAAATTGATTGCAAAAAACATTGCCATTACCAACCCGATGCTGCAAGGGTATGTGCCATTGCCAGCCTGCTTTATGAGCAGTGCAAGTAACATAAGGTCTGGCCGGCTCAACTGATTCGGTCTGCACCGCAATTGCACTGTTACAAGGCAACCAGTGTGACCAATCCTCGTAAGGCGTTTTTAGCGTTTTATCAATTAAAAGACCCGTAAAGCCGGTGCAATCGATAAATAAATCTCCGGCAACAACCTCTCCTGACTCTAATTGCAGCGCCTTGATAGTACCATCGGGGTGTTGCTGTACCTGTTGAATCTTGCCCTCAATACGTTTGACCCCTAATTTTTCGCTAAACTGGCGTAAATATTGGGCGTAACGCGTAGCATCCAAGTGATACGCATAATTAATACTGCCTGTTTTTGAAGTAGCAAATTTATTCGCTTTGGCAGCCTGCACTTCCAGGCTATACGCCCCAAACTCAGCATCTATGCCTTTACTTTTTCCGTACAACCAAAAGTGTTGAAAATCGGCGAGGTAACTACTTTGCCCTGTAGATCCAAAAGGGTGGAAATACTCATCCCCAATTTGGCCCCAATTTTTAAACGAAATACCCAGCTTAAAAACCGCCTCCGTGGCACGCATAAACTCTTGCTCGTCAATGCCCAGCAACGAATGGAAGGTTCTCATAGGCGGAATGGTCGCCTCACCCACGCCAACCGTACCAATTTGTTCGGATTCTACAAGCACCACGTCCAGCAACTTACCAAGCTGCTTTACCAGGGCCGCCGCTGCCACCCATCCCGCTGTACCACCACCAGCTACCACTACTTTTTTTACGCGTTCGTTTTTCAAAGCTTGCCACCCACAGTTCGC
>CBFGWO010000100.1:0-13036 GCA_965652595.1 uncultured Cellvibrio sp. | reverse complement strand
ATACAAAAATGGAATTCTATGAGTAGGTCTGTTATCAACAGATATCGGTATTTTTTGCCGTGGCTATTGTTATGGTCATGTTTATTCGCGCCCTTGTCGTCAGCGAAATTACCCACAATTACGCCGGGCGAGGTTCCTGATTACGACTACACCCAAACCCGATTGATGGTGCTTTACGGGCCGGATGGTTATGTGTTGTTAGCCAATCCGTTCGAGAATCCCGCACCCAATATGGGTGCCTTGGTTTACGAAATGATTTTGCTGTACGTGCCCCATTTACAGCCGTTTATGATGCCGCCGGAAGAGCCAACGCATGTGTTGGATCTGATTATGAAAGATCAGAACAACATCGATCGATTGGGGCAGCGACTCTATATCGGCAATCCCTGGCTCTCCGACGGAAAATCCATTGCGTTGATGACAGCGGCGGATTATCAGAAGCTCGCACACTATTTGGATAAGCGTTATGTAAATGCAACTACTTATGATGCCGAACGCTACGGGCAATCACGCAGGCCAACACCGGATGAACTTCCACAGGATTGGCTGGCAGAGCCGGATTCGATTCGGCAAGCGATTCAGCGCCTGCCAGTGAGTGATTATGAAGGTTATGGGTACGATCCAGGCGCCAGGATTCGCCAACGGACCTATGCAGATATGAGCGGCATTGACAATAATCCCGCAAGCAATGTTGTTGAGCTACAGAAAAATCTTAAGCCGTCAGCGCCACAATTTGTTCCTGCAGCACCCCAGCAGCCTTCGCCTGATCAATCAGTACTGGCAGTTGATCTGGAACAAGAAAGTCTGGAGGAAAGTCGTTTGACGACAAGTACAGCAACTGCTGCTGTACCATCGCCGGAACAAGACAGGTTTCTTCCGGCACTAGTGATGCTGCTGGGTCTGCTTTTGTTAACACTTTTATTGAGGCGTCAACGACGAAAAAAACGTAGCTAACCAGGATGCTTGCGAGTTGAGCCAGATATTTTCAGGTCTTTGCATTTTGCTCAAGCGACTGCAATCCAAATTTCAAAGCCACCCAGCCCTGTCGCTGGGTTAAAACTGGGCCCGTATTTTTCCAATGTTGGCCCTTGGTTGGGTTCCAGCCCGGCAGCGGCCAAACCCTCGCTCCAAATCGCGGCAATGACCGCACGAATTTCTGCCACGTGGCCAGGGTGGCTGAACACCGCGTATTTTTGTGCGGGCATTTGCAGTTGCACCAGACCAAAAGGGATGCTGCTTTGCGCACTTATCTCGACACCTGTCAGGTAATCAAAAAAACCTTCGCTGTCAAAATTGTAAACAACCCCATAGGCATCGCGGCTTACAGTGGCGCTGATGCTGTTGAAGTAGGGTAAAAAGCGCTGCCATTGGTTGGGAATGCCCGCCGGTGAATTGCAGTCATAGCGTTCGACAATGCCTGCGAGCAACATGGGATTGAGCATTTCAATGCGCGGTGGCGCGAGTGTGGGGGCGGGAGATGACGTCATGACAAAAGCCTCGGTAAGTGACAGGTTGCGAGTATGCCCCTGGGCGCGAACCGCCTCGGGTGTGCAGCCGAACTCTTCCTTGAATGCGCGTGAAAATGCTTCATGAGAGGCATAGCCCGCTTCCATGGCCAGTGTCAGTATGTCTGCTGCGCCCTCTGCCAGTTGACTGGCAGCGTCTGAAAGCCGACGTTGACGCAGATAACGCATCAAGGGTCTGCCAAAAACAGCAGAAAAGGCGCGGGTAAGGTGGTAAGGGCTTGTGTGGCATGCGTCCGCGATCTGCTCAAGATTGAGCGGATCGCGGGAGTGAATTTCTACGTACCACAAGGCCTTTTGTACTGGGTTCATGGTCACCTGTGTTGATCAAACGATCTAGCCTGTCGCTAAGCTAGCTCGTCTGATGACAGAAGGCTTGATAGTTCTTGCTGTCTTGCAATAACTACTTTGTCAGGTGCTTGCTAAAAAAGGGCAGGGCATGGTTCTTGAATCTATCGCTGACGCCACTGACATGATCGCCCTCGTAGATCTCAAACTGATTTTTCACGCCGGAATCATTTAGCAACTTGCTAAACACTTCTGCATCCACTTTAAGGCCATCTTTATCGCCCACATCAATGTAGATAGCGCTGTATTTTTTCAGGTTGGCGATATATTGGTGTGCCATGGAAAGCGGCGCATTGGCAGCCCAGCTGGCGAGCACACTGTTGACCTGTTCAGGAGAGCCAGTGGGCAGGTCGGCGTAAAAAGGCGGCTTGTTGGGGTTGGGCGACCAAGCGGCCGCAACAGCGAGAGTGGCGCGTTCAAGAAAGCCCAAGCTGGTAGATTCTTCGGCGGTTTTAAGCGCTTCCAGTTTCGCCAGCATGTCTGCCGGTGGTGCGGTACGCGCCGACATACAGCAGGGGCTCATGATGTAGAGCGCCGAAAAAATATCGGGGCGCTTCATGCCGATACGCGCCACACCATGGCCGCCCATGGAGTGCCCCATTAAGCCGCGGCTTTCGCGCTTGGGCAGGGTGCGGTAGTGAGCGTCTATGTAATTCACCAGGTCTTCGGCGATAAAAGTTTCCCAGTCGCCGACGGTGATCGAGCTGGCGTACATGGAGCCGTTGTGCAAAGTTTGCGCACTGGGCAGCACCACTATCATTTCGTCCACGCCCTTGGCGTAAAGCCCATCCAGCGCTTTTAATTCATTGGCCCAAATCTGGTTATTAATGGTGTAACCGTGCAAGCCATAAATAACCGGATAGCGTTTATTGGGATTCTTGTCGTAGGAGGGAGGCAAAAAAACCGTGACACTTCTATCGGGACTATTGCCTTCGAGATTACCGACCAGGGATTTCCCGTGCACGCTAATTTCCTGGACCAGATTGTCTGAGGGCGCCTCGGTGTCCGCCAAAGCGGATTGACCCAAAAGCAATGTTGATGCAATTAGCAGCAGTAGTCGTTTCATAAAAGCACTCCGTGATGAACGCAGATTGAGCCAGCGATTTGCGCTGGAATAGATAAGCATGCTGTGTTTGAATGCACGCCAATTATTCAAAGACCAACAACGGAGACGCCATGATTCGTCACATCTTGCTCATTAAATTCAAACTCTCCGCCGATCCATCCAAAATTGAGCAGGCGAAAGCCTTGTTTGAATCTATGCCTGCAAAGATTGCGGGAATTGATTCCGTCGAGTGGGGCTTGAATGATAGCCCTGAAATGCTCAACAAGGAATTCACCCACGCGGTATTGATGACATTTGTCAATGAAACGGCGCGCCAGGCCTATTTGCCTCATCCCGAGCACGAGGCCTTAAAGCAGGTTTTTGTTCCTTTGATTGCTGACATTATCGTTTTTGACTACTCGGTTTGACGCTCCATAGATAAAAAAACGGCGGTGCTTTCGCAACCGCCGCAGGCTTCTGGCTCCAACTGAATTTCTCAACTACTCCTGTGTCTTCAGGCTGCGAATATAGGCCACCACATCTTTTAACGCCTGCTCATCAGCCAGCATCTTTGCAAACGTTGCCATTTGTTGACCATCGCTATCGCGTGGGTCGGCGCCTCTGGCACCTGCGCGATATTTTTCCAGTTGTCGCAGCAGGTACCAATCGGACTGGCCCGCCAGAGGCGGTGCATTGAGTGCACGATTGCCCTTGCCATCAGCGCCGTGACAGGCTGCGCAGGCAGCGTAGTAACTCGCCCCTCGGATTGCATCGCCTTCTACGGTGGCTGGTTGTTTGACGGGCGGAAGTGTCACCAGATAATGCGCGAGGTGAGACATTTCGCGATTGGGGTCCAGCTCAACTTGCAGGAATTCCAGGGCAGCGCGCATGGACATGCCATCGGGATCCTTGAAGTGAGTACCGCGCAGGCCCGCTAAAAATTTTTGCAGCTGGGTTTGAATGTACCAGTTGTCCAATCCCGCCAACGAGGGCGCGCCCAGCGCCTGGTCACCGCCCGCAGTGCCGCCATGACAACTGGCGCAATGCTGTTGGTAAAGTTTCTTGCCAACATCTGGCTGGCCCCAACCCCAAACGTGCGCGGTAAACGCATGCTGCGCGTGATATTTCGCATAGGCCGCTTCCTCTACTTTGCCAAAGTTGAGTGCGAGCCCGGAGGTTCTGAGTTTGATGGCCATTTGGGCTTCGCCATCAACCTGGTTTATTAGCGCCTGAAGGTTTTTGAGTTCACTGGCATTGGGCTCGCGATGCCGGTCACGCCAGGCCTCTATCGCGGCCATGGTCATCAAGGGCAATTGGCCGTCCTTGATTTTTTTCCAGCCAGCGAGGGTGCGGGTGAGATCATCCGGGGCTTTGGCCAGCATGCGCTTGGCGATCAGGTACTCGGGTGTTTTTTCGGGCGCGTCAAAGCCTTGCGTAAGATTGGCAGCCAGTCGCGGCTTGCCACTGGTAAGCCCCTGCCAGTAGTGATCCGCGTGGCTCAGGCTGGCAAGTACAAAGGCGTGGGTGAGCCAAGGGTCTGTGGTCAGCTTCTCGCGCAGGCGCAACAGGGTTTGTGCCGAAGCTTTTGAGCCCGGCTGTTTGGAAATAGCCACCAGTGCCTGAAGTCGAATTTTGTCATCCGCATCCTCGATCATAGCGGCAACCGCTTTCAAATCGGCGGCGCTGCCACTTTCCATCAGCGCGACCACAGCATTTTTGCGCGTGGCGGCGGAGGGGTGCGCGAGCGCGCGGCGAATACTCGCTTGATCTGCTTTGTTGTTCAGGCTAAAAGCGCCCAAGCCTTGCAGTGTCCAGATCGCATGTATGGCGCTAACGTCGAGACCTATGGCATCGAGTCTGGGTTGGCCTAACAAAACGGCACGCAGTGCAGGCACCGCATCCCGGCGTTTTTCTTGCACCAGCTTGCGCTGGGCAGTCATACGCCAAAAAAGATTATCGTTGGCCAGTGTGCTCACAAGCGTGGCTGTATCCGCTTTGCTCAAATCCAGCGGTGTGTACGCCGGTGCACCTTTATAAGCCAGGCGATAAATACGCCCGTGTTTGCCATCGCGCAACGGATTTATGTGCGCATTGCCCAGCCCGTTTTCTGCGTCAAAACCTGCTGAAGCTTTGGTGGGCGTGGGGTTGTGCTGAATAATGAAGTTGTACCAATCGGCAATCCACAGCTGGCCATCGGGGCCCACATCGGCATAAACCGGCGACAGCCACTCATCGCTGCTGCTCACCAGTGAACCGCGATTTTTTGCCGCGTAGGTCAGGCCCTTGGGTTCGATAAAAAATTGACCGAGCAAATGGGCTGTGGGCTCACCGATAAAGGCGCCGCTGTTCCAAAAATGTTGCGGAAAAGCGCGTGCTGTGTAGAGGTTAAACCCCGAACCGGCGGTGTAGCGGCCGTGGGCGTCCACCTGCAAGAAGTTGTGGGTAATCGGAAACACCTGCGGAAAACTTTCGATGCGTTGCGCCATGCGCGGTGCCAATTCTTCATGCTTGCCAAACACATGGTTGCGCCACAGAGGCACATGGAACGCCGGTGCGTTGTTGGCGGTGGAACCGAAGATTTCAAAATCCTCACTGATCCCCAGGCCCCAGGTGTTGTTGTTGAATTGCCCGATGGGCTCAATGTTGCTGCCATCCGGGTTCATGCGGTAAACACCGTTTTGAAAATTGCCCTGGCTTTGGGTGTCTACACCTGCATAACCCACAGCGCCCCAAATGCGGTTGTCGTGGCCGTAGCGCAAATTGGAGGGGCCAGCGTGTGTGTCATCAATCCCCCAGACGCTGTTGAGCACTATGCGCACATCCGCTTTGTCATCACCATCGGTGTCCTTTAAAAATAAAAAGTGCGGTGCCTGCGAAACAATAAAGCCACCGTTAACGGCCACTATGCCGGTAGGAATATTTAAACCTTCGGCAAAGGGCGTGCACTTGTCAGCGCGGCCATCACCGTTGGTGTCTTCACACAAAGTAACGCGGTCATTACCTTTTCCATCTGCACGCAGCTCGTTGGGATAGTCGATGGACTCCACCACAAACAAGCGGCCGCGCTCGTCCCAGGTAAAGGCCACGGGATTCACAATATCCGGTTCGCCCACAAAAAATTGCAGTTCAAAATCTTTTTCTGCCATGGTCAGTGCCATGGAATCTTCAACGCTCAAGGGATGTTGGTACTGGGGCGGTGGATCGATGCGACGGTAGTTGGGAATGGTTCCTCTGTCTTCATATTTGGCCGTGGGTAGCGATGCCGCCAGGGCGCGATTGGCTGTGCGCTTGTCATCGCCTACAGCCCAGAGGATGCCCCGAATGAGCAGGTCGTGAAATGGCAGTTGGTTCCAGGTGGCCTGGTCGTGGCCGTAGGCCGTGTAAAACACGCGACCTTTACCTTGCTGGCGCACCCAGGTCCAGGGTTCGTCTTCGCGCAACATCAACACCGTGCGACCTTGCTCGTTGTGATCGCGGTGTACATAGGTTTCGTCGTGGGTTTCAAAACCCGTAAAGCCGCGCAGTATTGGATGGTTTTCCTGGCCGGGCGCAATGCGGGTAGTAAAGGTTTCCAGGCCGTGACTGTGGAAGCGACCACCTACCAATTTAACGAAGGTATCCGAGTGACCAAAGCAGGCGCTGGCGCTGTGAATTGGCAAAAAGGCACCGCCGGTTTCAACATAATTTACCAGCGCGGATTCTTGCTCTTTGGTCAGGTGATCGTAGTTGCCGTAGAGCATCACCGCATCAAATTGAGCGAGGCCCTCTGGCGTTAGTAACGCCAGATCCTCGTGATACTCCATGCGAATTTTTTCGCGACCGAGTGATTGGTTAAACACGGGCGCGTAAAGATGGGACAGGTGATAGCCCGACCCCTCGCGCTGGCTGTGGCCGATAAACAGCAAATTGAGGGTGCCAGCCTCGGCACTTGCTGTGTTGACCTGGGCCAGTGCTCGCCCAAAGGGCAGAGCAGCCAGCACCACGAGTAGTAACATGCTCAGTCGACGTATGTTGTTATTGTGTCTGTTCATAATGGTTATCTTTGTTTGAGAGTGAATTCGGGCATGGCTTTGAGCACGCCACCTTCCAGCGCGGATTCGTGCGCGAGAATCCCCACACAGCTGATGTTGGCTGACTCCACCGCATTGGGGTAGGCGTCGTAGCCGTCGAGTACCGCACGAATAAAATTGTGTACCAGGTGCGGGTGCGAGCCGCCGTGGCCGCCGCCCTGGGTAAAACTCAAATGCTGGTTGCTATCCGAGTCGTAAACACCACGGCCGGTAAAGTGACGAATTTCTTCCGGCAGCAGGTGCGCGTAGTCGGGCACTTCAACGAACTCCGGAATTTCCGGTTCGGGTTTGCCGAGGGTGTGGATCACTGGCTCTTCACCTTCAACCAGCGGCCACTCGTAGGATTTTTTTGAACCGTACACATCAAAGCTTTCGCGATACTGACGCGCTGTATCAAACAGTGAGCGATAAATCCGCGCGGCCACATCCGAATCCTGCATTTGAATATGGCAGGACTCCACCGCAAAGGGTGAACCGTAGACCTTGGCCAGTTCTTCACGGATGCTGCCCGAGCCAACGCAGGAAACAGACTTGGCCAGCTTGCGCTCCAAGCCCAGTACCGGGCCCACGCAGTGGGTGGCGTAGTGCATGGGCGGCATGCCTTCCCAATAACTCGGCCAGCCGTCCATGTCCTGCTGGTGACTGGCTTGCAGGAATTGAATTTTTCCCAGCTCGCCTTTTTCGTAAAGCTCTTTCACAAACAAAAACTCGCGGCTGTACACCACGGTTTCCATCATCATGTACACCTTGCCGCTGTCTTGCGATGCTTTCACGATGCGCTCGCAATCTTCGACGCTGGTGGCCATGGGCACAGTGCAGGCAACATGTTTGCCAGCAGCCAGCGCCATCAATGTATGGCGCGCGTGATCGCCGATGGGGGTATTGATATGCACCGCATCCACGTTGGGATCGGCGAGCATGTCTTCGTAGTTGGTGTAGCATTTGCCTTGCACGTTAAAACGCTCGGCGAGTTCCTGCATGTTTTTTTCATTGCGCTGGCACAGGGCCACCACTTCTGCTTGCGGGTGCGCCTGGTAGATGGGGATAAACTCAGCGCCAAAGCCCAGTCCAACCAAACCAACACGTAATTTGTTCATCGTTTTGCTCCTCTTTTCAGGAAAGGTTTCAATTCAGAAAGCTCGTGAATTCAAGCGTTTGCCCACCACTGCTGCAAAAACGCCAGCCCCCGGCGCGCGAATTCATCCTGGCTATCGGCAAAGCGACGCCAAATGCATACCGCCGCAGCCAGGCTGGAGGCATCGGGTGAAAAACTTTCGATCCCGATCTTGCCCTGGTAATTGATAGCTTTAAGTCCGGCACCCAGCCCGGCCCAATCGCTGTTGCCCTCGCCGGGCACGCCCCGATGGCTGTCGGACACCTGCAAGTGCACCAGTTGGTTGCCCGCCAGCTCCACCGCCCGGCGAAAGTCGGTTTCTTCGATATTCATATGAAAGCTGTCGAAGGCAATGCCCAGGTGCGGGTGATTCACCTGCTGCACCATGCGCAGGGCATCTTCGACGGTATTGATCATGTCGGTTTCAAAGCGGTTGAGGGGTTCCAGCCCCAAGCGAACGCCGCTGTTGCTGGCGGTTTGCGCCAACTGGGCGAGGCTGGTGGCAGATCTGTCCCACTCCGCCTGCCGCAGCGCGTCGCTGCTCAGACGCGCCTTACCCACGGAGGCATAGAGGGGGCCGACCACACAGGCGGCACCCAGGTCTTCGGCGAGCTTTACGCAGGCTTCAAAGTAAGCCAGTGCTTGCTGACGCGCGCTGGCGCTCTCGGCGCTCAGGTCCCGCTCGCCCGTGACGGCGGCGCAAATCACCGCCTCCAGGCCCAGGCCTTTCAGCACCGGGTTGAGCTTGGCTGCTGAGAAATGTTCCGGGTTTTCAACGGGCAGTTCGACAAAGTCGAAACCCAGGGTCGCGATTTTTTCCAATAGCGGAATCTGGTCGCTGGTAAAGGGGGAGGTCCACAGCCAGGTGCTGGCGCCAAATTTCATAGAAAAGTCCTGCAATAACGTCTTTATGGTTTTGAACCATGCTAACGCGCTGGCCCGAATGCGGCTTGTACCTTGTGGTAGGAAAATTGTACGATTTCGACATGAACTCCCTGAACGATTGGCTCCTGCATATAGATCCGCGCCGCTCTCCGGCGCAGTTATTCGACTACATGCCGAATGTCATGTTTTTTGTAAAAAATCGTGAAGGCCGCCTGATGACCGGCAACCAGGCCTTTGCCGAGCGCTGTGGTTGTCGATCGCCCAAAGAGCTGTTTGAGCGCCGCGATGAAAAACTGTTTCCGCCCTATATGGCCGAAAAATTTCGCCGCGATGACGAGACAGTGCTGAGCAGCGGCCAACCGCTGCTGGATTTAATTGAGTTATTCCCCACCCGCGAGGGACTGCCCGAGTGGTTTATCACCCAAAAGCTACCGCTGTTTGATGATCAGGGCGAGGTTTGTGGCTTGTGCGGTATCGTCCAAAGCTACGAGCGCATGCTGGACCACTCCCAGCGCCCGGTGTTTCAGGTAGTGCAGTACATTCGCGCCAACTACGCCGAGCGGTTGAGTATTCCCGAGATCGCCGAGCGTTTTGGCTTTTCCCAGCGCCAACTGGAGCGGCGGTTTGCCGAGACCTTTCGCACCAGCCCCTCTCATTATCTGATCCGCTTGCGGGTGCTGATCGCCAGCGACCGTTTGAAACACACAGATGATCCCATTGCCGCTATCGCGATCGATTGTGGCTTTTATGATCACAGTAGTTTTATTCGCCACTTCAAAAACATCATGGGCGTAACACCGCTGGTGTATCGCAAGCGCTATGCGGTGGAGCGCCCCTGATATTCGCGGACAAACTAGGCAGAAGTCCCCGCTCGCCTTTGCTATGCTGGGCGACCGGTTTAAAAAGGAGTCCTCCAGGTGAAACTCATACTCAAAATTCTTGCGGCTCTTGTGGTGTTAGTGCTGCTTGCCGTGTTGCTGTTGGTATTGTTTTTCGACCTCAACTTTCTCAAGCCGCGCATTGAAGCCGAGGCCAGGGCGCAGGGGGTTGATCTGCGCATCGGCGGCGATTTGGGTTGGACACTCTGGCCCAGTCTGGGCGTGTCGGTAGGGGATATCCGTGTGGCGGCCGTTAGCGCACCGGATCAACCCATTGCCCAACTCAAGCAGGCAAGCCTGCTGGTGGAGTTGCGTCCCTTGTTTAACAGCGAGGTAAAAGTTCATCACATCCGTGTGGACGGCGCCGAAATCAATCTCGCGGTGAATAAGCAAGGCAAAGGTAATTGGGAAGCGCTCACTGCCGACAAGCCAGCCGCGAGTGCTGAACCTACCAACACGCCCGCCACATCATCCCCAACTACCCAGGAACCCGCTTCCTCCGAGGTGGGCAAGGAGCAGGCCTTTTCCCTGGCAGCGGAACGCATCAGCCTTATTAACAGCGCCCTGCGTTACAGCGACGAACAAGGCGGGCAGCGTGTGGCCGTCGAAGATATCAACCTGGATATTCGTCAGTTTAATTTGCAGGGACAGCCCTTTGAGATGAACTTGGCACTGACCAGCCGCGTTGAGGATGCCTCTGGCGCAGCACCCATGGTGATAGCACTGGACCTGGGTAATCGCGTGCACTTGGCGGAGGATTTTTCGGCTGTTGAACTCACGCAGGGCCAGCTTGGATTAACGCTAAACCAAAGCGGAAAATTGGCAGCGACTTATCAACTCAAGGCCGATCAACTGCAAACTGGCGCGCACTTCAATGGTGAGTTAGGTGTGCCTGCTTTTGATGCCAAGGCATTGCTAGCTGCGCTTGGCACCACGCTCGAAACGTCCGAAAAAAATGCCCTCACGCAGGTGGCATTGGACTTGCGTTTTAGTGGCGATCCCAAACAGATTCGCGTGGAGCCGCTGAACCTCACACTGGATAAAACCCGCTTTAACGGCAAGTTCGCCGTCACCGATCTGGCCACTCATGCCATACAGCTGGTGCTGAAAGGCGATGCCATTAATGTAGATGATTATTTGCCGCCCGCACCTGAGCCAGTTGCCGCCACCCCTGCGGGAACCGGTGATGAGGAACTGATTCCGCTGGAAACCCTGCGCGGATTAACAGCGGATGTGCAACTGGATATGGATGCGCTGACGGTTGCGGATACGCCCTTGCAGGATCTGCGTGTGCGCCTCAAGGCCAACAACGGTTTGGTGCAATTGCAGCAAGCGGATGCCCGCGCCTATGACGGTGATATCACCAGCAAGGCGCGCCTGGATGCACGTGGTGATACGGCCGTTATTAGTTTTGATAGCAAAGTAAATAACGTGCAGCTCGCGCCCGCCATGAAGAATCTTGAGCTCGATAAAACCGTGCAGTTAACCGGCGCCGTTAACGCCGATGCCACCGCCAACCTGAGCGGTGTGACCATGAACCAATTGATGGATTCGCTCACCAGCCAAGTGAATTTTTCCGGTGCCGAATGGAAATTTGCGCCGCTCAACATCGAGCAAAAATTTTGTGAGCTGGTGGATATGGTCAACAAGATCGAATCCGATCCCACCCGAGTGTGGGAATCCTTTACCGAAATGCGCCAGCTGACCGGAAAAATTACTATGGCCAATCGCGTGATCAGCGTGGAGAACTTCAATGCCGGAGTTCACCAACTGATTATGGGCACTCAGGGCAAACTTGATCTCGCCAAGCAGAGCTACGACTTCACCTTACCGCTTAAACTCCTTGAAGAGGAAACCAGTGCAAGCGGTTGTCGCGTGGCGAGCAATTACTGGATTAATCGCAGCCTCTCGCTGTTGCGTTGTCGCGGCTCCCTTGAAGGCGTCAATCTGCTGCGCGACTGCGGCCTGGACAGCAAAGGGCTCACATCCCTCACCAAGGATTTTGCTGAGTACAAGTTGCGCGAAAAGCACGGCGACAAAATCGATGCAGCCGAGAAAAAAGTGGACGACAAAAAAGAAGAGCTTTTGAAGAAACTGGATGAAAAACTCGGCGGTGAAGGCGATAGCAAAAGATCCAAGGACTTGCTTAAAGGCCTGTTAAAACAAGCCGCTGAAAAGCCCGCAAAAAGTGCGTCTTCCGCGAGTTCGGCGGCAGCAACCACGGGCGAGACAGCGGAATAATCACAGGCTTATTTGATGAGCGATTTTTTCTCCCGCGCCCTGTTGCGCTGGTACGACCAGCACGGGCGCAAGCACCTGCCCTGGCAGCAAGGCATTAGCGCCTATCGCGTATGGCTATCGGAAATCATGTTGCAACAAACCCAGGTTGCCACAGTGATTCCTTATTTCGAGCGTTTTGTGGCGCGCTTTCCTGATGTACACAACCTGGCTGCTGCGCCCATTGATGAAGTGCTGCACCTTTGGACTGGCCTTGGGTACTACGCCCGCGCGCGCAACCTGCATCGCTGCGCGCAAGTGGTTGTGCAGGAGCACGGCGGTGAATTTCCCAGCTCGGTTGAAGCCCTCGCCGAGCTGCCCGGCATAGGCCGCTCCACCGCCGGTGCGATTGCCAGCATCGCGTTGCAAAAATGCGCTGCTATTCTCGATGGCAACGTCAAACGGGTGCTGGCGCGCCACTACGCTGTCGACGGCTGGCCGGGCAACACCGACACCCTCAACCAGCTGTGGGCCCTGGCCGAGCTGCACACCCCCAAACAGCGCTGCAACCACTACACCCAGGCGATCATGGATTTGGGGGCAACCCTCTGCACCCGCAGCAAACCGGCGTGCGAGCGCTGCCCGCTGCAAGCCAGCTGTCTGGCCTTTGCCCGGGGCACGCAAAAAAATTACCCCGGCAAAAAACCCAAAAAGGACTTGCCGGTAAAAAGCGTGCAACTGCTGATGCTACGCAACCCGGCGGGCGAGCTGTTTTTGCAGCAGCGCCCGCCTCAGGGCATCTGGGGTGGGCTGTGGAGTTTTCCCGAGCTGGACAGCGACCAGAGCCCGCGCGACTATGTCCTGCAGCAGGGCAGCAAGGTCGCCAGTGTGGAAGTCTGGGACAGCTATCGCCACACCTTCAGCCACTATCATCTGGATATCAGCCCGGTGCTGAT
>CBFGWO010000099.1:0-13153 GCA_965652595.1 uncultured Cellvibrio sp. | reverse complement strand
GGCAACTACGTGAGAATTGAAGTCTTTGACGATGGTGATGTGAAGCGTGTGAGGAGGCTGTATTCAACCGACGGTATTGAATTTACCCAGGCCAACAGCACAACGGATTTTAAAGCCACCAGCGCCACTGACAGTTGGCAAGTGGGCTTTTTTGCTGCGCCAGGAGCGAATGAAATCACCGTAGAATTTACTGATATTACCATTACTCCTTTGTAGCCTAGCTCCGCCTGCGTACCTGAATCTTCAGGCACGCAGGCGAGTATTATTGAGAAATTTTCATGAAATTTTTTCTGTTCATCAAATTGGCAGCTATCAGTGCCGCTTTGGTCGGGTGTGGTGGAGGATCGAGCGGTCCAACGCCACCGATCAGCGGTGGATCTTCAGTGTCCA
This sequence comes from uncultured Cellvibrio sp., assembly GCA_965652595.1. GTDB lineage: Bacteria > Pseudomonadota > Gammaproteobacteria > Pseudomonadales > Cellvibrionaceae > Cellvibrio. The sequence goes on along the minus strand of CBFGWO010000099.1, from coordinate 12,763 downwards.
GCAGTTCATCCTCGTCAGTATCAAGCCTGGCTGGCTGCGAAAAATACAATAGCGTGCAAGGATTCGCGTCGCTTAATAGTGGCACCACCGGTGGTGCTGATGTGGGCGCCGGTAACAACCTGGTGACGGTCACCACAGGCAATGACCTTCGTTCAGCGCTCACCAGTGGTAGTTATGCAAGCTTGCCCTTGACGATTTATGTTGACGGCCTGATCACCTGGGAAAACGCCAATAACCAACCGATTCGTATTACGCGCAGCAACCTGTCAATTATTGGTCGGCCCAATGCGGAGTTCCTGGGTGTGGGTATCGAGATTCGAGATGGTGCGAGCAACCTGATTATTCGCAACCTGAAAATGCGCGAATATCCGCAATCCCGTGGTACGGGAGATTTGATTAGCCTAGATGGCCGCAATGGACCGATTCGTAAGATTTGGATAGACCACAACGAATTACACAACAGCCGTACAGCGCCGGAGGGCATTTGCTCAACGCAGGACTGTCATAAAGACTACTATGATGAATTGGTCAGTGGTCGGGGTGATGTAGGCGAAGTTACCATTTCGTACAACTACCTGCATTCCAGCTGGAAAACCTCCCTGTGGGGGTCCAGTGATACTGACAATAGTCAACGCACTATCACCTTCCACCACAATCACTGGGAAGATGTGGGTTCACGCTTGCCACTATTCCGCTTTGGTGAAGCCCATATTTTTAACAATTATTATCATGATGTGAGCGATTCTGGAATCAACTCACGCATGGGCGCTGTTATGCGAATTGACGGCAATTATTTTGAGCAGGTACGCAATCCCATTGTGTCGATCGATAGTGCAGAATTGGGCTTTTGGACAGTCGAAGATAACTTCTTTCAAGAAATTACCCAGAGCAACTCAAGTTGCAACGGCAGCACTCCTCCGTGCTATGGCAAGCACCAGGAGTCAACGATTGAGGGGCATACGCCACCCTATAGCTATAGCCTGATGCCCGTCGAGGAAGTTAAGGAATATGTTATCGAGAGAGCGGGTGTGAACAAAATTGAGGCCTGTTTGTAGTTTGCGCATTTTGGGGCGGATTGCCGCCCCCTTTTTTTGTCTTATCAGTTGAACCTACAAACCTGGGTTCTACCGTAAATTACATCCCGCCCTATTCCTACAGCCTGATGTCGGCGTCGGACGCTAGAACCCATGTATTGGCCAATGCGGGAGTGGGCAAACTGAGCGGTTGTTTGTAAATCTCATTTGAGAGTTCCCGATAAATGCGGGCAACGGCCCCGGCTGTAACAGGCTGGGGCCGTTCTTTTTATAGGGTTGTGGCTAGATGAATTGATTTTTATATATAAATTGACACTGGGCTGGTCTAGGTTTACCTTTTCCGGCATCGGGCATAACAAAGATGCATCTATAAAGCACCCATTTCGAGGATCCAACCTTGGTCGATTGTCTTCGCGTGGACAGCCACCAGCACTTTTGGAAGCTGGACAGGGCTGACTATCATTGGCTCAAAGCTGAGCCCCAAAGTCTCAGTAGGGACTTTCTCCCAGCGGATTTACAGCCGCTACTCGAGCAGGCTGGTGTTGAGTACACAGTCACGGTGCAGGCGGCTGAGACACTAGCGGAGACAGAATTTATTTTGTCACTCGCAGCAGAAAACCGCTTCATTGCTGGCGTAGTCGGATGGGTGGATATGGCCTCTCCCGATGCAATAGAAATCTTAGAACGCTTAAGTCAGTGCCCCAAATTGGTGGGGATTCGCCCCGTTATTCAGGGCATAGCAGATCCCAATTGGATGTTGAAACCGGAATTGGATCCCGTGTTCAAATACCTCATTCACCATGACTTGAGTTTTGATGCGCTAGTGAAACCGGTGCACCTGGACGCACTCTATACCTTGTTACAACGTTATCCCGATCTTCGCGTGGTTATAGACCACGGGGCAAAACCCGACATTGCGTCGAGTAGCTTCAGCACTTGGGCAGAAAAAATCCGAAGGATCGCCGATGAATCAAGGGCGTTTTGCAAACTATCTGGCTTGGTCACTGAGGCAGGAAGTAGGGCGGGCTATGAAGATCTCTACCCCTACATGAGCCACTTAGTAAACTGCTTTGGTCCATCAAGGGTGATGTGGGGCAGCGATTGGCCAGTGTGTACCCTGGTTGCCACCTATAACCAGTGGATTCAATATCTTGAGACGTTTCTGAGTGGTTTTACTGCCGAAGAGCAAAAATCCATTTGGGGAGAAAGTGCCATAAGATTCTACAAGTTGGAAGTGGCTTGAGCTCTATAAAAAGCCCGTCAGATGGCTATCCATAACGATAAAAATAACTGCACAACATCAAATAACAGGAAAATGTAATGTCTAACCTAAACCTCAATATCAAGGATCAATCTCTGCCGCCAACAGATTCCAGCCGTGAGGCCCTTGTACCCAAAGAGCTGATACTGGCGTTTGCCTTGGTGACTTGTTGCTTTGCTTTGTGGGGTTTTGCAAATGACATCACCAACCCGATGGTGGCGGCTTTTCAGAGAATATTTTTGACCAGTGCAACGGAAGCAACCTGGGTGCAGGTTGCCTTCTACGGTGGCTATGGTTGCATGGCATTTCCCGCCGCCTTTTTTATTCGCCGCTTTTCCTATAAAGCGGGCCTGCTAATGGGGCTTGGTCTTTATGCACTTGGTGGACTGTTGTTTGTTCCGGCGAGCCACATCGGAGACTTTTATCCCTTTCTTATTGCTTACTTTATATTGACCTCGGGTTTGGCATTTCTGGAAACCAGTGCCAACCCCTATATTCTGACCATGGGGCCGGCCGCGACAGCAACACGAAGGCTCAATCTTGCACAAGCGTTTAATCCTATCGGTAGCTTGCTGGGTATGTACACTGCATCCCAGTTTATTCTCGCCAAAATGGACGGTCGCGATCGGGCGACACGCGAAACCCTATCGATAGCAGAGTTTGAAGCCGTGAAAGCTGCTGACCTTGCGATAGTTAGCCAGCCTTACATTGTCATCGGTGTGGTAATTGCCGTCATATTTGTTCTGATCACATTGGTGAAAATGCCCAGCGGAAAAGATGCCTCTGAAACGGACATAAGCCTCAAAGAAATTTTTAACAATCTACTAAAAACTCCACGATATGTTGAAGGCGTAATTTCCCAGGTGTTCTACGTGGGTGCGCAAATCATGTGTTGGACCTACATTATTTACTACGGCACAGAAGTATTTGTAGCACAAGGTATAGGTGAAGCGGCGGCACAAGTGAAATCACAAAACTACAATATTGCCGCGATGATTATTTTTTGTGTAAGCCGATTTATTTGTACCTTCTTATTGAAGTATGTAGCGCCAGGCGCTTTGTTGATGTTTCTGGCTACTGGAGGAATTGTATTGAGTTTGGGTACCATTTTTCTGGGTGGTATTTATGGGCTCTATTGCCTGGTAGGTATATCGGCCTGTATGTCGCTTATGTTCCCAACGATTTATGGTATCGCCTTGACAGGCATAAAAGGTGATGCTGCAAAATTTGCGGCGGCGGGGCTAATCGCTGCAATTGTAGGCGGCACATTTCTGCCGATGCTTCAGGCGAGTGTCATTGATAGTTGGTCATTTGAGATACTCTCGCCGGCCCAAGCCTCTTTTGCATTACCATTGGTATGCTTCGTTGTGATTGCCGCCTATGGATATAGAGTGGTGAACGTTTATCGGTCTGAATTTGATTAGGTGTTGGTATGGTAAAGCGTTATTGCATGGCGGTTGATATGCAGGATGATCCAGCGTTAATTGAAGAATATAAGCGGTACCACACACCAGAGAAATCATGGCCAGAAGTCACAGAAAGTATCAAGCAAGCTGGCATTTTGGATATGCAAATTTATGCTACTGGAAATCGCTTGTTTATGATCATGGATGTTGATGAGAACTTTTCCTTTGAGGCCAAAGCCTCAGCAGATTCAGCAAATCCCAAGGTTGTGGAATGGGAAACGCTGATGTGGAAGTATCAGCTGCCGCTTCCTTGGGCCAAGCCAGGAGAAAAGTGGGTACTTATGGAAGAAGTTTATCGACTTCCTCAGTAAGTCTCTCGCGATTATTAATGCAAACACTCTTTGGAAAACGGGATATGTTATCAGTAGTATGCGTTGAACCGGGCAAGTTAACTCTTGAGGATAGGCCAGAGCCGATTCTGGCACCGGGAATGGCTAAGGTAAGGGTTCGATCAATTGGCATTTGCGGTACAGATTTTCATATCTATGAAGGGTCGCACCCGTTTCTTGAATATCCACGGGTTATGGGACATGAGTTGTCAGGTGAGGTCGTAGAGCTGCATGGCGAATCAACGCTGTCGTTAGGCGATAAGGTTGTTATTAATCCCTATTTGCCTTGCGGAAACTGTGTTGCCTGCCGAAAAGAAAAACCCAATTGTTGTGCCAACATCCGTGTTTTGGGAGTGCATACAGATGGAGGTATGACCGAGTACATAACGGTTCCTGAAGAGCAACTCTATCCTGCAAATGACCTGACTTTTGCGCAGGCCGCCATGGTCGAGTTCCTCTCCATTGGCGCTCATGGAGTTCGTCGAGGAGAAATTAAATCGGGTGACCGAGTGTTGGTGGTTGGGGCCGGCCCCATAGGTTTAGGTGCAGCGCTCTTTGCACAAATTGCCGGTGGCTCAGTTGCTATATTGGATTTGAACGCCGCAAGGGTGGCCGGAGCATGCGTTTTCGTTAAAGGTGCCAAAGGCTTGGTGATCAATCCAAACATCGATCAGGAAATTGCGCAATTCACCAACGGCGAAATGTTTGATGTGGTGTTGGATGCAACAGGGAACAAGCGCGCCATGGAGACCAGCGTTAAATACGTTGCTCACGGAGGCACTTGCGTATTCATTAGCGTCGTGAAAGATCAGATTACTTTTGATGATCCTTTTTTTCATGCGCGGGAAATGCGTATTGTGGGCAGCAGAAATGCAACCAAAAAGGACTTTGAAACGGTTATCTCTTCAATAAGAAAGGGCGTGTTTCCTATAGACCTGCTTAACACCCATACGGCTGAGTTGAAAGATCTCCCGCATAAACTTCCACAGTGGCTGGGTGAACAAGACACCTTGATTAAGGCAATAGTTACCTTGCCCTGACGTGTTAATCGGTCAAGCCATGAGCGGAACGCAAGAGTGTTCGTTGAGCGGTGTCGAGATGCTTTTCAAGGCTCTGCAGCGAGCCCGCAACATTGCGTGATAGCAAATTGTCTAGCAGTTCAATATGCTCATTTGCAGCAACCATGTTGCGCTCTTTTTCATCGGTTTTATCCCACTGGTAGTGATAGTGGCAGATAAATGTGACTATGTTAAAAAACTGATTAATAAATCGATTGCCTGAAGCGCTCTGGATCAGGCTGTGAAGGCGCGCGTCCAAAGCAGGGAAATCATTGTATCGGTTATCTATGTCCGCAATCAGCATTTTGTGCTCTTGTCGCAATTGAGCCAACTCACTCCATACGGGATCATCTGTAGATCGCTCCAGTAATGCCTTTATCGACGTCATTTCCAGCAACTTCCTAAACGTGATCAGTTCCTCCGCAAATGCGACATCAAACTCAACCATTTGCCATTGGGCTCTGGGGTTCTTCTTGATTAATCCAGTGTGCGAAAATTTGATTAAATATTCACGTACGGTAATGGTGATGCAATTGGATTTTTTGGCGAGATCCAACTCGGAGAATCTATCGCCAGGCAACAATTTCCCTGAGCTGATTAACGATAAAAAATACTTTTCAAATTGCTCTTCTTTTGTTGAGGGCTCGTTGCTGAGGTCAAAGTAATCAGATTGCCTGGGAGCCCTTAGTATAATCTTCAGGCTCCCATCACGTTTGAGGATTTCCCGATCACATAAATAGGCAGTCGCTGCGCGTACCGTGGTGCGGCTAACGCCAAGATCGCGCGAAAGGGTTAAATCATTGGGCAGATGACCTGTTTCGATTGAGACATTTTCAATCAAAGCCAACAGCTTATTGATGGTTTGTTGAACCAGGTAGCTCATATCTGCCATAACGAAACCCTTGGATAACTTCCTATTTATCGAACCACCAAACCAATCAATGTGTTATTCATAAATACCTGTGAGTTTACCAACCCAAATCTGCTGACAGGTGGGCTTGCAGGCCTTCACCCATACGCGTCTGGGTAATCAGATTGGGGTGATAATCACAGCCGAGGCCGTCGGCGTTTTCGATTTTGCCCAAATCCAACAGGCTTACACCATCACCCGCAAGGCTGCTTAACACAGCGACTTGTGCCGTGCGTGTATCCCCGCCGAGCATGGCGCTGGCGATAAGGTAAACGGGCGCCTGCGGATAATCGTCTTGCACTTTGCTGATCAATGCCTGCATACCCAGGCGATAATCGTCGCTTACCGAACCCTGCCAGTAATCATTGGTGCCGATATTGATCAACACTGCGTGGGGCTGATAGCGCGAGCTGTCCCATTGACTACTGGCGTCGTCGGCGAGGGTGCGTTGATAACGTACAAGAATTGTGGGATTCACGGGTGTTTCTTCGCCGTAGGAGCGCCAGGCGCCAATGCCCGACCAGGCGATGCTGTGCAAGTCAGCGTTCAGGGCGTGTGCGGCAATGGCGGCGTAGCTGAGTTGTTGGTTGCTGGTGTCGTGAGCGTAACCGCAACTGTGGCTTTCACCCTCCACACCGTAACCGGCGGTGATGGAATCGCCGATCACCAGCAAGCGCCGTTCGGGTGCTGCGGGCGGTGGCAGTAATTGGCCATCGACCATAGGATCACTGGTGAAGGCGGTGACTATGGCAAAGGACTCGGTCAGTCGCGTGAGTCGCACGCTATGAACGCCCTGGCTGAGGTTGCTCGCCAGGCTATAGTTTTTTTCACCCGCCTCCACCCAAAAGTCTTGCTTGTTGCCATCGACGCCTACTTCAAAGCGTGCGCGATCAGTGCTGGCAATGCGCACATCAGCACGGGTGCCTTCGAACACAAATTCCATCGCGGATCCAGACCAGGTGAAGCGGGCTTTGTCGGCCTCCGTGAAATCAAAACGGCCGATCAGGCGCGTGTGTTGCCCGGTAAACGCGGATGCTGATATGTCACTGCTGCTGGATGATGTTTGCAACTCTGACGTAGATGATTGCTCGCTGTTGCAGCCAGCCATTGACAGACAAAAACAAAATGCCAGGGTGAGTTTTTTCATAAGTTGACCTGTAGATAGATGTTATTTGTTGTGGTGTTACAGCAGTTTTTGCCAAAACAGCGCCTTGCCTTTTTGCGGATCAAGCAGATAGGCATCAAAACCAAAACGGGCATAGGCTGCGCGCGCAGGCTGGTTGCCTTCGAGTACCTCGAGCGTGATTTTGCAGCAACCGCGTGCGCGAGCCAACTGCTCGATAGCGGCCAATAACTGTTGGCTGAATCCTCGGCCGCGCCAGGCGGGCAAGATCGCAAAGTCATGTACATTCAGCAGGGGTTGATTGCGAAACGTGGAAAAGGCTTCAAAGCAATTGGCCAGAGCAACGGGTTGCTGGTCAAGGTAACCGATCAGGCTAAATGCATTGGGTAATTGAGCGAGCTTGGTTACAAGGGTGCAGCGGGTTGACTCCGTCAAAGGAATGCCACCGCCCATTGGGTCGAGGGCATAGGCGTTAAGAAGCTCGATTAAGGCGCTGGCGTGTTCGGGATTATGGTAATCAACTCGAACAACCTGAAAATTTTCGGACATCTTGGATTTCTGTCTGGCTCAAAGTGGAATTGAATACTAGCCCCATTCGGGTCGAGCCCCAAGCCCGACTAACCAGAAATTTTTAAAAGTTTTTCGCGTAACGGCGACCTCGGCGGCGTGATTGGCATCCAGGGCATAAGTCAGCGCGTATCAACCCGACCAGTTCCGAACGCGAGGTACAAGATGTTCAAACTTTTCAAGCGCGATCCCCGCAAACCTTTGCAACAGGCTTACGAGGCCAAGCTCAAACAGGCGATGGAGAGCCAGCGCAATGGCGATATACGCCGCTACAGTGAACTCACCGCCGAGGCCGATGAACTCTATCGTCGGTTGCTGGTGCTGGACGCGGAGTCGCTCCGGTGAGCGCTAACCCCAAAGCCATTCACCGAAACTACATCGATACCATGGAGCCCCGCTCCCTATGTAGCGGTGAACGCGGTTAACAAAACGCAAAAGGCGGACTTGATGTCCGCCTTTTTGTTAACTAGCTCGCCGATGATTTAACGCAGTGCACGGCTCGAACTGGCCGGATGCCAGGGCTCGGGCACATAGTGGGTGCGCTCAAGCGATTTATAGTGTTCAAGGCTGTGGGCCGGTTTTTCGTAGCCTTCGGGAATAGGCATGCCGGAATAGGTCTGGAAATAGAGCACACAGGAATCGCGCCAGCGCACCGCATCCCGCTCCTGGATTTCCAGTAGCGCTTTCACTTGGGCGAAGCGGTGTGGGTCGATCAGGCCTTCCAGGGTGTCCCACTCGCGCTGCATGGCGCGCACTTGCTCCACGCCTTCGTAGTACTTGTGCACCAATTCTTCCCAGAGATTGCGGCCGGACTTCATCGGATGAGTCCAGGGCACCTTGTGGAACCACAGCAGGTAGTCCTCGTCGATCTTGGCGAGATTGCCAAAGGCTTCCGCCACTGGCCCATGGTATTGGGCCACGGCGTTGGAGCCGGTTTTGGTGCGATCAAAGCCTATGCCGTCTTTATCGGCGCGGTGATAGTAGGTGGCGGTCCAGTCGGCGCGGCCCGATTTGTGGTGCCAGGGCGCCGGGCCATAATGGTGGCCTTGGGCGTAGAGGTGGGTCAGGCCAAGAGGGTTGCGGTAGTTAACTCCGGCCTCGCGGGAGTACATCATCAAATTGACGACCGGTGCGAGGAACTCGGGACTATTGGTAAAGGTCATGCGCGCCCATTCCTCAGCAATGGCCTCGGCGGTCAGCTCATAGTCCCACGCCAAGCGGCCGAAAGCGTACCAGCTGGATTGCACGAAGGGGTGACCGGTCCAGTTGCGATCTGTGCCCGGATTAATCACCGCCGCCATACCGGTGCGGGTGTAGTTGAATACCTTGCCCTCCAGAACCTTGCCTACGGTGGAGCCTGGCCCCTTGGCGTGGGTGTCGGCATTGAGCGCTTCGGTAAACAGTGGGCCCTGGTAGGCCAGGTGCTTGTCAAAGCCGAAGTATTCCTGGGTCACCTGCAACTCGATCATGGTGTTGGTTTTTTCCATGGCGCCGAACAGGGGCGAGAAAGGCTCGCGCGGCTGGAAGTCAATGGGGCCATTTTTCACCTGAAGTATCACATTTTCGTCGAACTTGCCGTCAAGTGGCTTGAATTCGTCATAAGCGCCACGGAAGCGGTCCTCCAGATCCGGGTTGTAAACAAAGGCGCGCCAAAAGACCACACCACCATGGGGTTTAAGGGCGCGGGCGAGCATATTGGCACCATCGGCGTGGGTGCGGCCATAGCCGTGGGGGCCTGGCTGGCCCTCGGAGTCAGCTTTGACCAGGTATCCACCAAAATCGGGAATGTAGGCGTAGACCTTGTCGGTGCGCTCTTTCCACCAGGCCTGCACGCGCGGGTCGAGCGGGTCAGCGGTGTCCAGATCGCCGTAGGCGCGGGGTGAGTCGTAGTTAATCGAGAGATACATCTTCACGCCATAGGGGCGGAAGACATCGGCAAGTGCTGCCACTTTTTTCAGGAATTGGTCGCTGAGGATACGCGGATCGGCGTTGACGTTGTTCAGTACAGTACCGTTGATACCCAGAGAGGCGTTGATACGCGCGTAGTCGGTGTAGCGGGGGTTTTTGTAGTTGGGCAGGCTGCCCCATTCCCACAGCGACAGGCCGCCATAACCGCGCTCCACCAGGCGATTGAGGTTATCCCAGTGATTCACCACCCGGTATTGCACCCTAGGGGCACTCTCGACATTAAGTTCGCGGATATCAGCTTGGGTTTGCAACAGACGCAGCAGATGGAAGGCGCCGTAGAGAACGCCTTGGTCGCTGTTGGCGGCGATCACCAGGGCGTCGCGTTTGTTGACCTTGGTGCCCAGCAGCAGATAGCCCTCTGGGCCCAGGGAGGCCAGGCGTTCGTCCAGTTTGAGCGATGCAATCAGCGGGGAATTGGCCGGGGTGCCCAGCACCAGGGAGCCGCGTCTGGCAGGCGTTTTGCTGCGGGTGATCTTTTGCCTGAGTAAGCCCGCCAGGCCGCGCTCCAGCTCACTGGCGGCGACCTCCAGGGTGGGAGATTCACCCTCAACCACGATTTGGCTGAGTTGTTGGCGATAGCTCTTGGCCAGCTTGGCGTCGGCCAGCGGCTGGTAGCGCAGCCACATCTCATAGCCGTCTTCGGCGAAGGCTATCTGGGCGACTAGTATACAAGTTGCGAGAAGGAGGCTCTTCACTAGGGGTTTTATCATCTCTATGGCCTTCTGTTGATCGATTGGACGGACACCCTTGTGTCCAGGGAGGTGAGGGAATGTGCCAGAGCCCAAATCCCCTCGTTTACGAAGAATAGCAGACGCGAACAATGCGCAACTTGCGGCTTAAAGTCAAACCAGCACTCAGTAAAAAAACATCAAGTTGCCGTGGATTTGTCGGCATTGGCGGCGGCCTCCTCCAGCCAGGGCCTGCGCCCGTCGGCGCGGCCGGGTGGCAACTGGCTCAGCTGCCCTTCAATCCAGTGTTTGACTTCGGTGGTCAATTCCTTGCGTTCGCGCCCTTGGGTAGCTATGGGTTCACCTATCACCAGGGTAATGGTGCCCGGATATTTCATGATGGTTTTATGGGGCCAGCATTCGCCCGCGTTGTGGGCCACCGGTACCAGAGCGACACCGGCGGAGCAGGCAATATCCGCTCCACTGCGGGCATAGTTGCCAGTTTGGCCCGGAGCAACCCGTGTGCCCTCCGGAAAAATCAGCAGGTTGTTGCCCTGCTTCAAGCGAGCCATACCCTTGGCTTTGAGATCTTTCAAGGCTTGAACCGGATTGGCGCGATCAATCGTGATGGGGCGCATAGTGGCCAGGCCCCAGCCGAAAAAAGGAATGCGCAGCAGCTCTTTCTTGGCGACGGCACTGGCGGGGCCAAAAAAATACTGCAAAAAAATGGTTTCCCAGGTGCTTTGATGATTGGCCATGATGACGCAGGGATAGAGGTGCTTGGGGCGCTCACCCACAATTCGAATGCGAATACCGCAGCAAATCCGCAACAAAAACATGCTGAATAGAATCCACGCCGATACCAGATGGCGGTGAATGCTATAGGGAAGCAACGGCCAGACAATGACTAAAAAAGTGCCGGCAATAATGCCGGAAAGGTTGTGCAGGATATAAAAGATAAGCGAACGACAATAAATCACACATCAATTCCTATTTTTTTGGCGGGAACCATCTTGGCGACCTCGCCCTCAATCCAGTCTTTAATTGTCTCGGTCAGTTGTTTTCGGTCGGCGCCTTGGGTCGCAAAGGGTTCACTGATTACGACGCGGATGGTGCCTGGGTACTTGATAAAGTCTTTGTGTGGCCAGTATTCACCTGCATTGTGTGCCACCGCAATAATGGGCACGCCCGCACTGATCGCAATATCCGCGCCACTGCGCGCATATTTGCCCGCTTCGCCGACGGGGGTGCGTGTTCCCTCCGGAAAAATCAGCAAATTATTGCCCTGCGCCAGCCGTTTCAAACCTATTTGTTTAATGTCTTTTAGCGCCTGTACCGGGCTGCTGCGATCAATGGCAATCGGGCGCAAGCTGGCGAGGCCCCAGCCAAAAAAGGGTATACGAAATAATTCCCGCTTTAGGATGGTACTGACAGGCCCAAAATAATATTGCAAAAACATGGTTTCCCAGGTGCTTTGGTGCTTGGCCATGATGACGCAGGGAAACGCCTCTGGATGCTTGTGCCCGACTATTTCAAAACGAATATTGCAGCAAATGCGTAGCCAGAACATCACAAAGCGATTCCAGCAGGTCACTATACGCCAACGCCAGGCGTAAGGAAAAAACGGCCAAATAAGCACAGCAATAAAACCCATGAGGGTGCTGGTAATGTAGTAGCCAATGCTGAATATCAGGCTGCGAAGTTTTAGCACATCAGTTCTCGCTAATAACAAAGTTGGCTGCAGCGGCCAGATCGTCAAACACCAGAAGCTGTTCAAGGTTGACGAGGATTTCAGGTGCTTCTGGTGGAGTTTGCTGAAGTTGCATCAAGGTGTTTTCGCCATTGCCGGTTTTTACCAAAACCGGTTTGCAACCCTTACGCACGGCGGCTTGCAGGTCGCGCAGACTATCGCCAATAAAATAACAGGATTCTACCGAGGTGTTGAATTCGGCTTCTATGGCTTCAAGCAAACCGGGCAGGGGTTTGCGGCATTTGCAGTTGTCTTCGGGGGCGTGGGGGCAATAGAAGATTGCGCCGATTTCGCCGCCTTGTTCTTCCACCAGTTGGGTGAGTTTGGCGTGCATGGCTTCGAGGTCGTCGAGGTCGAATTTGCCGCGTGCGAGGCCGGATTGGTTGGTGGCGATGATGAGGGTGTAGCCAGCTTTTGATAAGCGGGCCATGGCGTCGATGCTGCCGTCGATGGGTTGGCATTCGTCGGCGGTTTTGACGTAGTCGGGGCGTTCGTGGTTGATGACGCCGTCGCGGTCGAGAATGATGAGTTTCATGTGTTTGCTTCTTTTTCCGTGTAGGTTCAGGGGTGGGTGTTAGGGGGTGAGACACGCCGTGAATACGTCCTTGTAGGCTCGTCGCCAACATCCC
>CBFGWO010000098.1:0-13184 GCA_965652595.1 uncultured Cellvibrio sp. | reverse complement strand
CAGCCCGGTGCCGATGGCGAACCCCTCGCGCTTACCTGGAGTTTGGTGCGCGATCTATTGCCCGCCGCTTTTGCGATTGCCATGCTCGGCGCGATTGAGTCTTTATTGTGCGCCGTGGTGCTCGATGGCATGACTGGCAAGCGCCACAGCGCTAACAGCGAGCTGCTAGGGCAGGGCATTGGTAATATCGTCACGCCATTTTTTGGTGGCATTACTGCCACCGCCGCAATTGCGCGTTCGGCCGCGAATTTTAAAGCCGGTGCGCAGTCGCCGGTGGCGGCGATGATTCACGCCTTGGTGGTGTTGCTGGGGTTGGTGAGTTTTGCACCGCTGTTGGGTTATTTACCTATGCCCGCCATGGCGGCTCTGCTGCTGGTGGTGGCCTGGAATATGAGTGAAGCGCCTAAAAGCCTGCACCTGTTAAAAACATCGCGCACCGCCGACATCCTGATTCTGCTCACCTGTTTCTCGCTTACAGTGCTCTTCGATATGGTGATCGCGATTACCCTGGGTATTGTGCTGGCGGCGATGTTGTTTATGAAAGAAATCGCCGATATGACGCGGGTGATAGAGATCTCTGATAACAAACAATATGTGCCTGATCAGCTGCCAGCAGATTGCCGGGTATTTAAAATTACCGGACCACTGTTTTTTGCAGCAGCGGATAAAATTTTTGGCGAGCTTACGCGCTACTGCGAACCGGGAAAAACCGTCATCCTCTATCTGGATAACGTTAACTTGCTCGACGCTGGTGGTGTGTCATCGCTCACCAAACTGATTACTCACTGCAAAGCCGTCAACGCAAAACTTATTTTAACGGACGTGCAGTTTCAGCCGTTGAAGACCTTGGCAAAAGCACATATCGAACCCGTCGAAGGCGTATTTCGTTTGTATCCGCGTTTGCAGGATGCGGTGGCTCAGGCTAACCAATCGCCACCGCTTTAATTTGCGCATAGTTCTGCTGCGTCCAGTGCTCGGCAGATAGGGGTAGTTCGTTCAGCTCTATTCTGGCTTCGGGCCAAATTGGGTAATGCTGATTCAAAATAGCGAGAAAGCGCTCATTGTGGGTAGGCTCCAGTAGATGCGCCATTTCATGCACGACAACATACTCCAGTAAATCCTTGGGCTTTTTTACCAATTCGGTGTTCAAGCGAATGGTGCCAGCCACAGGGTTGCAGCTGCCCCAGCGGGTTTTCATTCGCTGTAAAAAATACCCAGCCACTGTAACGCCCAGCTTGGGCTCCCATTTTTCAAGCAGTGGCGGAATCGCCTCATGTAAAAGAGACTTGTGCCATTCGTGCATAACACTCGCTCGCTTTGCATGGTCACTGCCTGGGCGCACACACAGTCGAATACGTTTGTGGTTTAGCTGCACGCTGGGTTTGGTGTCCTGCTCACACACACTCAATAAATACCGCCTCCCCCACAAGTAGTGGCTCTCTCGCTCCACATATTGTCTGGGTGTTTCTCGCGCTTGCTGTTGCAGCTTTGCTTGCTGATCGCGAATCCACCCCAGTTTGGAAATGGCATAGGCTCTGGCAACCTCCAGGCGGGTTGTGGTGGGCGCCACCATGGTTACATGCCCTTCTGGCGGATGCACAGACAGGTGCACATTGCGCACCGCTTTGCGGGTAACGGCAATGGCTATATCACCCAGCTCTATGGTTTCTGTCATTGGTAGCCATCCATATTCTTGAGCAGATCAAACACGGCGACGGTCGCGTCTTTGTCTTTGCCGAGAATACTGTACAGGGTGTTTTTTACCTGCCGCTCCTTGACTTCGTCACCCTTCCAGTTCGCGGGCGCTTGTTCGCGCATGGCAGTATCGATACGTAGCGCCAAACTGACCAATGGGTCTATATAGCCCCCTTTTTGGTCGGCCACTTTGTTTTCGTTTTCCTCATCAGCGATGAGTGCAGGCAAGTTTTTGTAGAGAATCAAGGCTTCGCGCTTGCCTATCAGCTCTGTGGGTACTTCGTCTTCGCTGTAACCTTTGTCCAGAGTTTTCACCAGAGCCTCCATGCGCTGCAAAAACTCCTGGTAGGAGGCGGTCTCATTGCGCCAGTCGCTGATCAGGTCATCCAGCAGTTTGGAAAGCTGCTCATAAAAACGTGGGTCTGTGAGCTGGTCGCGAATGATGGTTTTGCGAACGTTGTTGATAATGCCTTCAGCCACGGCATTTTGGGACAGCTTGCCCTTTTCATTCAGCTTTTGCGCAATGGCATCGTGAATGCCGGTGTGAATAATCAGTTCCACCAGCGAATAGCTATCCACATCGCCCATCTTGGTGGCGGAATCCGCTTGAATATAAGTATTCAGCAGGTGGCGCATGTCGGCTTCAAAGGGTTTGATGTCCAGCTCCTCACCGGAGTGGCACTTGATCGCATCGCGCACTTCGGCGTAAAACGCAGCTTCTTGATTCAATTCGGCAATTTGCGACGGCAAGTAGCCTGCTTCCTCCAGGTTCTGCGCAATGCTGGAATAGGCGCGCACAAATGT
Organism: uncultured Cellvibrio sp.; assembly: GCA_965652595.1. Lineage (GTDB taxonomy): Bacteria > Pseudomonadota > Gammaproteobacteria > Pseudomonadales > Cellvibrionaceae > Cellvibrio. The sequence continues at coordinate 10,685 of CBFGWO010000098.1, read as the reverse complement.
CACCACAGCTTTGTAAAAGGCAATACGCAGTGGCTCGGTACTGTTTAGCGCCTCGAAGTTAAACGCCTCGCCGCAAAAATAGTGAATGTGCTGTTCAATTTCTTTAGGCGGCAACACAGGCTCACATAGGTATTTGAGCGCTTCGCGGGCTTCGTCCAGCTTGCGGCGGCCCTCTTTCAACCAATCTTTCAACTCGATGTTGTTTTCGGCATTGCCGCCATCGTCCAGATCCAGCTCGTCAGAGCTGTACACCGAAATGGCATTTTGCACATCGCCGAACAGCTGCTTGAAATCGACGATATGGCCGTAGTCTTTGTCGTCGCCATCCAGCCGGTTGGTGCGGCAAATGGCCTGAAACAGGTTGTGATCGCGCAGCTCGTTATCCAGGTAAATGTAAGTACAGGAAGGTGCATCAAAACCGGTAAGCAGTTTGCTTACCACAATCAGCAGCTTCAGGTTGGCAGGCTCCTCCTTGAAGCGCCGTTTCATTTCGTCTTCGTATTGTTTGGTGCTCTGAAAGCCCTTAAGCACATAGTCGGTATAGGTGTCGTATTTGTATCGCTCGTCGCTGTCCGGCGCCTCGCGGGATATGGCGTTATGGTTGGGCTCAAAGGAAGTAATAACGCCGCAGTATTTACCGAAGGAGGTTTGCTGAAACAGGCGGAAGTAATGGCAGGCATCGTAAATGGAAGCGGCCACCAAAATGGCCGTGCCGCGATCATTGTTCAATCGCGCCTTCAGGCTGAAGTCTTCAATAATGCTGGCGATAATGCGCTCTTTGCGTTCCTTGGCGCTCATCAGTTCTTCCAGCGTGGCCCAGCGTTTACGCAAGGCCGCTTTTTGGTAGTTGTTCAGGGTTTTGGTTTTTTGTTCAAACCAGTTATCAATCGCCTCGCGGGAACTGAGCCGCTGGGGTACATCGCGGGCTTCGTATTTCAAATCCAGCACAACTTTATCGGCCACGGCCTGCGGGAACTTGTAGGTATGAATGTAGGTGCCAAATACCTCGCGGGTGGTTTGTTTGTCTTTGCGCAGCAGGGGCGTGCCGGTAAAGCCGACAAAAATAGCTTGCTCCAGCCAGCGCTTCATTTGCTTGTTCATATTGCCACCTTGGGTGCGGTGGCATTCGTCCACAAACACGTAAAAACGGCCATGAATTGGCGGCGGATCGCCAGCCAGGTCGGAAGCGTCGAATTTATGCAACAAGGCACAGAGCAGGCGCGGCGTAGTGGCACCGAGTTTTTCTATCATTTGTGCGCGGGAGGTAATGCGTGGTGAAGGCTCATCTTCACCCACCACACCGGCGTTGCGCATAACGCCTTCAATTTGTTTATCCAACTCGTCGCGGTCGGTCACGATCAGCACACGCGCCTCCGGCTCCTGTTCCAGCAGCCACTTGGCCAGCAGCACCATCAAAATACTTTTGCCGCTCCCCTGGGTGTGCCAAATAACGCCGCCTTCGCGTTTGGCAATGCGCACCTGGGCGGCCTTTATGCCCGCGTACTGGTGTTGGCGCGGCACCTTTTTTTGGCCCGCATCAAAAATAACGAAATTGCGTATTAAATCGAGCAGGCACTGCTTGGCACAGATTTGAGCCAGCGGGCCATCCAGCAAGGCGCCGGGTTGCAATTGATGGCTGCCCGCGTCGTCTTTCCACTGCACAAAAAATTGCTCTGGTGTGCCCATGGTGCCGTAACGTAAACCCTGGGAATCGCTGCCCGCCAACAGCAACTGTGCGCCTGCGAAAAACGCCGGATTAAACATCGGCTCCTGATTGGTAATCAGCTGGCGAATGCCGTCGGCAACTTCCACCGAGCTGCGTTTCAGCTCGATCATGGCGACGGCAATCCCGTTCAGGTAAATCACCAAATCCGGACGGCGTTGGTGGCCGCCTTTTAAGGTTACCTCCTCGGCCAGGGCAAAATCGTTGCGCTCCGGGTGTGCCCAGTCGATCAGGTGTACGTCCTGGTGGGGTTGGCCGGGTGCCAGCAACACCTGCACCGGATAGCGCAGCAGGTTGTAGGTGCGCATATTGGCCTGATAAAGCGTAATGCCGGTAACATCGGCTGCGGCTTGCAGCTTTTGCAGAGCCGCCGAAATGTGCGCATCGGAGTAGCCGCGTTCGCGCAGGTTGGCGCCCAGCAGCTCCGGCTCTATGGCCCGGTTGTTGGCGCGTTTGCTCCAGTCACCCAAATACCGGTAACCCAGGCCACCCTCTTGCACCGAGCGGGTCAGCAGCGCAACCACGCGGTTTTGAGTTTGGCGCTCGGGGCGGGTTTGCTGGTTCATGGGCTTATCCCTTGTTTTGTTGTTGCAGCCAAGCCTGGCCGATGGCCGTGAGGCGGTAGCGTTGTAAGCTGCTGAGAGGTTTTTCCGGAATGGTCATTTCTATCAGCCCCTCTTCAAGCGCTGGATGCAGGTACGTCTCGATAAAATGTTTTCTATCTTTAAGGCCAAGTGCCTGCTGGAGCTCAGATCGTTTTGCTTCGCCCTGAGCGACTGCCAGCAATCGCTGAATTTCTGGGGTGACTTGTGGGGTGACTTGTGGGGTGACTTGTGGGGTGACTTGTGGGGTGACTTGTGGGGTGACTGGGTCGGCCACATCTCCGGCACCCGCCCACTCCGCCGCCGGGCGCCAGATCACCGCACTGAACTGGTTGCCACACACGTCATCCAGCAGCTCGATACGCGGCCATTCCTTCAAGGCGCGGGGAATGCCGCTGCCCACACCGCGGTAGGGCAGGATATGGGACGCATGCTCGGTGAGGGTAGGGTTGCGGCGGTTGGTGCGGCCCTGGCGGATATCCGCCACGCTCAGACTGTCCGGCAGGTGGCCGGGGCTGGCAATTTCCACCCGATCCGCAAACACCATAATGCGGATTGAGGCGCTGGTGAAATAATCCCGGTGAATCAGCGCATTGACCAGCAACTCTTCCAAAGCACCTTCGGGAATTTCCAACTCACCCAGGGTGTTAAAACCCCGCCCGCGCTGAACATGGTGCAAATTGCGTTTGATAAACGCGAAAGCGCCCTTGAATTGCTCCGGCAGTGTGCCCTTGATGTCTTCACTGTCCAGGTAGCGGTTGTCATGCAGCGCAGTGCCAGGAAATGCCACTGCCTTGATCTCGAATGCCGGGCGCCAGCGCTGTGGGTTGCGGCCAAACAGCATCAGCCCGGCCAGGTTCAACTCGCTGCCATCCCCCAGCCCCAGGTTCTGCAATAACTGCTCTGGTGTTTGCCCGGCAAATTCCGGTGCCTGTGCATAGCGGCGGTTGAAATAAGTTTGAAAAGCTTTTTCGTCCAGATCGGCCAGTGAGGTGCCCGCCACCGGCACCACATCGGCATACACCAAACCGGCGCGCTGGAACATGCGCTGCATTTCCTCGCGAGAGGTCACATGGCGTTTGTCCGAACCCTGCTTAACCCAAATGCGGCCTTGGTTATCCATATAGGGTTTGGCCAGCCCATTGGGCACCTCCACCACAATCACAATCCCTTGATCGGTTTGCACATTTTCCGTCGTCGGGTGTACCGGCGGGCGCACCTGCTGGCTGGCAACATTGCCGAGCAACTGGTTCAAGCGACGCACATCGGCGGCGTTCAACCCGGCGATGCTGCCGTCATCGCTCACACCGAGAAACAACCGACCACCGCCGCTGTTGGCAAAGGCTGCCAATTCAGCCGCGAGGCTGTCGCCGTTGGTGACGTCGCGTTTGAACTGATGGCGGCTGTCTTCGCCGCGGGCCAGCAGCTGGAGAAGGTCGGCGTCGATCATTAGTTATTTCCGTTTTAGCTCTGCGGGAAGAAACGCATCTATTTCTTCGTCAGAAAACGTCATGTCTTCAAGATTTTGTAGCGCATCTTGTGCTTTTACATAAGCCTTGTAGTTCGTGCTCGGAGCGCCCACATACACTTTATGCAACTCCTTCACAAGGTCGTCCCTTTTTTCTCGGATTGAATCGAGTGAAATATCGCCAACGCGGATATCTGTCAGCAAAGATAAGTATTCTTCACGAACAATCCATAGGCTAGCTGCTGCCTGCCTATGCTTTTGTGCAATTTCACCCAAGTCATAATCTTTAGTGTACGCATTGAGAATAAGCAGTAATGTAGAGAGCACAGCGCTAATCGTCGCCCCAACATTGCCGTCCTCAAAGAAAGTCGAAATTATCCCGCCCGTTACCAGCGCAGAAAGCAAAATCTGCAAAATTTTTATAGTGTCATGCCTGCTGAGTAAGATGTCGGCACACTTTTCGTGCGTTTTATGCGAATACACAACTCGCCCATAACATTCACGCAACTGACCTTCAAGAATTTGAGCATCTTCAATCATAATCACTCCCATCCGGTATGATCGGCACGTGAATCCTACTTTTTTGCTATAACTACATCATTCTTTACGCAATAGCACTCAACAATGTGGTCACCCTGAAAATTTGTTTTCTCCGTTTTACGAGAATAACCTGCGTCACGAACTATCTGACCGCGAATACAGTTTCGCTTTCGAGCTTCATCGCCTCTATTCAAAACCTTCCAATAAAGGTCATAAGGCTCCCTGGCAGATATTTCCGAAACTTTGAACTCCAGCGTCTTGTTGGCCTTCAATGGTATTTTTTTCATTAGAATTTCGGTCAGAAAAAATTTTCTAAATCCATTCTGCTTAACTTCGCAGTCAATTTTTAAGTTCTCTCGTATATCAATCGGATACTTATCTTCAATAAATTCTTCGGTGTCATCCCATCCAGAAGCGGAGCCTTCAGATAGCGAGCTTTGAATGGATTTTTTCGCGGAAGGAAAAGGTCGTCCGTAAACTTTTTTCCACTTGTCGTTAACCCCGCTTTGCCCTTCTGCAGCTATAGCCTCAAGGCAGAGCCTATGAGCCTTCTTTGCCTTTTTTTGGAATTTCTTTTTTACCCTAACCCGCTGCCCACTTCCAGGTGCTGCATACTCATTTTGCTCGGGCAATTCAGCAATATATTCGAAAAAATCTCGGCTCAAATGGTCGTAGTAAAGATAACTCTTTGTATCATAGTCTGAAGTCGACTCAATGAATTTATAGGCCAATGTATCAACCAGCAATCCTCCCATCGCAAAGCCGTGCTTATTCCTCCATGCCCTGATCATCTTGCAAAGTCTGCGCAGGTTAGAATTTTTAACTGCATCCATGTCAGCGACTGCTTTCATTTCCTCTTTAGGCTTAGTGGTTTTCCAGCGTCCACCATCCTTGGTGTCAGGGTATAGATAGCTCCCATCATCTTGCTGAAAGACCGGTTGAACTTCGACGTGAAAATTGGTGTAAGTAACTGTTACAACCAGTCGATCAACACGAACTTTGGTTGTTCGGTAGCGCTCTAAAATAGCGGCCTTGGTATCCTGCAATAATTTCAGTTGCCCACCATTTTCGTAGCTGCTCCATTTATGCTTGGGCATGATATAAAGCATGTCCAGGTCTGAAATGCCGTGTATGCCAGTTTTTCTGCCGAACGAGCCCACTTGAAGCGTATTGGCTGTACTCGATTCTGTATCGCGAAATTGTTTGTTCAGAGCCGACGTTAACTCTCCGTAGCGAAGGCTAATCGTTTCTGTGTTACGAATCGCCAAATTCGCGACAAACTCTGAAAACATTTCAGACACACTCATAACAATCGAGTCCTTCCTGTGAGGAGTTCTTGCATCATGGCCTTCTTCAGCGCAGAAGTTTTTCTTCGGCGCAGATTAAGAGCTTCAGCTTCTTCATCAATGCGATCAAGTCTCTCTGAAATTGCTCTTTGCTCATTGATCGGAGGAATGGTAAGCCTGAGCTTATTGAGTGCTGATAGGTTGACGACCTGCTGGGCTGATCCTGCGCTCGGGGCAAGGACCATCTTCCGACCTTGCGGAGAATTTAGAAAAAAAGTCATGAAGCGGGCATCTACATTATCATCCAGCCTGAGCAATCCAACTGCCCGGGAAATATTTGAACCGATAAGTTCTTCGGGAACGACTGCTGCTGCACCAGGGTACCCAACTAATGCTATGACAATGTCATTTTCTCTTAGAACAGTTCGTTGATACTCGGCTGATTTCTCCTCGCTAACCATAGGGAGGTCTATTGATATGCGACCATCAGATATATCTCCACCCCGTACCATTTTTACACCACTGGATACGAACCTTCCTGCCGTGACAATTCCATATGTGGCGCTCTGGGTGAGTACTTCTCGGATGGATACTTCCTTCCACTCCCCCTCAAACCCCGGGAGGCGGGTTTGGCCGGTGAGGAGTTGTTGCATGGCGGCTTGTTTGAGGTCGCGTTTTTTGGCGATCAGGCGATCCAGTTCTTCCAGCAGGGCATCGACGTCGCTCAGGGCGGTGGCGATGGCGCGTTGTTCTGATTTGGGAGGCAAAGCAATTTTGTTGGCTGAGAATTGAGACTTGTTTATCAGTGGTACTGCTTGCTCGCCTGCTTGCTCCTTAATCTTCATGGAAGAAAAACAGAGAGCATAGTACATAAAGTCTGAGCAGAAAGAGTCAGAAGGCAGGACTGCATTGATCTGCTGGTTGGAAGTAATCTCGAATGGAGCGATGCCGCATTTACCAATAGTTGAGCCTATGCAGACGAACAATACTGATTTTTCTGGAAATTTCCTTGATGTCGAGAATCCCTTTTTTGAGAGCATTTTTTCAGTCGAAATAATGTGCTTTCTTTTTCCCATATCTGTCGGGCTTGCGAATAGGAATTCATCGCCGTAATTTGATCTATCGTTAGTTGGAGGTGTGTTTCCAGTAGCAACGGATGAAAGTTCAGAAATCTTCTTAATTTTCCAGTCTTCTGGAATCAGTCCCATCTCAGTTTTCTTGTATCCAGCAGGCACAGACGATTTTTCGCCCTCCAATCTGTAATCCGCCGAAACCTCCCTAACCGCCATCACATCCCCGTTCATACCCAACTCACTCCCATCTTCTTCAAATGCTCATCCACCCGAGCAGACAGCTCTTCCACGCGTTTGGTCAACTGCGGCAACGGTGTGGCATAGCGCTCCGCCAGTTCGCGCACGCGGCCGGTTAGGGTTTGGGAAACGCGTTCCAGTTCGTTTTGCACGGCGGTTTCCAGCGCAGTGAGCCATTTGTCGTCCACTACCAGGGTTTTGATTTCGTCGGTGCTGAGTTTGGCGTAGTGGTCGTGGGCCAGTTGGTCGAGTTGGGCGTCCAGCTCTTTGATGTGCTTTTTCAGTTCGCTGTGTTGTTTTTCCAGCGTGCTCCATTGCTTAAGCACTTTGGCTTCGGCGGCGCTGTCGCGGTCGCCTTTGATTTCTTTTAAGCGTTTGGCCACTGCGCCTTTGTTGATGCTGTCCAGTTCGGCAAAGGCGCCGTCTTCGCCGCTGTGTTCTTCTTCCAGTTCGGTAAGCTGGCTGGCCAGGCTGTCGGCCTGGGTTTGCAGGTCGTTGAGTTGGGTTTGCTGCTGGGCAAAGTAGCGGGCGACTATGTAGGGTTTGGGAATCAGGTCGCAGGCCCAGCCTTTGTCTTTCATTTGGCCCTGTTTTGCGCCGTTTTTCACTTCTTCCAACACGCGCTGGGGTTTGGCTGCCCAGCCGTCGGCGGCTATGGCGTAGGCGTCGTCTTGCATGGCCTCGAACCAGTAGTCCATCAGGTGTTGGTAGATGTCGTAGGCATCCAGCAGCGGCGCCTTGCGGAAGCTGTCGAGCAGGTCTTCGCCGATCTGGTGGATCAGCGCCTTGGGGTGGCCGTCGAGGTCGAAGGCTTTTAGCACCTTGGTGTTGCGCGCTCGCCAGTTGTTGAACAACTCGGTAACCGTGTTGCGAAAGCGGGCGAATTCGTTGTGTTCGAGGATGGTGGTTTTGACACTGGCCATATCGACCTTGAGGTCGGCGTAGCCGGGGTGTTTGTTGGCGCAAAAGAGGGTTTTGCGCAGGCCGGGTAGCACCCGCCAGTAGGCGGCAAGGCCGGGTACGGGTGGGAAGCCTGCCGGGTCGCCGTCGATATCCCGCTCGGGGATGCCGCCGTTGAGGTGGGCGTGAATGTCGTGCAGGTCTTCCGGCTCGCTGGTGTCGATATAGCGCGGCAGGTTGAGGTTGAAATCGTTTTTCGCATCGGCGATTTCATCAAAGGGCACGCTGCGCGCGTAGCGCGGCACGTCTACCTGTTTGCGAAAGGTGTCGACGATGCGGTGGATGTCCTGTTCGCGCAGGCGGTTTTTGTTGCCGTCTTTGATAAAGCCCTTGGCGGCGTCGATCATAAAGATGCCTTTGCGTGCCTGAGCGTTCTCTTTGTCCAGCACCAGGATGCAAGCGGGGATGCCGGTGCCGTAAAAGAGGTTGGCGGGCAGGCCGATGATGCCTTTGAGGTAGCCGGAGCGCACCAGTGCCTTGCGGATCACCGCTTCGGCATTGCCGCGAAACAGCACGCCGTGGGGCAGGATCACCGCGCCCTTGCCGGTGCTGTTGAGGGAGCGGATAACATGCAGCAGGTAGGCGTAATCGCCCTGTTTGGCGGGCGGCACGCCCCAGCCAAAGCGCTGGAAGGGGTCGTTATCCGGGGTGAGGCCGGTGCTCCAGGCTTTGTCGGAAAACGGCGGGTTGGCGACCACGTAGTCGTAGGTGCGCAGTTGTTCGCCATCCTTGAATTTGGGGTTGGCCAGGGTATCGCCCTGCAGGATGTTGGCGCTGGGGAAGTCGTGCAGAATCATGTTCATGCGCGCCAGGCCAGCGGTGGTTACGTCTTTTTCCTGGCCTTCCAGGGTGATGTGTTTGCCCGCTTCGGCGGCCACTTTGAGCAGCAGGGAGCCGGAGCCGCAGGTGGGGTCGTAGGCGCTGGTGCGGGCGGTGGTGTTGTGGGGGCCTATGCCGAGCACCTGGGCCAGCACGCGGCTGACTTCCGAGGGGGTGTAGAACTGGCCCTTGCTTTTGCCGCTTTCGGTGGCGAAGTGGCGCATCAGATATTCGTAGGCGTCGCCGAGGATGTCGTCGTGCTCGGCGCGGTTTTTGGCAAAGTCCAGCTCCGGCTTCTGGAAAATGGCGATTAGGGTGGTCAGGCGATCCACCATGGCCTTGCCTTCGCCGAGCTTGTTGGGGTCGTTAAAGTCGGGGAAGTCACTGCGCGCCAGGCGCTGGTTGGCGTCGATCAGCGGCTGGATGATCTGGGTGTTGATCTTGTCGCCTATGTCGGGTTTGCCCTTGAGCTGGATCATGTCCTTGAAGCTGGCGCCCTGGGGGATGACCACTGGCGGTTCAAAGCCGTCGTAGTCGGCGTATTTGTCCGAGATGTATTTGATAAACAGCATGAAGAGTACGTAGTCCTTGTACTGGCTGGCGTCCATACCGCCGCGCAGGGCGTCGCAGCTTTGCCATAGCGATGAATACAGCTCTGATTTCTTGATCGCCACTGGGTGTTGTCTCCGTTTTATTCGTGTTTTGAGTTTTTGGCCGTCGATGGTGGCTCACTCGTGGCATTCAGTCAATTTTGAATTTATCTAACCAATCGCCACCGCTTTAATTTGTGCATACACCCGCTGGCCTGCTGCAAGCTTCAGTGCATCCAACGAGTGGCGAGTAATGCGCGCTAACAGCACAGCGTCGGCCACACCAAGGCGCACGAGCACATGGGCAGGATGTGCGTCGGGGCTGATGTCGATCACGCTAACGGGTAGTACATTTAGCGTGCTGCTTTCGTTGGGCGGCGCAAGGCTGAGTACCATATCGCGGGCCGCTAAACCAATACGCAAATGTTCACCCCTGGGGGCCTGCTCGCAGGGAACTTTAAGGTGAATGCCCGCGAAAGAAAGTTCAGCTAAACGATAATGTTCATCGTAACCGACGACTTGCGCATCGAGTATCGAGGTGGCCCTATCGCTGTGAGCAAGGGGTAGGTCGCTGCGTGTAAGCAGTTGTTGCAGCGGCCCTTGGGCGCGGAGTTTTCCGTCTTCCAATAACACCATGTGATCGGCCAGTCGCGCCACTTCTTCCAGTGCATGGCTGACATAAATTACCGGGATGCTTAACGCGCAATGTAACCGCTCCAGCCAAGGCAGAATTTCGGCTTTGCTAATGGCGTCGAGTGCAGCGAGAGGCTCATCCATTAATAACAATTGTGGGCTGGTGAGTAGTGCGCGGCCTATGGCAACTCGTTGGCGTTGGCCGCCGGATAATTCGTTGGGGTAGCGCTGCAAAAACTCTGCGAGGCCCAGCAGTTCAATAATCTGCTCCGGATGAATGCGTCGCTCGCTTGCCGAGATGCGCTGGTAGCCGTAGTACAAGTTGCCGTGTACTGACAGGTGCGGAAACAATCGCCCCTCTTGAAAAACATAACCCACTGAGCGCTTCTGCGGTGGCAGAAAAAGAGCATTGTTTTGCCATACACAATCGCCTACTTGCAGGCGTCCCTTTACCCTGGGTTCCAATCCCGCCAGGCAACGCAAGAGCGTGGTTTTACCACAACCGGAGCGACCAAAAAGTGCAATCACACCGCGCTCGGGCAAGGTGGTGGCAAGCTGTAAATGAAACTCCGGGCGCTGCAGCTCGAATTCAAAATTGATCATCAGCGGTTACCCCCGAAGTGGGTCAAACTAAAGCGCCCGTTAAACGTGTAAAGCGCGAGCAGCATAACAAAAGACAAACCCAACAAGAGTGCGGAGAGCGTGTGCGCCGCGCCGTAATCAATCGCTTCTACATGATCGTAAATTGCGATGG